>CAZHZT010000154.1:0-12305 GCA_964537285.1 uncultured Saprospiraceae bacterium | reverse complement strand
TTCTTCTTTCCCAAAGGCCACTCCTAACAATACGATTTCGCGCCCATCATGCCGATAAGGCTCGGCGTAGTTTTTTTCACGAATTTGTCGGATGGCCTCTTCGGGGGTTTTATCGTATTTGAATTCAATGACGTAAATGCGGGAATCGGTTTTAATAATGGCATCCACAATTCCATCGCCTACTGAGACTTCACAATCGATGTAAAAGCCCATGAGTTTGAGGGAAGTAAAAACCACGGCATGATAAGCCGCTTCATTGCGTTGCCGAAAGATCTTTTCCGGATTAGAGGCGAATAAGCTGTTGAGAACCGAAACAAAAGATGCTGTATTTCCTTCAAGAAGTGCTTTTCTAAGCTTTAAGGCCATTGGGAAAGAGTCTCCTTCTGATTTAAAGCTAAAGGCTCCAACCATATATTGCAACAAGGAAATTTTAACTTCGTGATTGGGATAAGTAAGTACGTATAATTCAGGAAACGGTTGTTCCTTGATCGTTAAATAGCCTGTCTGAAATAGCAAGCTTCTGTAATCCGGATCTTCTACATCAAAAAAATCAAGCAAAACGCTTCCCACCTCCTGATCTTCTAGGCGATAATAATTTCCCTTCTGTAGTAATTTTACTAAGAAAGTTGGGGTGCCTGTTGAAAACCAGAAATTTTGAAATTGGCCCCCTTCGAAAAAGTTGAGTATGGAAAAGGGATTATACATCCGATCTTTGCCCGTCCAGGAATAACCATTATACCAGTTTCTGACTTTTTCAAGGAGTTGATCGGGTGTTATCTCCATTTCTCTGGCAAGTAACTCGAGCCGTTCTTTAAAATAATGAATTAATTCATGATGGGTGTAGCCCGCCAAATTATTGTACTGCCTGGATAAAGTGATGTCCCTAAGATTATTCAGATCGGAAAAAATGGATACTTTACTAAATTTGGAAACGCCTGTAAGAAAAAAGAACTTTATAAATCCATCGGAGCTTTTTAATACAGAAAAGAAGTTTCTGAGAACAGCTCTATTGGAAGTTGATTCGGATGGATTTTCAATGTAATCAATGATGGGTTTATCGTATTCATCAATCAATATTACTACCTTTTGCTTTTTTCCAAGACCTTGAATCAATTCTTTAAACCGCTGAGAAAGGCTTTCTTCATTTAGTTCTAATCCATGGAGACGTGCATTTTCGTCAATTGCTTTTATCAAGGCCTCCTTTAGGCCGATTTCTTTATACCCTATATCATTAAATGAGAAATAAATAACTGGATACCGGACTTCCCAGTCCCATTTATCTTCAATCCAGAGCCCCTTAAATAGCTCTTTGCTTCCTTGAAAAAGTTCTCGAATGGTAGAAACAAGCAACGACTTCCCAAATCGACGGGGTCGGGATAGAAAATAGTAACTACCAGACTTTATCAAATGATCAAGTAGCTCCGTTTTATCTACATATAGATAATTGCCTTCGCGCAGCTTTCTAAAATCCTGTATGCCGATGGGTAGTTTTTGCATACCTGCAATATAAGTGGAAAGTGGGAAAGTTGAAAGTTGAAAGTTTAAAATAAAAAGATAGAAAGCTAAAAGCAGGCACTTTCTACTTTTAGCTTTCTAACTTCCAACTATCGTTAACCGTTTCCCGTTAACCGTTTCCCGTTAACCGTTTCCTGTTTTTCGTTCCTAATTCCCATCCCATGGGAAATTACCACAATCCGTCTTAAAGACCGTCAAAATCACATTATCTGAGATCGTGCCGCAGGCCGAGCCCGTATCTGTTGTTAAGGTCAGCGTGACGGTGCCGTTCTGGATGTCCATTGTGCCCGGGCGATAAGTTACCGCATTGTTAAAATTCACCGGAGCGGTCAATACATTGCCGCCCATATCGAGGAAGTCTCCATCGCCGCTGGTCGTCCAGATGGCCGTTAAAGAACTTGGCGTGTAGGTCGCGCCAAGGCTGCCCAGGTTCACCTCTGCATTGCGGCATACATTGGCCGGATTGCCCGCTTCTACCATGGCTGCACAGAACACACCCGCATCCAGGGTCAAGTCTTGTGTGTTCGAAGGCAGGAAGCCCGTTCTGCCCGATTGCCCCAGATCATCATTGCCGGTAATGTTGGTATCGGCATCCGAATCGGCGGCATCATCGGCATTGTTCAGGCTCGTGAAATCGTAAAGCTCCGAATTCGCTGCCGTAGACAAGTCGAATTGCACGTAATAATCACCCGGAGGCAAGTTTTGGAACAAATAAGCACCCATTGCATCCGTCATTTGGGTGCTGGAGTAAGGCATATTATCAGCGCCTAAAGCTACTGCTGTATTGGTAGTGGCGTCAAAAATGGTCACTGTTACGTCTTCCAATCCTGGCTCATTGCTATCCTGGAAGCCATCATTATCCAGGTCTACCCACACGAAATTACCCACCGAAACCGGTGCGAAGAAACCAAAGTCGACGGTCATGTTGGCGGAATTATCGTCCAGAATTCCGGAATAAGCGCCCTGGCCCCCTTCATTTTCGGGCTCGCCCCCCACAGTCAGTTCAATGACGGTAGATATGACGCCGCCGTTAAATAAGGTATTTTGGCCATTTTCATCCGCATTATCATCCTGATCGTTGTCAATGCCCTCAGGGCTGGAGCTTACCAAGCCATCCAGAGGCTGGCTGCCTCCAAAGTTGCCGGCAGGAATGAATACTTTGTAATTCCCGGGCAGCAGGTTGTCGAATTCGTAAAAACCGCCGCCAGAAGTGGTGACGATATAGGGGTTGCCCGGCATATTGGGATTATCTACGGGCATGTCGTTGTCATCGAGTAGTTGCACCTCTACCCCATCGATCCCCTGGTCAATGCCCGGATCGAATTGGCCATTGTTGTTGGCATCTAGGAAAACGAGGTTACCCAATGCTACGGTAGTATGTGCCTGCACCTGGATCAGATAATCTTCTACTTCCCCATCGGTTGCCGGGCCTGTTGGGTCAGCTACGGCGGTAAGATCTGTACTTAGGCGGAAGCGGGCGCCCAGATCCGTGCCCGTCACCGCACCCGTCGTTTGAAGAGCGGTAAAGGTCAGCGTTACATCCTGCGCATTGGTTCCGTCATTTACCGTGAACGAAGCCCGTTCCCCGGTTTCTAACTGACCGTTGTTGTTGAAGTCGATCCAGCCGTAAAGCGTAGCGGCTGAGCCGGTAGTATTGGTCACATTGACCGTAAGGTCTGCCGGAGTTCCGGCTATGATGGCTGTGGGGAAGGTGACGCCGTCTTCGTCGTCTCCATTGTTATCATCGCCATCTGCCTGGGCAGTCTGCTGGCCATCCGTTTCAGCATCGACGGCGCCGCCGATCTGGATACCGGGATCGATAATATGCCGTGGGCCGTTATTGGCCAGCAAAGTTGGGTAATTGGGATCGGGCAAATCGCCATAGTCAAGGTTTAACAGCACAAATCCAAAATCAATCGTCAAATTTGAATTATTATCTGCAGCATTCCCGCTTGTCGGACCACTTTCGCCCAGCGGCTGATTGCCGGCGGTGAGTTCAATCGCATTACTGACGATGCCAAAGCCAGCCTGGATCGTATTGGTTCCATTATCATCCAGATCGGTGCTTAGGTCCGAGCCATTGGGCGTGCTGCTTATCAGGCCGTTCAATTCCTGGCCTGCGCCAAATTCTGTTTCTGCTACGACGACGAAGTATCGTTCACTACCGGTAGTTGGGGCTAAATTATCGAATAGGTAAAAACCGCCTCCTGCAGTCACCTGATCGGTTCCCACCTGAGCGGCAGCGGTATTGTTACTTAAATTGCCATCGCCATCCGGATCGAGGTATAACCGAACCGTTACGCCATCGATTCCCGGCTCAGCGCCGCTTTGAATGCCATCATCCTCTGTGCCCGTACCTGCGCCATTATCCGCGAAGACGCGGTTACCAATGCTGAGTACCGGAGCGATACCGAAGTCGACGGTGTAATAGGCTTTATAATCCGGTGTGTTATCGGCTTGCCCATTGATGGGTACAGTAGCATCGGCTTCTCCATTATTTGCGGCAGGGAAAGGGGTCCCGGGAAGGGTGATGGTAGCCGAAGCAATAGAAGAGGCCCCAAGCTGTGTGCCATTTCCACTATCATCATTATCTTCCTGAATAGGATCATCCGCAAGGGTATTATCTCCCTGGGCATCATCGGCCGTAGAGCGGAAGCCCGCCGGAATATCAATTTCTACCGTATAGGTTTCCGCCGGCAAGCCAGAGAATAAATAGCGGCCGTTGGCATCGGTAGTGGTTACATAATCCTGGATTCCATTTTGGTTGGGGTCATCTACCGGATTGCCCAAGTCATCGAGCAAACGCACGCTGATCCCAGCTACGCCTTGCTCTCCGGCATCCAGCTCGCCATTGAAGTTGAGGTCATTCCAGACAATATTACCAATGGAAAAAGGAAGCGACATACCCGCGTCAATGTCTACCACCATGCTCATGTTATTGTTGATGGCATTGGTAGACATCGCTTCTGTAACAATGGCTTCAGCGGTATTCGGATCGACTTCGCTATCCAGGGCTTCGTCCATTCCTTGATCCTGGAGGACAAAGTCGGCATTAATCGGCAACACAAAGAACACCTGATAGGTTTCTCCAGTACTCAGAGGAGGCAAATTGGAAAAAACGTAATTGCCATTGGCATCGGTAAAGGTACGATCGATTTCCAGCATGACCGGGTCGTAGAGCACCACTTCTATGCCTTCCAGTAAGGCGTCGGTACCATTATCATAAACATTTGGAGTGCCTGCACCGGAGAAATCGTCAAATACGGTTCCTTTGATTTGGATGGGGTCAGGAGGAGCAGGGCGGAGACCGGCGTCCAGGGTCAAGTTCTCTTGTCCACCGGTGAGGATAAATTCCGGCGTAGTGGCCAAATTAGGATTGAGCCCGTCGGTAACAGCATCCGAATCAAAATTGTCGCTGGTTTGATTGGCGGCGGTGAACACCCAATCGCCAGGCACTACAGTCATTCCGTCCGGATCATTACCTGATAAGGTACTTTTATCGAAGGTAACCGTGTAGGTACCATTAGGCACATCTTCGAATAGGTAAGCGCCAAAGGCGTCCGTGGTAGTAGTTACCATAGATTGTACACCTGCCATTTGCAGATCAATATCATTGCCATCCACATTGGTAAGGGTGACAGTAACGCCCTCTGCACCCGGCTCTCCACCCGTTTGATCTCCAAATTCATTGACATCATACCAGACGAAGTCCCCTACGGTATTGGTTTGTACGAAACCGAAATCGTAGGTAAGCGTATTGCTCCCTGCCGTCAGATCTGCATTGCTGACGGAGATTTCCGGCTCATTGTCGGCATTGAGTACCGCATCGGAATCCAGGGCGTCCCCGCCTTGATCCGGGGAGGTCAGGCTGTAGGTTTCCAAGAGACCGCCGGTGCCGAAATTTGCGGCATTGTCGAGGCGGACAATATAGTCGTTATCAGGATCTAAGCCTACAAATAAATATTCTCCGTTCACATCGGTAAGGGTATTGTCAATTTTACCAATGAACGTACCATCATCTTCGCCATTCATTTCTTGTGGCGTTGCATCCCCATCTACATCCACATAGCCGTCTACTACAGGCAAGTCGCCAATAGCGGATTGGCTGGTTCCTTTGTCATCGTCGGCGTCCACATCGCCATCGCCGTCCACATCAACGCGGCCGTCGATGATGTTGAGGCCGTCTACGAAGCCATCGTCATCACTATTATACAGCCCATCGTTATTGATATCAATCAGCCCATCATCAATAGTAAATTCTTGGTACAAGCCCACCGAAACGCCTTCAAAGCCCGGCTCACCGGTATCCTGAATCCCGTTCCCGTTGAGATCATTCCAGACAAAGTCGCCCAGACCGGCCGTTTGCGCCGGATCGACCATTTTCAAACCTACTTTGATAGGCTCAGAATCCAGCAGCCGCTGAGTGCCTGAGTCTTCGTAGCTTCCGCCGAAAGCAAAGGAATTCCAGGCAATGGCGCCATTATCCAGGTTATCTCCCACACCGGTACAATTCGGCGTAGAACATCCGGGAGGATTGCCGATTATTTCTATGGGAACGGTTATGCGAAGAATATCACCGGAAGCGAAATTGCCTGAGGTACTAATTGGGACAAAACGAAAACCAAAGGAACGCGCGCCGGCAGCCCCGCTGCTGGTAGCTCCTGTCCATGGATTATCATCGGCTCCGGTGGGGAAGTTAGTTGCGCTCATGTCTGATTCGTTCACCGTCAACACATCAAAATTGCTGGTATTGTCGGCGGAAAAACGCTCCGGATCGGTGGAAGTGGAATAAAAAGGTCCCAGGGGCAGGTCGCCGGAAGGCACTGCGGAATAGGTAGCGCCGCCATCGGTAGAGCGCTCGATAGTGATCGCATTGGTCAATTGCTCGGCCCATTCCGATAGGCGGGGTCCGGTAGACGGTAGCACTCCTACATCCCCTACAAAGGATAGAATATCCACTACATCAATTTGCGTCACGTTCACATTCCCCGTGTTCTCAATGGTCAATTCGTAGACGCCCTCCCCGCTGATATCCGTATTACCGGAGGCCGGGTATTTGCTGAACTGGGCGTCCAGCTTACCTTTAACCAGTTTCTCGGAGGTGAGGTCCGCAATGGTAGGCATATTGAACGACGAAACATCAGAAGCACACAAAAATTCATTTGCCGTCAGTCCGTTCCCGTCCAGATCGGTCAGATCCAGCAGATCGGTATAAGTCCGGTCGGTATTACTCCAGGCAGGATCGAATAGATCACTCTGGCCATCATAAGAATAGGCCGGCGCGGTCGGATCGGATTCATCAAAGAAATTATCCAGCGTGTTATTGTTTGGTTCACACCCACTGATAATCTGTTCCACGCCCTGATTATCATAAAGTATAATGTAGGCATCATTTAAATTTGTATTCGGCAGCGTGCCTTCCTTCACCGTAGTCGCCAGGTAGATATTGAGCTGATCCCGATTCCCCGTACCATTTACATCTGTAGGGGTAGGGCCGAAATAACAGCTCTTGAAATCCCAGATCAGGGCAGTCCGGCCGGTATTTCTATAGTTAGGAATAACGGTAAAATCGGGATTGGCGCAATCCGATTGCTCCTCCAGCGTTTGAAGGTCGCCGGTATAACCATTCAGAGCGCCATTAACGGGGATAACCACATACCAATTCTCGGCGGGGTCGTATTCCAAGTTCGCGTCTAGCAATTCAAACACCTTTATGCCTTGCACATCGCCGGAAAAATGCGTCTTGCGGACATTGAAGCGCCACATCAGAGTATTGGGCGTCAATACCCGGGGTGGGGAAGCATTGGGATCCAGGAAAGAGTTGTTGATCGGTCCTCCGGGAAGTTCGCTCAAATTGGCAGCAACGCTTTTAGTGGGTTCAAGCGCGCCGGTGCCGGGACCGAAAAGCTCAATCGTACCGCAGACCTCATCCTGCGTACCAGTATCGGAGTCCATGTCGATGGAGGATTGTACGCAGTTTTGGGTTACGTCCCCGGGTACCGGCGCCACCCAGTTGGGGAGGGCGAGACCGTTGGGAGTATTGATCCCGGCAAAAGGAGACTCGGATAACAGGTAATACGACACCTTGATCTGAGGTTGCAAGGAGTTACTACTAGGGCCCGGAAGAAGGCTCTCGTCCACGGTGAAGCGAATGCCGGTAATATTGAGGTAGCCGCCGGAAGTGGAGTTAGTTCTGGCAATATCGGGATTGTCTACTCCGGCACATTCCAGAAAGGCATCGGGGAGGCCGCCATCCAGGAGATTTCGGTAATCAGCGGCATTATATGGGCTAGTGCCATCGTCATAGATCAGGCGATTTTGATTTTCTTTATCTACCGCGTACCAGTTGCCTGAATTACGGCACTGCACTTCGAGGGTACCGATAGAGCCCGTGCCCGCTGTCCAGTCCCCAATGTCTTCCAACCCAACGACAACAATATTGTCCGGAAAAGTATCGGTTACGGTGTAAGTAGCTGTACCGGACGTCTGTGCAGGGTCTGGCAAGGTAATGATCCATTGCTGCAGGGGGCCGTCGATGACTCCTTCTTCACGCAGACTGGTTTTCCGGAAATTGGTATCGACCACGGCCGGCGGGGGCGGGGGACAGGGAGCGATGGCCCCGTTCAGGGTGACGGTAGCGCTCGCCAAGCTGCTCGTAGCGCCCGTAGCCGAGAAAGTAGCGGTATTAGTATACACCGTTCCATTCGCTATGGTAGGCCCACACTTAGGTAGCTTAGCGGTCAAAAAAAGCGTACCCGTAGAGCCGGCCGGCAAGACGCCGGAGCCATCGCCCAGATCCCAGGTGAGGGTTGAGCCCGACAAGTCGACATCTTCCACAAGACCTCCTACACCGGTGTAGCTGACCACCTGAAGACCCGAAGGGATCGTGTCTACGATCTGAGCGTCCTGGCAATCCTGAGTTAGCGAAGCACAGCGATAACGAATGCGAAAAGTAAAGTTCTGCCCCGGGCTGGGCGTGGCGTTGCTCACTTGCTTGTCGATGATGAGGTTTTGTGCCTGTAACGAATGCTCCGAACTTAAGCCTAATAGAAGCAATAGCCCAGTAATAATAGAAGTAAATACTCTTTTTTGTATCTTCCCGGAGAAAGAAGTAGAATGAAAGTTCTTTTTCATGGTATTATATTGATTGTCCGTTTATTTACTATTTTCCAAAAGCAAAGATAACTTTAAGCCTATCCTGTTATGCCCTCAAGAGATGTAGTAAAAAACTACATTCAATGTTAAAAAATGATAAAAAGATGTAATTCATGTACATTAAATACATTTTAAGGGAGCAAAATAAAATTCAAGAAATTAATTAAATATTTAAATCCTTATAATTGTGAGCACTTGCTCACAATCAAGTATAATCAAAAATTTTGTTCAAGTGCTTATAACTAGTGCTTCGGGAACTAAATCCTTGATAGCTTTAGGAGCGATTACCATGGTGGCAAACGAGGCGCGAAGAGGGAGCATAGCCAAAGAGCTACGTGACCGATGAGCAACGAAGCAGGCCGCCAAAAGAAGCCGTCAAACGTGTCAAGGATTTAGTTCCTGAAGCACTAGCTAGATATTATAGTGGCAATACTATAAAAAATCTATGAAAACCAAGAAATTCAATTATTTGTATCTTCAAACTATTTCCTTTTGGACACACAGGCACAAAAAAAGCTAACTTCTTATGATAAAAATCGCGATAATTGAAGACGACCACAAATTGCTAAATGAACTTAAGCAGATGATCGATGATACAGATGCTTTTCAATGCGTTTCCGCAAGTGAAAACATAGGGGCATTTATTGAGCAGCTGAATATGAAACACCCCCCGGATGTATTGATACTAGATATTCGTTTGAACCAATCTATCAGCCTGGATCAACTAGAAAAGATTCGCAAACTTGTTCCCTCTTCCAGTATCCTTATATATTCTGCTTATAATAAATCAGAATATATTAATAAGGCTTTTTCGTTAGGGGCAAAAGGCTATTTACTCAAAGGAAAAGCACCAAAAGAAATAATGGATGTATTAATGCGCATTTCCCTGGGAAAATCTTATGTAGATCCGGAGTTATCGAACAATGTCATTTCTCTCATTGCCGAGCAGGAAGATAATTTCTTGTCTGAGAATGAATCCCAAAAGATCCAGTCCCTGGCCCTAAAACCAAGAGAACTGGCCGTAGCTAAAGGTATTCTTCGCGGACAAACCTATCAAGAGATCGCAAATGAACTGTTCCTTTCGTTAAACACGATAAGGTATTATATAAAAAACCTTTACAAACGTTTTGAAGTGAACAGTAAATACCAGCTTATTTTCAAGTTGAAAAGGATATTGTCAGAAGAAAATGACACTTAGTAGGCTTTATTCTAACGAAGTTTCTTCTTATATTGCTTATTCATATAAGGTTTGTTTTGCAACCATCAGCGGTTCAAACAGCGATTTTCGCTTTGAAAAATAAACGCGCCTACGGCGCGAAATTCCTTTGAGAGGCTATCTCATGAGTAGGTTAGATGCGCTTGGCAGGAAATTTTCTTTTTCGAGAGGCGTTCTTGTTTTAAAATTTTTAATAAAAATTTTAAAACAAGAACGCCTCTCAGTAGAAAATACTCCTCCCGATCCGAACGAATTACTTATAGGACAGTCTCAAAAGAAAATATCGCTGCGAAGCAGCGTAAATTTGGTTTTGGGTTTCCAAAACGAGAATTGCTGCGGTTCAGAACAAATTTATAGAATAATAATATGGATGAGAGGAAAGAAGTACAAATACTTTGGCTACATTTTAATAATCTGCTTCCTAAGCTTTACATCAAACTTAGAAGGGCAATCCAATATTGATAGCCTTAAAACACTTTTTTACGCAAGTCCCGCTGAACAGACAGACAGTTTTCAAATTGCCCGCCTTCACGCCATCGCCATTGAATACAAAAACAACAACTTGGATAGCGCGCTTCATTACGGCTTGAAAAGCGAGGTGTTAAGCCAACAAAGAAATGATCCTCCCTTATTAATCAAATCAAAGCTCATACTGATCCAAATCTTTACTGGCCTTACACAATATGACAAGGCCAAAGAAAAAAAAATTGAGATCTTTCAAATCTGTAACGCCAATGATGGGAAAGAATATGATCTGTACAGGCTACAATGTCTTATAAATTCCTCTGCCACATCAGTGTTCACCAACCAAGCTGAAGTAGCCCTTAAAGAGATTAGGCAAGCCATCTGGCTAGCCCGGCGACTAGAAGAAAATGAACTCTTGGGCGACGCTCTTTTGTGCTATTCCATGATTCAACCTAAATTGGTCGAAAAATCATTGGACTCCAGCTGTTATTATGTTTATAAAGCCAAATCTTTTTATGAATTGCAGCCCATTCCTTACAAAAAAGATGCAAAACTCAAGTTGCAAATAGCGAGGTGCTATCATATAAAAGGGAAATATGAGCAAGCAGGTAGTGCCTATCTAGAGGCTTTTGAGATTGCATCTAAAAAAAAGGATAGTTTATTGATGTATGCCGTTCTATTTCAATTGGGGCAACATTACCAACTTTCCGGTCAGCCGGAAAAAGCGCTAAAAAGCTTTCAAAAAGCGCTTCAGTTTCCTGATGTTACGTTGAGAGTGCAATCCTACATGTTATCCATGATTTCAGAAATCTATGAAAAAAGAAACCAGTACGATAGTGCATATCATTACTTAATGCTTCATACCGAGCAACGAGAAGCCTATCTCTCGGAAGAAAAAGAAAAACAATTGCAGGCACTGGAAGTAAGCTTTCAAACCAAAGAAAAAGAAAGAGAAAATGCAATGCTCAGTTCCAGTAACCAAGCCCTTCGATTGCAAAATCAACTGTACAGCTTTGGATTTATATCTGTCATCCTGTTTTTGGTTTTCATTACTTACTTTACCATTAGTCTCCGCCAAAAAAAACGTTTGATTGATCAACAACACAGAGATTACAAAAAAGTAAATCAGGAGAAACAACGCCTTGCCAGCATCTTCCTGCATGATTTGCAAACTCCTTTGAACACCCTTCAACTCGGGCTTCATCGCCTAAATCGGCAACAACTAGTTACTCCCGCAGGGAGTGTAGCCGTATCGGAAATGCAAAACGACCTAAAAACCATCCAAGAGCTCAGTCAACAAGCCTTCAATGTTGAGAACATTGAAGAAGAGTCATCTATTTTCCAAGCCGTTCCTGTAGATTTCGTGGGCACGTTAGAATCAGTAGTAGCTTCTTTTCATTCCATTTTACAATATCACAAAATTACCATCAATATTCAAATTGCAGAGGATCAATTAATAGGGCTGGCGCACCCCATACTACTGGAGCGTATTTTTACGAATCTTCTTTCCAATGCTATTAAATACTCACCTAACGGCAGTCAGATCGATATAAGGCTTTTACAAAAAGAAACGTCCATTGAGTTCAGTATAAAAGATCAAGGGATAGGCATTTCGCCCAATGCTCAGGAGATTATTTTTGAAAAGGGTAGTCGCCTTAGTTCTAATGTGGAAGAAGATCAATCTATGGGTTTTGGGCTTTATTTTGTAAAACAAACCACGGAGCAGCTAGGCGCCAAGATATTTTTGGAAAGCATGCCGGGTAAAGGAAGCCAATTTACGCTACAATTTCTAAAGGCTTCAGTTAAGGAGGTTGGCGGTAGGAAAACATAAGTCATCCCGAAAATTCGGGATGACTTATGTTTTACAAAATTCTTTACATAGTCCTGTTAATCAATCATCTATCTACTTTTTTCTTGATAAAAAAGTAGCCTTTATATTGCAAATCTATTAGTT
>CAZHZT010000153.1:0-12387 GCA_964537285.1 uncultured Saprospiraceae bacterium | reverse complement strand
AGGGCTATTTTGCGAAGCAAAATAGCCCTTTCGGCCTCCCTCAAAAGAAAATATCTGGATAATTTTTTCACGTAAACATCCCAAAATTCCAAGGCCATATATTGCATCTCGCGATATTCATCCTCCCAGCACAGGTGAATGAATTCTTCTAAATCTGTTTCTTCTTTCAATACATACTGGCTGTGAATCGATTTGAATATTTCTTTTCGAAGCGGAGACTTTATACCTAAAAATTCAAACTGATCACGCATGTAGCGCTTCATCTGAACGGCTTGCTCAGGATCAGCATGAAGAAGCATTTCTTTTGCAATATACTTGAATAGTGCCGTTCCTGAAATGAATTGTTTGCCTTTCGGCGGTTTATTGAATATTAAAGACATTTTAATTAATTACGTGCTTGGGAGATAGGCCGTAGGCCATAGCCCGTGGCTGATAGGCGATAAACAATTTTCATCCCGGTTCTTATTAACCTACAGCCTACGGGCTATCGGCCACGGGCTACAGCCTACCGACTACGGGCAAAATAGTTATAAAAAGTCATTTTTTTCAAAAAACATCATTCCGGATGAGCCACTCCAATCACCCCTGCCCCATTGTCTATTTCAATGCTTTCACCAGTTGAACTATACAAAGTTCCGGAAAAAACAATTTCAGCCTTTACAGTAGGTTGTCTATTTTCATTATCTTCATAGGGTTCAATGGATAATATCTGAAAAGTGCCGGAAGGCTCTTCCGGTGCCATATCCGACCGATACACAGTTCCATCCTCAGCTTGATAACCGATGACCACCGTTCCTAACAGCTGCCCCGGAATAACCGAAACAACCGAATCTTTAATCTCTTCAACTACATAATCAAAGCCTGCATAACAATAGACAGGAATAAACCCTCCCTGAATAAAATCAACTACGATACACGTTTCTGCAGTACACCCGTTTGCAGTAGTTACCGTGACGCAATAGGATGAAATGGGCGTATTGGGACTTACTGTGGTAGTAGAACCCGTAGAATTATCACTCCATAAAAAGGTAAAAGCAGCACTTCCTTCGGGTATGGCCTGAAGAATAACATTGGATGTAGAAGAATCCTGCGTAGCAACAATATCTACATTGCATATGGTTGTATTACTCTCTAAATTAATTTCTTTACAGTTTTCAATTGTGCAGACAGAACCTCCTGTTAATAAATTCGTCATTTGCAAGCAAACAGAGTAAACACCCGGATCCTCATACGTGAGCGTCGGGTTCTCAGCAGTATCCGTATTCCCGTTTTCAAAAGTCCACAACCATTCTGTCGGGAAAGCCGGGCTGGTGGAAACATCGTAGGAAGTATTTTGGAAGCCAACTTCAAAGGTATTCCCCAAAATCGTTACCATAGTATCACTCAAAACCGGGGAAAAAAGGTAGTTTTCTTCTAGTATAAGTGCCTCATCTATAGAAAAGGAACTTTGCCGGAAGGAAACTGCGGACCGGAACTCAAAAAACAATTCTTCCCAACATTGATTTCCGCAATTTACCTGATCAAAACGGCTTTGAAAAGCCAAAAGGGTATCATCATCTATATTAAAATCGGTACTCATAAGATAATTGTCCTCCCCTGCCTGGATAAGTGTATTCTGCCCATCAATTAATGCTTCCACCTGAAATACCGGATTCTCTAAAGCGCTACTTTCCGGCAACGCCAATTCATCGGAACAGGAAACAAGGGAGCACATCCATACCATTAAAGTGCTCCACTTGATATATGTATAAAGCTGTATTTTATTTTTCATATGATTATATCTTATTCAAGTTGCGATGAAATGCCTTATCGTGAGGCAGCTGTGCAGGCATTTTGGCGTGGCCAAAATGCCTGCACAGCTTCTTCAAGAGAATTTCATTATTTCCATTTATAAAAAACATGAAGGCTCCATTGCCATTTTTCGTAAGTTGCTTCTTCGAAAACACTCGATTCAGGCGTTGCAAAAGGTGATTTAAAGTTTTGTGTTGCCCGGACACCTAAACTCAATTGAGGCAACAAATCGTATCTATAACCAAAAAACAGAGCTTGTTGAAAGCGATTAATCTCTTCAGCAGGCAGAGCGCCTTCTTGTTGGTTTACAATTGTCGCCACTCCAAAATCCTCAGATTGCAATTGCTCCAAAATCGTTTTAGCCTGAACCAAATATCGATTTAACAGACCAAGCTCCAGGTGATTCTTTTTCCATTTTCCACTCATTAACAGAGGCAGTTGAACATAATCAAGCTGTCGTGTTTCAATAGAATAATTCGTTTCTTTTACACCAAAACCATATTCTTTCTGCTGAAGAGTTTGACTATTAGTAAAGCCGGAAACCTGCCGGAAATAGGATGGCTCTGCTGCTAAGCTTAGCATTGGCAACAAGTCATATGATACAAAAATACCAGCTCCCCAGTTAGGATTGATGTCTTCCAATGAAGCCAATGCGGCAAAGGAAGTCAAGCCGAAATGCCATTTTGAACTTCTCACTGGTGTAATTGGATCATAATTATCCATTTCATGGGTATAATCCGGAAATTCAAACGGGCTGAAAATCAAATAATTTTCGGAAACCAAAGGCAGGATATTGCTTGGAGAAGAAGATTGCTCCAAATTTTCTTCTTTTTTTGATGCATTCTGAGCAATTGGATCCAAAGCTTTCATGGTATCTTTTTCGGACAAGCTGCCAATTGTCGGCTCAATCGCATTCATCTGCTCATTTATTGACATACTATCTATATCAATCGGGAAACTATTATCTTTTTGGCCATTTTGAGAAGGTCCATCCGTCTTTCCATCATTAGTTAATTCCCCTGTTTGAGTCACTTCATTTCCATCAGTATTGGTTACTAATGCATTATCAGCTCCCTCAGCCCCATTTGTCATCGTACTTTTTGCTAAATCTTTGATTTCTTGGTCTGTCTTATTCTTTTCATCCTCGATAGATACATTTATATCATTGGCTTGCTTTTCATTATCATTTGTAAATCCGTTTTTCTTAGCTTCTTCAGCATTCAAACTCCGATTTGGAGAAGTAATTGGCTCTCTCTCTTTTTGGATTTTGCTATTGAGGGGATGCTCTTTCTTTTCATCTAATTCAAACCCTCCTACTATTGAGGCATCTACTTCCGCTACACTATTGCCAGATGAATCGAAAATTTGGTAGTTTCTATCGGTTTCAGAAATGGAATATGAGGAATTATCCATCAAGTTATTTTCAGAAGGAAGGTAAAACCACCAAAAGCCACTACCGACCATAAAAGACAACAAGAAGATGGAAGCACTCCAAATCCAAATTCTCCTTCTTCGTTTTTGGCGAATCAGTTGTTGAGCTTGTTGCCAATAAGCTTCCTGGAAATCAAAGGAACGATTGCCCAGTTTATCTTGAAATAATTTATCTATCGGATTTTCCATAATCACAGCACTTTTGTTGCTTTAGCAGCCTTTTCCAGCATTTCTTTTAATTTTTTGCGGGCAAAGGACAGATGCCATTTTGAAGTACCCACACTTATCTTTAGTAATTCGGCAATTTCGGGATGTTTGTAACCATCGATTGCAAAAAGGTTAAATACTTTTCGGCTTACGGCAGGTAGAGATTGTATATACCCTTCTAATTCTTCTGCATCGAAGTTCTTTTCAGCTTCATTCAGATCGTATTGTCGTTTTTCTTCCCAGCTATCTTCTGCAAAATCAGTGTAATCGATCAGTTCTTTCACTTTCCTGTTTTTTCGAAAATCGTCAATGATCGTGTTGATCATAATCCGGCTCACCCAGGCATCAAAAGGGACTTTCTCCTTGTATTTTGAAAGGCCGGTTAAAACTTTAAAAAAGCCATTATTCAATGCTTCCAAAGCATCTTCCCGGTTGGAATGATAACGTACACAAATCCCCATAAGACGATCAAAACAAAGGCGATACAGCTGATACTGTGCCTTTTGGTCGCCTTTTTTACAATCTTTGAGGAGTTGTGGGTGTACGTTCATTTAATCGTTGGCTTTTTTTACCCTTAAGGATAACGTGAGTCATTCCGAAAATTCGGGATGACTCATGTTTCCTTAGGGATAATCAAACTCGTTATTGCTTAACAAATTTCTGTACAGAACGATAGCCGTTTCCAATCACCTCCACAAAGTACAATCCTTCAGGAAGCTCGCTAACATCAATGGAAAAGACCTCCTGGCCTGCAGCACTTTCCTGACGCATTAACCATCTTTGACCTTGAAGATCAAAAACATTTAATTCAAATTGAGTCATGCTTGCATTATCGATACGAATGTTCAAGTCATTAGTAGCAGGATTCGGGAACAAGCCAAAAGCAGTCGCATCAAATTGAGCTTCGCTAGTGGAAGTAACCGTGATCTCTGATTCTCCTACTTCAAAATGAATGCCACCTACAGAAGGTTGATCCGGGCCGATCGTTACCCAATACCATTCCTGCTCCATTCCCATAATTTCGATGATCACCTTGTAAGTTCCCCAATCCAGGTTTTCAAAGCCAAATTTACCTTCTTCATCTGTTACGGCATGGGTAACAGCTTCTTCATTTTCATCCAATAATAAAACCGAAACATCAGGCATTGGATCACCTTCACCATCGGGGCCAAAACCGGCAGGGTTTTCACCTTTTAAGTTGGCGCCTTCACTTACCAGCCCCCCTATGAAACCAGGTCCGCCAGGATTATTTCCAATTACCATGTAAATATCGTGGGAAATATTGGCATTTCCAGGCACCGTAACCGTTGTCGCTTCATGCCAGAACAATACATCACCGTAGTAAGTAGGCAAATGATCTGCATAGCCCATAGAATTTGGATCAAGCGCTACTTTTACCAAATAATCGCCATCTGGTACATTTTCAAAAACGTAATAACTCCCCCCTCCGACTGGCGAACCAGTGAAAACTACCGTATCAATAGCTGTAAGGCTACTATCTAAATCATCAAATACAATCAGGTAAGCCAAGCCAAAAAGATTAGGTGTTTGATTATTATCAGTGAAGATCTGACCAAAGATCACATTCAAGGAATCACAGCAGTTAGGATCGTAGTAGTAGCAATCTGTAGCCGTACAGCCGTCTGCTGTTGTAATGGTCACACAGTAATCGCCGGCAACTGCCGGAGTGATACTTGAAGTGGTTTCTCCGGTACTCCAAAGATAGGTAACCGCCATATTCGGATTATTAGGAACCGCTACTAAGTCTCCTGCTCCGGATAATTGTACAGATACGTCGCAAGGAGTATTTCCATCAATAATGATAGTAATGCAGGCAAAGGCCACACAGCCATTTGCATCCACTACTTCTACACAATAAGTTCCTGACTGAGAAACGGTAATCGAAGGAGAGTTTTGACCGGCAGCATTATCCCAGAAATAGGTAAATGGTGGTGTTCCATCAGCAACTGCCGTCAAAATAATATCTGTTGTTCCGTTCGTGCTATCCACCTCAATAGCTACTGAGCAAGGATCGTTGGAAGTATCATAGCAAGCCGTAGATTGGCAACCAGTAGCATCTGTCAAAGTAACACAATATTCTCCCGGCGCATTGAAGCAAATAACCTGCCCCGTTTCCCCTGTATTCCATTTATAGGCAAAAGGAGGCGTTCCATAACCTAAAGCTTCCAGGCAAAAACCGCCTTGAATAGGCAAAAGCTCTACAAAACAAGTGGTGTCAATTGGATTCGGGTCATAATCGAAGCAATCTTCGGCTGTACAACCTGTAGCATCGGTAATGGTTACACAATAAAGACCAGCGTTTGCCGGAAATATCGTTTCGGACACTTCCCCTGAACTCCACTGATAAGTGTAAGGAGCTAATCCTCCCGAATTTGCAAGTAACCCTCCAAAAGGCAGATTCTGGATCGTCACAGAACAAGTTCCATTATAGGGAATAAAGTAATAGCAGCTGGTTGCAGTACATCCATTAGCATCTGCCACAGTTACACAGTAGCTACCTTCTTGTGTAACCTCGATCGTTTGAGTGTTTTCGTTTGTACTCCACGCATAAGTGTATGGAGGCGTTCCAAAAGCATCTGCGGTTAGAGAATATACAATATTCCCGTTATTGTCCTGATCGATGGCTTCATTAATAAAAACCCCACAATTTTGATTATTGGCGCAATATGTAAAATCTTGCGTCAAATCATAATTGCCAGGATTGAAAAACAGTGCAACCGTCACATAGTTGCTGTCACAATCTTCCATACTGAGCAGTACGGCTCCTTGAGTGGTATTCGCCGGCAGATCAATGGTATCCGTGTAGAAACCATTGGCATCTGAATAAACGGTATTGTTGTATATGAAGCCTCCTACTACAGAGCTATCAATAGAAACATGTACAGGAATACCGCTTACAGTTTGCCCATTGAGGTCAGCAATCACACCTGACACAGAAAGGCTTTGTGCAGAAAGGCTTACATTTGCAAGAAAGCCGAAAGTTAATAGTAAGAATAATAATTTTTTCATAAGTCTTTGCTTTAAAAATAGTGAGATCTTAAATATTTAGAAATGATTAAATGGTTTTTTACTTTTTGAAAACGTTTTCACCAGCATACACGTAAAGAAAAAGGAAGGGGTTGGGTACTGAATGAAAATTTTTTAAAAAAAATTTTCATTCAGTACCAGTATCAAAAACGCTTTTTAGGGGAGTGTGCATGCGACAGTTTTTTGGCAGAGCCAAAAAATTGCCGCATGCACACTCCCCTCATCAGAATTTTAGTTTTTCACAAAAAAAGTCATATGCAGCCACTGGCAGAAAGAATGCGCCCTAGAGTTTTGGATGAATACATTGGTCAAGAACACCTTGTAGCTAAAGGAGCCGTGTTAGAACAAGCCGTTCAATCGGGAAAAATCCCTTCCTTTATCTTATGGGGACCGCCGGGGGTGGGAAAAACGACTTTGGCCCGGATTGTTTCCAATCAACTAAAACGACCGTTTCAAAGCCTCAGCGCCATCAACTCAGGTGTTAAAGATATTCGGGAAGCCATTCAAAAAGCAGAAAAGCAACGCTTTTTTGACAGCCCTAACCCCATACTTTTCATTGATGAAATTCACCGGTTTAGCAAATCTCAGCAGGATGCGCTGCTAGGTGCTGTCGAAAAGGGTACCATCACGCTCATCGGAGCAACGACTGAAAATCCTTCCTTTGAAGTCATTCCTGCGCTACTTTCTCGATGCCAGGTATATGTTTTGGAAGCTCTAAACAAAGAAAACCTCCTTAAAATCGTTGACCGGGCGCTTACTCAGGATATTGAACTCAAAAAGAAACAAGTTACCATTAAAGAACATACCGCCTTACTCCGTTATTCAGGAGGCGATGCGCGCAAACTTTTAAATATCCTGGAGTTAGTGTGTAATCAGGATACGGAAGAAATCATCATTACTGATGAACAGGTTATTCAAAAGCTTCAGCGCAATATTGCCCATTATGATAAAGGCGGTGAACAACATTACGATGTCATCTCCGCCTTCATCAAATCCATTCGGGGAAGCGATCCGGATGCTGCTGTTTATTGGCTCGGCCGGATGGTTGAAGGAGGAGAGGATATCGAATTCATTTGCCGGCGCATGATTATCTCTGCTTCTGAAGATGTCGGATTGGCTAATCCGAATGCCTTATTAATGGCCACTACCTGCATGCAAGCGGTACGCATGGTAGGCTTACCAGAAGCCCGCATCATCATGTCGCAAGCTGCTATTTATTTGGCGACTTCTCCAAAAAGTAATTCGGCTTACCTCGCAATTAAAAAAGCACAAAAAACGATCCGACAGGAAGGGAGTGCTCCGGTTCCCTTGCATTTGCGCAATTCCCCCACTAAATTAATGAAAGAACTTGGGTATGGGGAGGAATATAAATATGCGCATGATTTTCCGGGGAATTTTGTGGCTCAATCCTTTTTGCCTAAGGAATTGCAAGAGCAACATTTTTATGAGCCTCTGAATAATCCGACTGAAGTGAAGATTAAGGAGCGGATGGAAAAGCTGTGGGGGCAGAAGAAAAGTTAAACCTTACCTCTTCCTCGTCAATGGATAAAGCACCTGCTTCCCAAATCCCTCCGGGAAATCCGTGTCGCCTTCAAACCCAAGCTCAATATCCCTGCCACTATGCGGGATATATGCCGTACCAAAGAGGTAATCCCAAATGCTAAGGCTCAAACCAAAATTCACCCCAAAACGGTATTCATCCGGCAATTCCTTAGCATGATGCCAAATATGCATTTTTGGACTGTTAAAGATATACTTCAACGGCCCATAGTCCCAATTGAGGTTCGCATGATTTAAATGACCAATGAGAATGGTAAATATATGCACCACAAAAAAGTCCTGAATCCCAAAACCAATCATTGCCAATGGAATATATTGAATGGTTTTATAAACAATAGATTCCATCCAATGGAAGCGCAAATGGGCCGCAAAGCCCATTTCTTTTACCGAATGATGCAATTTATGAAATTCCCACAGCCAGGGAACCCGATGCAACAAACGATGAATATTCCATTGTATAAAATCGGCGATAATAAAGAGGGTCAACAACTGAAGCCAGCTTGGCCAGCTCCCAATTTGGATGGCCACTAAGTTGGTGACCCCAAATAGACCAAGAAAATCATTAAATAATTCCACCCCTACGTTAGAAAGGGCATTGAAGCCAATAAGCGAAAAGATAAAGAAGTTGAAAAACATGTAAAAGCCATCCAGCCAGAAATCCTTCCGGATAGCTCCTTGTTTCTTTCGCCAGGGCATGACGATTTCAAGCAACCAGACAATCAATGAAAGCCCAATAAGCCAATAAAAATAATTGTGAATGCCTGGCCGGGAGATTTCATCAATTAAATAATTCCAATATCCCGTGAATGAACCTTGAATAATGTTCCAATATTTTTCCATGAGAATTTTTTTTTAAAAAATAAGCTCCCCCATCCTTCGGGTGCACTTTATCTTGTCGCTGTTCTGTAGAAGAAGTTATTTTTAGAAAGGGGCAAGCAGCCGCTTGCCCCTTCCTAAAAATAACATTGTCTCTAGCTGGCAGCGACAAAATGAAATCCCCCATCCTTCTTATGTAAAATAACAAAATAATTGTCGAATTTTTCTTACATTTGAAGCAACCCACAAAACCAGATTGGGAAAATTGCGTTTTCCCTTCAAGTATATTTTTTTATTGACGACTATAACTTTTAACAAAATATCATAGAACATGGATGTAGAAACAGCCCCTATTGCAGAAAATTTACAAATCATTCGAGAAAGCGCACGCGATTTCGCTGAGCAATTCATTCGCCCCCATGTAATGGAGTGGGACGAATCTCAGCATTTTCCTATTGACCTTATGCACAACCTCGGTGCTCACGGATTCCTGGGCGTATTGGTCCCGGAACAATACGGAGGTTCAGGCCTTGGATATCAAGAATACATTACCATTATTGAAGAAATCACCAAAGTTTGCAGCTCCATCGGTTTATCTTTGGCTGCCCACAATTCCCTTTGTACCAATCATATCTATACGTTTGGCAATGAGGAACAACGCCAAAAATACTTACCTCTCCTGGCTTCCGGAGAATGGATCGGTGCCTGGGGTCTGACTGAGCCTAATACAGGTAGCGATGCCGGCCGCATGAAATGCGTCGCTGAAAAGGATGGTGACTATTACATCCTAAATGGCACCAAAAACTGGATCACCCACGGCAAATCCGGCCACGTAGCCGTAGTGATCGTTCGTACAGGTGAACTATTAGATAGCCACGGCATGACCGCCTTTGTTGTTGAGAGAGGAACACCTGGCTTTAAAGCCGGAAAAAAAGAAAATAAACTAGGCATGCGCGCTTCGGAAACGGCTGAAATGATCTTCGAAAATTGCCGGATTCACAAAAGCCAAATGCTGGGCAATGAAGGAGATGGCTTCATACAAGCGATGAAAATACTCGACGGTGGCCGTATTTCTATCGCCGCTCTGGCATTAGGTATCGCTAAAGGTTCTTATGAAGCTTCCGTAAAATACGCCAAGGAACGCCACCAATTTGGCCAACCTATCGCTAACTTTCAGGGAATCAGCTTCAAGCTTGCAGATATGGCTACCAAAATCGAAGCTGCCGAGCTCCTTACCCGCCAGGCAGCTGATTTGAAAAACCGCGGAGAAAAAGTGACCAAGCAATCGGCTATGGCTAAATACTATGCTTCGGAGATTTGTGTGCAAATCGCTACAGATGCAATTCAAATTCACGGCGGTTACGGTTACACCAAAGATTTTCCTGTTGAAAAATTCTATCGCGATTCCAAATTGTGCACCATCGGAGAAGGAACTTCCGAAATCCAGAAATTAGTGATTTCCAGAGAGGTGCTTAAAGGGAATGTGTAAACTTTTTTTAATACTAAGGTGTAGATGGCGAGCCACCTACACCTTAGTATACAACTTAATGTTCTTCTCAAGACAATGGCGCTCCCACACTGCAGGAAGTGCTTCTTGTACTGCTTTACGTTGCCGAAATGCCCAGTATTTCTCTTGAGCAGCAATTCTTGCCTGATCAAAATCAACAACGGGCTTAGGATAGTCTTTCCCAAGGCGACAATGATATATCACTTGCTCCAGAGAAGTCATCTCCCAGGGAGCGGCGAGCAATGCTGCTGGTAAATCTTTTAATTCGGGAACCCATTTTTTTATAAATTCTCCTTCCGGATCATGCCTTCGGGCTTGAATCATTGGATTGTATATTCGAAGGGTATGGTAGCCTGTAGTACCCGCCTGCATTTGAATCTGCGCATAATGAATGCCAGGCTCAAAGTCCAAAAACACTCTAGCTAAGTGATTGGCGACCAGCTTCCAATCGAGCCACAAAGGAAAGGTAGCAAAAGTGACCAGCATGGCCCGCATCCTGAAATTAAGGTACCCATTATGATGCAGACAACGCATGCAGGCATCAATAATCGGGAAACCCGTATTTCCGTTTGCCCATGCTTCAAACCAGTCAGATCGGTCGGATCGTTGTAATTGCTCAAATTCAGGATTGATGGATCTGTGCTCTATCTGATATTCACTCTCTAACTTTTGAATATAATGACCACGCCACCACAAGCGCTCTTTAAAAGCAGAAAGCATTCGGCCGTAAGCCTTTTTTTTCTCGTATTTTTCTGTTAATTGATACAATTCTCTAATACTTATATTTCCGTAAGCCAGGTACGGCGATATGCGGCTGCAACTTCGTCTGCTTGCTTCAGGTTTCGATATGTGGCGCGCATAATTTTTGGCGCGTTGCTCTAAAAAGCCTTCAAAATACTTCCATGCAGCCTGTTCTCCTCCCGGCTGAAATACCGCAGGACGTTCCTTTATCCACTCAGGCAGGCTGACTTCTTGCCTTAAAGCAGAAGGTACTTTCAAAGGGAAAGAATGGATTGCATTTAAATCAACTTTTACTACCGGCGACTGCAGATAAGCTTCATACTGTTTTTCCCAACCCTTTCTATTTTTCAGCCCCCGAAGCACTCCGTCCTGTGGGAATTCTTTCCATCTAATGCCATTTTTTTTACAAAAATCTCCCACCTGCTTATCTCTCTCAAAGGTTTCCCAAATGCCTGTTTCTTGATGCGAGTACAAATTAACAATCTTGTAAGCATCATTTATATATTCGAGGACAGTAAGTACTTCTTCGTAAAAAATATGGACTTTTAAGGAATAATTGGCCAATTGTTCGTTTAAATCTTGCAGAGATTGAAATACAAAGCGCCAATGGCGGTGAGCACTTTGCTTTGTCTTCATAATAGAAGGTTCAAAGCAATACAGCAATAAAGCAGGAAGATTATTATCGACAGCCTCAGCCAGCGCCTGATGATCTTGCAGGCGCAGGTCTCGCTTAAACCAAATGATGTTAATGGCTGATTTATGCATAATTATTGTGTATTGCTTCCCTAAACTATTAAAATGTGGGTTCTGGATGGTTTCATTTGGTCGAAATTAATTTGGGAAGTCCTTAAAGCAGGCCCTTAGGCCTGCATGATCGTAGCCCTGGGTGCTCCCAGGGGTATAAGATATACAGATCAACTTCCGCGTAGCGGAAGCACATTGTAGGCGATTGCTCTAGTATTGTGGGCTTCCGATAATGTCGTCAACTTATGCTTTTTCTTTGCCTGGCGCTTTAGCGCCAGGTGTAGTGTTAATATTTATCGGGGCTTTAGCCCATTAATAACCAAGGGGCTAAAGCCCAATCTGACAACTATTCCCCCCGGCACTGAAGTGCCGGGCTATAAAGAGCTTAAGTTGACGACATTGATGCTAGCACTACTCAGAAGAAATTAGACCTGCTTTTTGTTCTTAAAACATTTTCCAAATAAAATCATCTAGAACCAAATGTGGTTTCTGGATGGTTTCATTTGGTCGAAATTAATTTGGGAAGTCCTTAAAGCAGGCCC
>CAZHZT010000152.1:0-12490 GCA_964537285.1 uncultured Saprospiraceae bacterium | reverse complement strand
AGGCCTGCCTTTTGTTCTTAAAATATTTACCAAATGAAATCATCTAGAACCAATTAATAATTCAGGCATTTTAAATAACTTCCATTAATTTTGAAGTTCCATTTTTTCACAATTTATGTCAAAGAACTAAAAAATCAATATTATAATGATCAATCAAAACGCTGTAATAAATATGAAAAAGATCTTCTTCTTTCTTGCTTTAGCTTTTGTATTTACATTAAATACCTCTTGCAATGAAGATGACATGGCCGATGAAGAGCCTCCGACAGAAACCGGTGAAAATGTCAAACGAATCCCGGTAGTCGTTCACGTTATACACAACGGAGAGCCTGTCGGTACAGGCCCGAATATTAGTTATGCCCAGGTAGTTTCGCAGATTGAGGTCTTAAATGAAGATTTTAGAAAAAAAACAGGAACAAACGGCTTTAATGATCATCCGGATGGGGTAGATACTGAAATTGAGTTTTATTTAGCGGAGGTAGATCCTCTGGGAAATACCCTCTCTGAACCAGGGATCGATAGATTTAACGGAGAAAGAGAGAGTTGGCCTAAAGGGCCTATCCTCAACCCAATAGACGAACTTATTAAACCCAATACTATATGGCCGCCGGAAGAATATTTTAATATTTGGACGGTTAACTTCGGAGGATTTGTTGGGCGAAACTTGTTAGGCTATGCCCAATTCCCATCCAATTCGGGCTTGCCGGGTTTAAATGAGGACGAAGGAGGCGCCGAAACCGATGGCATCGTAGTGGGGTATAAGTATTTTGGAAGCAGTGAAAAAGGCAATTTCCCCGATTTATTTCCTCCTTTCGATTTAGGACGAACCACTACCCATGAGGTGGGCCATTGGCTGGGCTTGCGCCACATCTGGGGCGATGGCGATTGTACTGTAGATGACTTTTGCAATGATACTCCAACCGCTGAAGAGCCGAATTACAGCTGCGATGCCAATTTCTCTTGTGTCTCTGAAGATATGATCGAGAATTATATGGATTATACCGACGATGGATGTATGAATATTTTTACGCTTGAACAAAAGCAAAGAATGCATACGGTACTTGAGAATTCGCCAAGGCGAAGGGAGTTGGTTGACTAGTAATTCATATGGAGCTGGATAAATTCATCCAGCTCCATATGAATTACTATTTTATTATATATATAACAATGAGTATATACCCTACGCCGCCTTCTCCAACCTAAATTCACTCGCCGATACCCCCACCTTTTTCTTGAAAAAGCTGCTAAAGTGCAAAGGTTCTTCAAAGCCAATTCGATAGGCAATTTCCTTGATGGTAAGATTCGTATGTAGAAGTAATCTTTTGGCTTCCAGAATTAAACGATCCTGAATGATCTGTTTAGCTGATTTCCCGGTGATGCTTTTCACGGTTTGGCTAAGGTGCTTGGATGAAATATGGATTCCCTCAGCATATTCACCCACCTTATGCCAATCCATGTACTTATGGTCTACTAATTTTTTGAAATCTCGCAGTATGCAAATACTTGGATGCTCTTCGTCAAGTTGTGTGGGGTTTAAGTTGGAGCTATTGTTACTATAGATTAAAAAAAGTTGAAGCAGGGCTCCGAGCGCCCGGTTCCGGTAGGTTATTTCTGTTAACATGCACGCCTCCATTTCCCGGGTAATATGCAGCAATCGATCAAAACTTGAACGGTCCATTTTTAAAGGAGGAGAATCGCCAAAAGGTCTGAAGAGGTTAATATTGGTGATAAAGCTTTCCGGGATATTGTTCTCTATCAAAAAATCCCTGGAAAATGTGAATACCCAACCTTTGGGTTTTTCGCTTACAATCACTTGGTGTACTTGCCCGGGGCTGACAAAATGCACCTCTAATTCCTGAAAGGGATACACTTTATAATCAATTAGATGTTCACCAATGGCCTTTTCTACAAATAGTATGGTATAGTAATCATGCCTGTGAGGAACATCCGCTTTTCCTTGAGCTTCCTCGAAAATGCTTCCCATGTTCTGAATCCTAAAATCAGCATTGGTGCTTCGCCTTTCAATTTTGTATGATTCTGTGAATTCTTTTTCCATAGTCAATGGGTGCTAAGGTCATGTTAATCTCAACAGTCTGGAAGAAATTTATGCAATTTTAACTACTATTGCGCTAAAAGTAATAACAAAAATTGGCTGCTTAATCCTTATTCCTTAATCTTTATTTCTGTAGACAACAATGAGCACTAACCTAAAAATAGGTCTTTGGATACCTCCGAGAGAAAGCCAGAACGATAAAATGGATGTAGATAATCCGGCTAACATTGATGTTGCCATCTGCAATCGGTTTTATAAGTATTTGGATGAGTTAGGGGTAGAATATTACTCCAACCTTGATTTTCGAAAAGCGATCATTAAAAACCATCAAATTTTTATAGGTGATTTCTGTCTCAATGATCTGGATCATTTTATCTGGATGGGGGATATCGATCGGCATCTTGATAGTTATCATCTGGAAGTTTTTGAGAGTTCTGGAGTTAAGCGTAAACGTTCATAATCCTTATTCGTTCTACAATGCCGCTACGGATAAATTCACAGCTTTTAGTATTCTACACAAATACGGAATTCCTGTGTCAGATCTCTTTTTAGTGACTCAGGAGAACGTTGATTACCTGGAACCTTTATTTAAGGATAACGCTTATCTGCTGAAACCTCGCCGCTCTGGTTGGGGGCTCGGCATTGTCAAGGTCGATAAGTTTTCGCAGCTAAGAGATATTATTGAATATCATCACAAGAAAAATTACTACCTGAAGAAATTCTATCCTAATGACATGGCAGATTGGACTGGGGTGAGCGTTGTCAATGGCATGGCATTGTATGGATTTCGGAAAAAAAATCGAAAAAATTTCCGGTTGGAAAGTTTATGACCGAAACAAAACGGGCGGAAAGATCGATTACGTACCATTAACTCCTGAAATTGAATCGGTAGCACTGAAAATCGGAGAAATCCTCGGAGCTAATTTTTATGGGTTGGACTTTATAAAAACTGCTGAAGGGTATAAAGTTGTAGACATAAACTGCCATCCCGGAATTTATTTTGATCTGATTCAGGAATTGGAACTCCCTATAGCGGAACTATTTTTTAAAATGCTTGTTCCCTAGGCGGTAAAAAACATAATAACAATCCAACATTATGGGTATTCGTAAAGTTAGTAGCATTGACGACCAAACTCAAATGCAAACCTTCTCCCTAGCGCTATTGCGTGATGTTCAGGCCTTAGAATGTATGCTTGAACACGACTGGTTCGAAAAGGACATTATGCGCATCGGATCAGAACAGGAATTATGCATCGTTGATTCACAAACGATGAAGCCTGCCCCTATCAACGAGGTAATTCTAAAGAATATGAGTGGCTGCGCCTGGCTAAAGCCTGAATTGGCAAAGTTCAACCTCGAAACCAATTTAATACCCAGAACATTTACCGGAAACTGTTTGAGCTTAATGGAAAAAGAGGGGAAGAGTTACCTTAGCCAGGTCAGGGCGGAAGTCAATGCTTTGGGTGCAGATGTAGTAATGACGGGGATTCTTCCTACGCTACATCGCCACGACATCCAAATGCACAATTTAACGGCTAATAATCGCTATCTTCCCTTGTTAAATGCGACCAAAGAACTACTTCGGGGAGAGCCCTTCAGGTTTCATATCCGTGGCGTTGATGAGCTAAGGCTTCAAAGTCATTCAACTTTGTTCCCGGGTTGCAATACAAGCTTTCAGCTCCACTTACAGGTAGCTCCTGAAGAATTTACCAAGTTTTATAACATTGCGCAAGCAATAACGCCTTTCCTTCTGGCAGTTTCCGCCAATTCTCCTATTGCTTTCGGAAAAAGACTTTGGCATGAAACCAGAATGATTCTGTATCCTCAAGGTTCAGATACGCGACTGCATCATGAGTATTTAAGAAAAGACAAACCCAGGGCCAGCTTCGGAGATGATTGGTTGCATGGTTCTATTTTAGATCTTTATAAAGATGATATCAGTCGCTATCCAATACTTCTCGGGGGAAAAGTGGAAGAGGATGCTTCGGAAATGGTGAAAAATGGAATTACACCAAAATTAGAAGCACTCCAAATCCATAACTCGACTGTTTATCGGTGGAACCGCCCCTGCTACGGGATTAGTCCAAACGGAAAACCTCATTTAAGGATAGAAAATAGAATTATTTCGGCCGGACCAACACTCCTTGATCAAATGGCCAATGCCGCTTTTTGGTATGGTTTAATGATTGGACTAGCTGATGAGGTAGGGGATATTCGAGAGGTATTATCTTTCGGTTCTGTAAAAGAAAACTTTGAACGCGCCTCTAAATTTAGTATTCAGTCGGAACTGATCTGGAAGGATGAAACATCCGTTAGCGCAAGTCAATTGATTTTAGATGAACTGGCTCCCCTGGCCCGCAAGGGATTAGAAAAAAGAGGTATCGTTACGGAAGACATTGACCGTTATTTGGGCATTATTGAAGAAAGAGCAAATCTACGTATTAATGGTGCTGTCTGGTCTTTAAATGCTTATAACCACTTGAATGCACAAGGGTCAGAACCAAACGCTCTGGCCTCATTAACCGCTGCAATGGTGGAATATCAAAAAACAGAGCAGCCACTGCATACCTGGGAAATTCCTGATCAGCACAATGAAAGTGCCACTTTCCTTATTGATACTAAGGTAGAGGAAATCATGCAAACCGATTTGGTGACCGTATCAGATACCGATTTACTTGAATTTGCCATTCGTATAATGCAATGGAATGAATATCAACAGATCTCTGTAGAGAATGTGAGTGGGCATTTTGTAGGCACTCTGTCTCTTTCAGCTACGATGCTTGAATATGCCAAATCCTCTAATTTAAGTGTAAAAGACGCCATGAATGCCGCTCCTGTTATTGTTTGCCCCGAGGCTAGTATTTCAGAAGCCCGCTTCCTGATGAAAGAACATCAAGTCAATTACTTGCCTGTTGTTAAAGAGGAACAGCTGGTGGGAGAAGTTCCTGAAGCACTAGGACAAAATATGAGGCTGTCTCATAAGTAGGTTCGTTGCGCATGGCAGGAACTTTTCTTTTTTGAGAGGCGTTCTTTTTTTTTAAATTTTTACAAAAAATTTAAAAAAAAAGAACGCCTCTCAATAGAAAATACTCCTCCCGAGCCAAACGAATTACTTATGAGACAGCCTCATATTTTGTCCTAGCTCATCTCATCCAATTTTTCCAAAAACCATTCCCGATGGCTTTTTTGAAGGGGAGTGGTCGTTTCAAACTCTTCTTTCAGTTGTTTCTTTTGCTTAGAGTTGTAGGGGTTAATTCTTAATAACTTTTTAGTCAAATAAATGACGTTCTTGTAAATCTGTTTATGATAACCTACAACATCCTTTCTTCTGACGTAAGTTTGCATGCTATCGATTAAAGATTCAAGGGCATCAAATTCTTCCTGCTCATAGTACATGATTAGCAGTAAAGCCTTTGTGTTTAAGGTCAACAGAATATCTTTATAGTCTACCCTGAGAAAAAGAGGCATGGCCTTATTGTAATTTTTCTGGTTAAAATGAAGAAGGCCAAGTGCATAACAAACAATGTTTTCTCTGTATTCTGCATCTACGTACTTTTGAAAATTCTCGATAAATTGTTCTGTCCAGGTATATTCTTCAGATTTTACGCCTATAGACACCACGTTTAGAAAGGTCCATCTTGAAATACCCGCTTTTTCTATTAAAACTTCAGATTCAAAGCCTGCTTTGTAGAGGTCGAAAGCTTCTTTGTAGTATTGCTCCATACCGGCGTTCATTCGACCGATTCCATAATTGATAGCCATCAGGTAGATGTCTTTCATCTCATCTTTTGGAAATAAAGCCCCATTTTCAATGATCAGTTTTTTTAGCTGGAAAAAATTGCTTTCATCTTCTGCCTCTGTCAATGTTTTCAGGCCGTAGTAATAAATTCCGATAGCTGGAATATTCAAGAAGTTATTCTCTTCTATGTATGAGAGTACTGGCGCAATAAGTCCTAAATTGTAATTTGTTTTATATACTTTTTGGTGGGTCAACATATGCACGCTTTGGCGCAATTTTTCCGAGAGGTATGTTAAATCCAGAGAGTCCGAAAGTTCTTGTAGGTTATATTCCGTTATTCTTTTTTGAGTGCTTTGGAAAAGATATTGTTCTTGCTGAAGGCTGTGGTTGTTTTGATAAAATTGTTCGTTTCTTAAAGGTTGTTCTTCCAATCTTCTTTGAGCTAGCCTAAGGTTTTTTAAAAATGCCTTTGTAAGTTTTCTTTTTCTGTATGCTTTAGCCAAGGTAAGCTTAATTTTGGCATCGTCTTCGCTCCATTCCTGATAGAGCAAAAAGTCTTCGATGAGTTTGAAAAAGAAGTGCATCGTTTGTCTGAGTCGTGCATCATCATAATCCTCATTAGGATATATATATGGAAAAACGTCTTCTTTTAACAAATATTCATCGACCAAATAGTGATCTTTTTCTGTTAAGTAGTCGTACATTAAAATTACATCTTCACGTTGATTGTGAGCTGGAGAGCGAACCCATTTTCCTAATTCGCGAAGTTCTTTGCGCGAAAATGTTCTTAAAACTTGAATTAATTGACTTTTTTCCATCCTCAAAAAATACTTTTGATCAACAAATTTGCATTCCTGTCTTTTGGAGTAAAATGTTTAAAAAACTGATAATGAATAATTTAATGAAAATAAGCTTACTTTTGTTTCGAATAATTAGTGAAAAGTTGTTCAACAAATCGCTTTTTTTGTCCTTGTGCTCAAGAGAAAAAACTCTGATGTTTGTACTGTATTTAATTCGATACGCAATAAGAAAACAACCCGTGAAGAAAAAAGGCTACAATTACGAACCTAAATTTTTTGCGAGAGTATCTCGCTTTATGTTAACATTGTTAACGCTGTTCGTTTTTGTTTCCAATATAATGGGTCAAGGCTGGGAAAAAGTTTTCGAGCCTTCAAATACACAAGAAAGTCAAGCCCAAACCGTAATCCGTACTCTAAACAGCAATTACGTTGCGGCAGGTTACGCCAGGCCTTACTTCCCAAATTTACGAAACGCTTACGTTGTACGCGTCGACCAAGATGGGGATCTAGTTTGGCAAAACCTGTACGGCAACGAAAATTTTGACGACCGAGCAAGTTCTTTGACATCACTGGAAAATGAAAATGGCTTTATAGTCGCAGGCTATAGTCATTATGACCCAAATAACCAAGATTCAGTTGACGCTTACGTCTTCCGCATCGATCCCTTCGGAAAGCTCGAATGGGAAATCCGCTTCGGCGGAAATAAAGTGGAAGAACTTTACGATATCATCCCAATTTCCATAAATTCTTTTGTTGTTGTCGGTAAATCTAGCAGTTTTGGTGATGGAAGCGATGACGTCTTTCTAGCAATGATAGACGACGAAGGCAATGTTATCTGGCAAAAAACTGTCGAAGACAGTTTCGGGCTTGATAATGCTGGAGCTTCCATCATCCAAACAATTGATGGTGGTTTTGCCATCATCGGAACAGCTGCTGACGATCCGGACGAAGATAAGAATAAAGATCTCTACCTCCTCAAAGTTGACGCCCAGGGCAACAAGCAATGGGAAAAATACTTCGGAGGACTAGAAACCGATGAAGGTAGTGATCTTACACAGTTAAATAATGGTGACTACATTCTTTGTGGTTACACCAAAAGCGAAGGTGCTGGTGCTTTCGATGTTTTTATCCTTAAAGTGGATGAAAATGGCGAATTAATCTGGCAACAAACTCAGGGAAACCAATGGGCAGACAGAGCCTTTTCCCTAAAGCCTACAAGTGAAACAACTTTTGCTATTACAGGCTTTACCGAAATATCTCAACAATTCAACCGGAGTTTTTATCTGGAATTAGATACTGCCGGAACCGTTTTAAAAAATTATTTAGTTGGCTTTGATTATGAATTCTCTGAAGGTTATGAGTTAATTGTTGAAGAGGATGGATCATTCCTCATAGCAGGTGTAACCATACCTTTTACAACAACGCTTGAACCTCAATTTTATCTGGTAAAATCCGATGCTTTGGGTAATGTTTACTCAAATTATATAAATGGCCGGGTTGCCAGAGATGAAAATTCAAGTTGTACCGTTAACTCTGGAGAAGCTCGACTGGGCGAATGGATAGTAATTGTTACTAACAATGCCACAGGAGAAAATCATGCAAGCCTTACGGATCAAGGAGGAAAGTATTCGATACTTGTAGATACCGGAAGCTATTCGGTATCGGCCTACTCTCCAAATGATCTCTGGGAATTATGTGATAACGATATCCAAATTGCTTTCGATACATTCTATGGCCAGGTACAGGTGGATTTTCCTGCCCAACCACTCGTAGATTGCCCCCAACTAGAAGTACATATAGATGCTCCGGGGATTAGAAAGTGTGGAAACGTTACTTACAATATCAGATATAAAAACTCTGGAACAGCAACAGCTACCGATGCTTCCATTGAAGTGGTGCTCGATGATGACTTGGCTCCTTTAAGTTCTACTCCAATTCCTTGGAGTCAAATAAATGGGGACACTGTGGTGTTCGAACTCGGAAATATTGAAATACAAGAAGAAGGAGTCATTGATCTTTTAGTGGAACACATATGTGACGGAACCATAACCGGACAGGCTCATTGTGTGAGTGCTCATATTTTTCCGGATACGCTTTGTATACCTCCAAATTCAAACTTCAGCGATAGTTCTGTAATCACAGTTAGAGGAACTTGTGATACAGAATCTGGCGAAATAAACTTTGAAGTGGAAAATATTGGGGATGCAACGCTGAATGTATCCAACATGAGCTTTATAATCGTTGAAGATCATGTGATCTTCATGGAAATCCCAAAACCGGATGGAGATACTTTATCCCCAAGCCAAGTTCTAGATACGAGCTTTATTTCCTTTGGAAATACATACAGGATAATAGCTGATCAAGCCCCAGCGTATCCATACAATTGCAGTCCAACGGTAGCCATTGAAGGCTGCCGGCCGGACACCGTTGAGAACTTCAACGTAGGCTATGTCAATGATTATGGAGAGGCAGATTGTGTGCCTTACATATCAAAGATTTGCCTGGAAAACAAGAGTGCTCTGGAATCGAATGTTAAAGTGGCAGACCCGGAAGGCGTCGATTCGATCCATCACTATATTACACCAACTACGGATCTTGAATACAAAATCATATACCAAAACGTAGGTACCGACACAGCATTTCAAGTGGTCATTAGAGATACTTTACCTATACCAGAACTGGACTTAACTACATTCAAATTAGCTACATACAGTCACGAACCCAAAACCGTTCAGCTCTCTGGAAATGGCAATCTCAAAATCGTTGTTGATAGTCTCTATCTACCACCTGTCGATAGCAGCGCAAATGAGGAAGACTCTTACGGCTATGTCTCATTTCGCTTATCCCAAAGGCCTGACACAAATGCCGTGGGAACCATCATCCCCAACCGCGCTGCTATCTACTTTGACTTTAATACTGCAATCATTACTGATACTGTATTCCACACTGTGGGAGGACCCAAAACGCAAGATTTTATTAAAACTGTTATTGTCGAACACTATTACCCAAATTCTGATTTTAACGTTGTCGTATACCCAAACCCGTTAACTCAAACAGCAATTTTTGAAATCTCGAGTGAAAGCCATCCCAAAACCGTTTTTACTCAAAACCGATTAATTATCACAGATGTAGCTGGAAAGCCAGTACAACAGCACCTTTTCGACGGAACTGAGTTTCAGTTTCGTCGGAGAGGACTGGCTCCAGGCATCTATTTTTATCAACTATTTGTCGATAAAGAAAATTTAGTTAACTTTGGCAAGATAATTGTACAGTAAATCACAATTTAAGGAACTTTTAATCTTTTTCTAACATTATAGTTATAATAAAAGGCCTTAAATTTACCTTATAGTAGAAAGTTCGTTTATTTTCATGGGATTATAATTTTGTTAATCTGGAAGGCTGCCCACCATCGTGTGAGGCAGCTTTTTTTGTTTTTAAAGCACTCCCAAAAAAAAGAGGGGAATGGCGGTAGCCATTCCCCTCTTTTTTTTGGGAGTGCTCTTGAGAAAAATCCGGGTATCTTGTTACTTGAAATTTACACCCGCTGTAATCATAAATGTTTGAAAGTCTGTTATTCTTCTTGAAAAATCATTAGCGCCTGGTTCCAGCCCTTCATTTTGCTGAACAATGACCAATGGGTCATCTATAGCAACGCGCGATTTGCGGTTCCATAAAAAGAAATAAGGCTTTTCGCGTACATATATGTGCTCCTGATAGTGGAAGGGTAAGAAGTAGGTGCCGCGAACGAAGAAGTCCATATTGGGGCGATGCTCAATAGCTAATTCTAAAGAGAATTTTACACTTTGTGCTCTACTGCCGTAATAAGTAGTTAAATTTTTCGTGCGCATTCGTTTATCATCCACTTTGAATTTTCCGTTTTCGTTGGGAGTAGAAGCAACTCTTCTGGCGTATTTATGCCTGCTATAGCTGACCATCGGCCTTAAAAAAATTGGCCGGGCTTTGGAAACGTTAAATTCTAAACCTAGCTTCCAGGAGGTTTCATTATAAATACTGTTGGAAAAATCTTTTGTGAAACCATATCCAAAGATATAGCGCCTTTTAATTAAAATATCCAGGTCATAATGGAACACAAATTCTTGCTCACGATAGGGTACATCGCCTGTAGCGTCTACTAAAGAATTGCCTGAACCATCGACGTATTGGATGCGAAGGCCGTTCGTTGGCGTCGTTTCTAATAAATGAACTCCTGCACCAAAGTGGTTGTATATTCTGAAACCACCTTTGGATTTACCTTTTCTGGAATATTTCTCCTTAAGCTCCGTCAGGAGTGCTTCATCATTTTCAGCTTTGGCTTTTTCAATGGCCGCCAGGCGAATAGAGTCGCGTTGTCGTTGAAGGTTTGCCATGAAGGTGCTGTCGAAAACGACTTCTGCCACTTCCCGGGTTTTGAGCTGCTGTACACTAGAAGCAAGGCCACTGCTCATTGGGGTGGTGTTGTATTGTTTCCAAAAGTCTTCATCGAATTCACCGGTCATTTCCAGGAAAGGCTCCCCTTGTTCCAGTCGTTTCCGATATGGGATCTTATGAGCCTTGTCTGGGTCAATTTCAGTGATCAGTATGTCATTGCTGAATAACCCTCCATCAGGACGAATCCCCTCGCGCAAGCCTGAGCTGAAATGCCAGGTATCGCCAGTTTTTCGGTAATTTACGACATAACGGTTTCCTTTCCAGCTTCCTACGTACCAGGGGTAATCATTATACTTTTTTAAGCCCTCTGGTCGAATTTTAAACTCTGCACGGATAAAGGCGTAAGATGTAGTGTCAATAAAAACTTTTCCCTGCATTCTTCCCTTTCCTTCTTCAGCTTTGTCAAAACCAATAATGTATACAGGCATGTCATTATAGGTAGTGATGCCTTCGATCCAGTATTTATAATCGTCAAAATTTTCTTCCCTAATAAATTCTACCTTGTTTTTTACAAAATCAAAGCGGTGTGGGGACAAGTGCCCTGAAGAAATGTAAGCTACGTCTTCTACATCTTTATTAGGGTCGAGAATGACTTGCCTGCCTTGTACTAAGCCGGTTTGACCTTCTCTTTCATTAGAGTAGTCCGTTTTATAGACATCCAAAACGCCTTCTGCCAGGTAAAGATACTTTTGATCAGCGTCCGTTTTGGATTCTCTGTAAAACCCCTTTAAAGAGCTTGGTTTGGAGGAGTAATTTTTAGGTATGTTCTTAACGGCTCTTTTGATCAGGTCTTCAATGCGTGATTCTTCGAGGACCAGCACTGCGGGCATTTCCGAAGCAATGCTTTGCATCTTAATTCGCAAGTTTCCATCTATTTGTTCAATAGGTTTAGTGTAGTTTTTATAGCCAATGAAAGAAGCTATTAAAGTAGATTTGCTGTATTCCTCAGGGATTTTTAAGACGAAGTTTCCGTCATAACCACTGTAAGTGCCTATTCCTTTTTCAGGGATTCCAATGTGGGTGTAGAGCATGGGTTCGCCCGTGTCTTTATCGCTAATGTTTCCGGTAATTGTAATATAGCTTGAAGATTGAGCGTAAATGGTGGTGTAAGTAAGTAGAACTAGTAAGAGATTAAGGGCAGTCTTTTTCATAAAATCCGATTGTTTGTTTTAGGAAAGGACGATTGATTGAATTATTTGTTGCAAGCAGAAATGCAGGCCAATACTTAAATATATATTAAAAAACCGGATTGGGTTTAAACCCAATCCGGTTTTTTAATGAAGCTGTTTAAAACATAGTATATAATCCTTGGCAGGATACTTTTTTATGTAGAGATACGGGGTTTCTTAATTTTTTCAAAGAAAAAATTAAGAAGGTTCTAGATGATTTCATTTGGTCGAAATTAATTTGGGAAGTCCTTAAACAAGAGTCATCCCGAATTTTCGGAATGGCTCATTTTTTGTAAAACCT
>CAZHZT010000151.1:0-12597 GCA_964537285.1 uncultured Saprospiraceae bacterium | reverse complement strand
ACCCCAGTGATTCCAAGTGGTATAGATAACAATACAATAAGCGTCTTTTTAAAAGAATTGAATTGCAGCATTAAGAGCAAAAGAATCAAAAATCCTGCTATCGGAAGTTTTGCCGCAACGGCACCCAATGCCTCGGCACTTGCTTCGCTTTCTCCTCCAAAACTGTAGGTATAGCCTGGCTTCCAGCTTGCTTGCGTTTCTTGCATGAAAGGCATTAATTCTTCCGTCAAATCAGAAGCGGTATAGCCTGTTTTAGCATCACATTGGACGGTTATCGTACGGTTCAAGTCTTTTCGGAATATTTTAGCAATTTGCCAATCTACATCAATCTTGGCAACCTGTATGAGCGGTACGTTTTTGCCTGTCATTTGTGAAAAAATATTGATGCTTTCCAAATCGTTGACATCAATATCGTCCCGTTCCAAATTGGTCATCATGATTGGAATATTGCCATCTAGATCCCGATAATCTCCAATATTCATACCGGATAGCGCCGTTTGCAAGGATAGCGCAATATCCTGATTGCTTACGCCTGCTCGTCCCGCTTTATCCGGATCAATGTCTATGCGTACCTTTTTTATTTTTGGACCCCAATCATCTTTGATGTTTTTCGCTCCGTTCATGGTCGCCATTTTATTCTTTACCTCTTGTGCCAGTTGCAGCAATTCTTCCCCATCCTTGCCGGTAATGCGAATCCCGACATCGTATTTAGCTCCTCCGGCACCGCCTAAGGGAGCAACTGAAATTTCGGCATCGGGAAATTGCTCAAGAGCAAATTGATCCAAGGTTCTAATTACTTCAGGATTTGCTTCAAAAGTAGTAGTATTGATAAGTATATGTGCATATCCTGAATTGGTCTGGCCCGGCCGATAACCGAGGTCATACGAATTAGGTCCTTTTGCAATAAAGGAAGCCCAGCTAGACACGCCGTCTTGAGTTCGTGATGAATCAGAAGCGACCAATAGCTTGCTACCAATAAAATCCGATAATCGATCCACCACTTTTTCTGTTTCCTCTATTTTTGACCCCAGCGGAAGATCTACATTTACGACCACCAGATTTCGGTCGCTATCCGGCATAAAAATGAAAGGCAGCAAGGGAAATAAAAATAAAGAGCCGATAAATACAGCAACGATGGCGAATACCGATAATCCAGGATAGTTTAAAGCAACTTTCAGTATTTTGGTATAACCAATATTTAGCCGATCGAAAATAGATTTCCTTTCAGTAGTATCGGTTCCAGGCTTTACTTTCACAAAATACACTGCCAACATCGCCACGATGCTGAGGGCTAGTATCCAAGACGAGAGCAAGGCGATTGTAATGACGATGAAAATATTACCCATCATTTCACCCATTGTATTCTGTGCCAAATAAAAAGCTAAAAATGCAGCCGAGGTAGTCAAGGTAGAAATCAACAAGGGAAGCGCCAATTCCCTAGTACTGCTAATAGCTGCCTCTACAGCTGAGATGCCTTGTTCGAGCTTTACCAAAATGGATTCTGAAACAACAATTGCATTATCCACCAGCATGCCCAATGCCATGATTAAGGCGGCGAGTGTCACCTGGTTTAACCCAACATCCAGCAAATTCATAATCATCAGCGACATGACCATCGCTAAGGGAATCAAACTAGCTACCACCAGCCCTGTACGGAGCCCCAGAAAAATGAGCATCACAAAGAGTACAATGACAATGGATTGAATGACATTACCGACAAAATTATCTACTTTTGTATTAACATAAATATCTTGAGAGACAATTCGTTTCACCTGCATACCAAAAGGTAGCGTAGCATTGTAGGAAGCAATTTTTTCATTAATCTTTTCTCCCAAATTCGTCAAATTTGCCCCTTCCTGCAATGCCACCGCAATACCCAAACCTCTGTTACCATTGATTTTGACGATACTTTCTTGTGGTTGCTTGTAACCCAATCGTACATTGGCAATGTCGCCGAGTTTCACTTGCTCTCTTCCTGCTACGGAGATTAGTGTATTTTTTATATCTTCCAATTCTTCAAAGTTCCCCGTAGGTTCTATCACGATTCTTTCTTTTCCCAATCCCACTTCTCCGCCTGGAAACACAATATTGGTGGTCGATATTGAATTCTTGATTTGATTGGTAGAAAGACCATACTGCGCCAAACTCGCATTGTCGTATTCGATAAATATTTGCTCCGCTTGTGCTCCGCTTATTTCTACCCGGGCTGCTTCTTTTAAGCGAATTAAATCATCCCGGATGATATCCGCCTGTTCTTTCATTTCGGCATAAGAGTAGCCGTCTGCCTCCAAGCCCAATTGTATGCCGTACACCACCCCCAAGCCATCATCCTTGACATCCGGACCAAAAATATTATCGGGAAGGTCAGACTGGATTGCCTCCACTTTCCGTCTTATTTGATCCCAAATCGCTTGCAGGTTTTCTTGTTCTATTTCTGGTTTTAATTCTACTTTTATAATGGAAAGGCTCGTTCTACTTTCACTGGTGACCGTTTTTAATTCGGGGATTTCTTGTATTACTTTCTCAATTTTATCGGTGACCAGTGTTTCCACCCGTTCCGGCGAAGCACCCGGGAAGGTCGTGACAATACTACAGGTCCGAATCGTGAACGGAGGCATGGCATCTCGGGATAACTGATTGTAGCCCGTTAGTCCAAGCACGATGACAATGCCAATGATTAAAATAGTGACCTGATTATAGGAGAGGGCGGTTTTCGTAATATTCATGTTTCCGGTTGTTTTAGTCTTGGAGTAATTTGACCTCCGCACCATTCATCAATGACTTCAAGCCGGCGGTTGCTACAATATCTCCTTCCTCCAAACCATCAATGAGTTCAAATCCTTCAGGCAATAAATCGCCGATGGTAATAATCTTCTTTTCTGCCACATAGACGTCCTCACTTTTAGGCTCTAGTACAAAAACGAAGTTACCTGTATTGTCTTTGCCGACTGCTTCGACCGGCACCATCATTTTTGAATTGGGTGCTACACCCTCTTTTGCAAAAAGGAAGGTGACATTCGCCGCCATGCCGGGTCTGATTTGCTCGATGGATTGATCAATATCGACAATGACGGGATAGGTCGGGGCATTACCGGAAGCATACGCTACTTGATCCACCACCCCCCGAAAGGTCTGTCCGGGCGAAGAAGTTAGCGTGATATTCACCTGTTGCCCTTTCCGGATTTTGCTGATAAAAACTTCAGGCACACCGACCTCCACTTCCGGACGACCAATAGAACTGACGGTGGCAATGACGCTACCCGAACCAACAATTTCATTTGCTTCGACCTGAAGAGCTGTAACTACTCCATCCATAGGCGAAAGAAGTCGAGTATAGTTAACTTGATTATCTGCCGCTCGTACCTGCTGGTCAGCGGCACTTACTTGTGTAGAGGCTGCCTTCACCTGGGAATTAGCAGCAGCATATTGTGCTTTCGCTGCATCCAATCCGGCTTTTGCCTGCTGATATTCACTTAATGCCACACTGTTGTTTTCGTACAATTTGGCAACTCTATCATAGGTGGCTTGTGCATTGATGAGCTGAACCTGAGCAGCTTCTGCATTGGCTTCTGCACTCTGGACATTTGCCACAGAGCCTTCTTTTTGCGAAATAGCTTGGCTCGTTTGGATATTATAGTCTGCAGGGTCAATCGTGGCAATGAGTTGCCCTTTTCGTACCTTGTCGCCTAATTTTACATTAACCGAACTCAGTGTTCCTGCCACTTTAAAACTGAGATTGATTTCATTTTGCGCCTTTGCCACCCCTGAAAAAGTGTGCATCTCCTGCCCTGTGAAAGGTTCAATTATTGCGTATTTTATTGGTCGAATCTTTTTTTCCGTTTCCACAGATTTTTCCCCACAGGAAACCAAGGAAAGTATCAAAAATAATAATGCAAGAAATCTCATTATTAGTTGTTTTTAAAATTTAGAAACCGTTGTAGAAATGCTGCCTGTTGGTCTTCAGTAGCAAGAAAGTTATAGCTTCCAATGGAGCGTTGTAGTGCAAAATAGTCGATCATGAACTGGTATGCCGCATTGGTGGCATTGATCTGTGCTCCCAGCAAAGAATTTTGTGCATCAACTAAAGTAACTACATTGACCTGCCCTGATTTGTATAAATCCTGAACAATAGCGATATTTTTTGCAGCGGCATCAGCCGCACTTCTGGTAAGTCGAATATTATTGTAAGAGGCATTCACCACTTGCATATTCGCTCGTACTTGTAATTCCAATAAGTTGTTGACCTCGTTTTGTTGGTCTTGCAATTGATATAAACCGACTTGCGTTCGCTCCTGCTGAAATTTCCTTGAACCGCCCGCAAATAGCGGTATCGCAATATTAAAAGCAGCATTCCAGGTTGGGTTATTCATGATGTCCAAACCAGGGATGGCAGGCGATTCGCCCGGATTTACGATCGCTACGGGATACTCATAGTTGGCACCAAAAGCGACCGTAGGCAAGTAAAAAGCTCGTTTGTTGGATTTCAGTAAACGCTCCTGCGCAGCGATAGCTAGTTCTATTTGTTCTACTTCCGGCAGGTTTTGCAAAGCTTCGCTGACCATGAAGTCAGCCAACTGATCCAAAGCCGTTTGATCCTGAATCAGGTTGACAAATGTCTTATCCAGCTGCGCAATGAATTGATTGATATTTTCGGTTCCTTCGATAGCAAATTCTTCATCAATAGGGCGATTCAGACTCTCATTTAATTGATAGCCTACCGCTTTTAGTTGTGCATTGGTGTTGTAGAGGTCTGTTTTTGCCAAATCCAGTTCTGTTTGCCAGCGATAAACATCACTTGCCCCACTGTAGCCTACCTTTTCTTTATCGGTAGCAATCGTCAAATTTTGATTAACTGCCTTGATATTTTCATTTTGCAACTCCGCCACGGACAAGATTTGCATGTAATTGAAATAGCGTTGCGCCACTTCGAGAATGACATCTAGTTTGGATTGTTCTTGTACTTGTTGCTGACTCTCAAACAGCAGTTTTTGAATGGCAATATTGGCTAAAGCAGGTTCTGACAATATCAATTGAGAAAAAGAAGCGCCGGCTGTCCAATTGAAACTACCTCTTGTACCAAAAGAACTGTTGACCGTATTTTCATCCAGAAAAAAACCCGTGGACTCCACACTCAACTGCGGCAAATAATTACTTTTTGCCAAATTCAAATCTTGCGCACTTATGCCCGTTTGTTTGGTTTCAATTTGATAGCCCAGGTTATTTTGAATGCCCTCTGCAATAGCGGCTCTCAAAGTAAGCGTCCGTGTCGTATTGGGTTTATTGATGTTAATGAGCAGCGCATCATCCAACAATGCCCAGTCCGGATATTTTCCAATCTTATTGACCGTTTCCATATTTACGACCAGTTGATTGGTGAAGGATTCTACGGCGACCGGGAAATCTTTTGGGTCTTTACCTTCCGCTATTTTTTCCACATTCAGTGCGATTCTTCTGGGAATTTTCTGCAGATTATCGCTGGAAGCGAAAGCGGCATACGCACCCAATTCGAGCATAGGCTTGTCAAATAACGTAAAGGAAGGCAGCTTGCGTTCATCCAATTGGTCAAAAAATACGCTGATATCGTCGGGAGAGAAATTCGCTAATGGCGACAAAATATAGACGCCTCCTACATCATTTGAAATGGCAGAAACCGCATTGCTTAAACCTTCGTCAAGAGATAGCCACTGCAACGCCGGCTCGCTCTCAGCGTAAATATCTTCCTCCCGTACGCCAATGGTGGAAAGATTGGAATTGGTAAGCACCGCCAGTTTCTCACAACGACAAATTTCCTGCAAGACCTTGATGCCGGCCTCAATGTTGAATGGTGATTTGATATACGTAAAATTGGAGATGCCGCTGGTAATATTGGTGGATATGGTCTGCGCATCGCCATCACTTACCAGTTGAATAGAGGCAATGGTTGGTATGGGAAAGGTGCTTTGATTGGCAAGTAACTTACTGGTAATAATACCTGCACCGATGAGGGCATCTGCCTGATTGTTGGTATAGACATTTGCTATTGCATCAGTGATGCTACTGATGTCTCCGTTCGTGTAAACCTCCGTGAAGCTCAACGCATACTGCGAAGCGAGTAACGCAGTGATTTCGGATTTTATCTCCTCCTCGAAGAGATGTTTTTCCTGTTCGGCGGCATCCGAAATGATGGCAACCTCAAATACTTGTTGCGCATGAACTCGGAAGAATAAAAACAATAAAAAAACGATATTATAAATTTTTCTCATAATTCTTATTGAGCATATTGGCAAATGAATCATCATGATATGGGTCTCTCTTTTGAATGCAAATGACCTCACTAAATTATCATCTAAGGGCTTGCGCAACAATAACTTACCCATTTAGTCTCGTTATTTTGAGTAACTTATTATTGCGCAACCCCTAAGTCCAAACCAAAAAAGCTTCAAAGCCAGCCAAATTACCATTCAACCCGATACCCACTACATAAACGGGATGGTTCGAGTCGTAAACAGGCGTATATTCTTCTCCGAGTACAATGGCTGTTAGGTTACTTAAATTTTCCTCCATCAGTTCTACTACGGCTCTTGCTTTTGGCGCAAGCTTGTCGTTGTGTTTATCAATGAAGCGTTGAAGAATCAAGTTTGCAGATTCAAATCGAGAGACGATGCCTTTGGGCTCATCGGGATTTAACCCTAAGGCTTCCACAAATGATTTAGGACTTAAAATAGCACTTGAATATTCCAGGAAAAACGGACGAATCGGGATAGCCGCTTCCGAACCGAAATCATCAAAAAACAACTCCCCGGTGTAGGCTCCAATTTCCTCGCTTACCTCAAGAGGACTAAGCGTTTGGCGGTAATCGGTGATTTTGAGCAGTTCCTCTGTCATTGGAAATGCCAACGCATTGATTTGCGCTATTTTCTGATTCGTCTTTTCTGTAAAACGCAGCTTCACTTCAAAGTTGGGCATGATTTGCTCTTTGATGAACGCAATCCCATTATCAATAACTGCTCTCGTAACTCGCACGCCCGATCTATCTTCTAGCTGAATGAGAAAGTTATAAAAGTGCTCCAGAAATGCTTTTTCCATTACGTCTTCCGTTTGGCCAAGCAACCGCTGAAAGTCATCCCGACTGACAATGCCGTCTCCGTCCGCTGCGGATAGCAGGGTACCAGAAGTTTTTTTCAGCGTGTTTTCTAAATCGCTAATTGTTATGTGTGCCATTTCTTTTAAATCTTATTAAAAATTTCCCGAATCGGGTCTTTGTATTTTGATTATGTCTAATTTATTGGTAGTGTTGCAGAGGGCATATTTTTAAAAAGCATACCTTCCGAAACACTACCAATTTATTTATAAAAATAGCTAATAGACATTTGCTCTCGCAAGAGCAGTGCGTAAAATTTACATGTAATTTAATTGGACTACTCCTTCTTCCACTCCAGAGTTTGACTCATTATACCTGCTTTGACCGTCACCGACAATTTACTTCCTTTTTCTTCCAGCACTGCATTATACCAATTGTCTCTCTTGGGGCTGTACATTTTTCCTTTCCATTTTCCACCATCCAATTTGACATCTTTGAGCATTTGTTTTCCGATTTTGGTACTGGCATTATCAGAAGATGCTATTTTACCTTGATAGACCCCATTGTCTTCTGTAATTTCAATTTTGGTATTGTCTTTTCCCGTGTTCCAAATGCCCACTAATGACGTTTGTGCCTGCATTGAAATGGCTAAGCAAAGCATGCAGCAAGTGAATACCGTTTTCATTTTTAAAATTTTCATGATTGAATAAATTAATTTGTGTGAATAAACAATATTAGGCAATGCAGTGATATAGGAGCTACCATCTCCTATTCCCGTGTTTTTCTGCTTTTTCGCGTCTATCTTCTCTTCGTTCTTTACTGTCTTCCGCAGCTTCTCGTTTATCTTCTGCAACTTCTGCTTTGGTAGCAGCGATATCCGCCTCCATAGTAGAGGCAAATTCTTGCAGCAGGGCTTTGTTGGCAACTACTTTCTCTTGCAAGGAGGGGTCAAATGAGAAGGTAAATGCCTGGAGGGCAGCATAAATCTGTTTTTGGCGCTCGGTACGAGCTATTTGCTTTTCCATGTCCTTTTTATCATCCTTGGCGTCCTTTTTGTCGTCTTTTTTATCCCGACGGTCATCTCTTACATCATAGCCATCTTTGGAATCATTATCTATCGTTGCTCTATCAAGGCGGCTACGGTTGGTTTCTCTGCCAGACGCAGCTACTTCTGACTTGCTTTGAGTCAATTCACGTTTGTCTTGTGCAATTTTCATTTCGCTTTGCTCAATTTCTCTTCGCATATCGGCGAGCAGCCCTGTTTTTAAGGTAGTCACTTTTGATGCATCTTTACCGGCAATAGCGGTCTCGAATTGAGTCAATTTCGCTTTAAAAACAGCTAATTCATTAATGTCTCTTTCCAATTGTGCTTGATTAGCCGCCATGGCTTGTTGATTTTGATTAGCTTCAGCAGCATTTCTTCCTGTTTGAGCTATCACTGGATTGCTCAACAAGAATAGAGCTAATGAGAGGATTAATTGATGTTTCATCTGTTTAAAATTTTTTAATTTACTGAAATACTCATGACTATGTTTCGCTTTACGTTTACGAAGCCTCTAAGGCTTCGTAAACGTATTTTTAGGTAAATCAAAACCAAAAAAGATTATGAGTCTTGTTTCATAAACTCTTTGATGTTCGCCTGTCTCTCTTTGCCACGTGCTTTATAGACTTTGTATTGGTCCGTGCTTAATAAATCCTTCACCCGGCTATCTCTGCCTTTAATGAGTGCTTTCATTATTTTTTTATTGGTGTTCATAGGAAAGTCAGTAGCTCTAAGAGCAACCAGGCCAATAAAAAAATCTTCGATGATAACTCGAAAAGCAGGCTTGTCTCTTTCGGATAAATTGAGGTCGTAAATAAAGTTATTTACATTTTCAATGATTTGTTCTTGTTGCTCCTCCGATAAAATACTTTGAGCAGTAGTGGAATAAATCGTTCCGAAAAAAAGAATAGCTGTTACAGCTAATAATTTGATGGTTTTCATGTCGAGAAATTATTTTTATGAATTAATAAAATCTGTATCCAAGAGATAAGCCTAAATTGAAGGACTGGATAAGAGGTTGATAATCACTTCTGATGATTACATTATCAGTTACCGTTATGATGTCGTTGATGGTCACAATTCCACCACTGAAGGTGAAAGTCGGCAGCAGTGCGAGGCGTTTTCCCAAATTGGTTTGCAAACCGATTCCAATTTCATACCCCAAACCCACTCCTGTGTCTGAGCTTCTGTCAAAATTGTTGGTAATAATTGCATTGGGTGCATTGACGGTTATCCCTGGATTGGTTGCCCACAAAGGACCTACGCCGACTCGTGGAAAAAAATTAAATCGCTTCCCAATATTCACTTTACGAGCCAAACCAACCAGAAAAGAATAGGTCTGCCAGTCTTCCGTACTTCCTGTGAATTCAGCTCCGGGATTTTCAGAATTAAACATTTCGATGATGTCTTCCACCTCCGTCTCAAAAGATTGATAGCGGAATACACCAGTCAGCGTTGTTCTATCATTTAGAAAAAAACCTCCATAGACATCGATTTTTTGACCATTTTTAGCAAAGCCGGCATCAGGATTGGCAATATCTGTATCTGCAAAGTCTCCAATGGCTAAGCTGGCGCCATAAGATAAGCCAAGATAGAATTTGGGTACTTGCTCTTCTTCTTGAGCATGTAGGGAATGTGTTGCCGCTAACGTCAACAGAATGATGATAAACTTCTTCATATTTCTGAGTTTTCTTCTGTTTCTGAGTAAAAGCATATTATCCAGTTTGTTAACCATTTTTATTCGTGTTTCCTATTTACAATGAAACCACCTCACAGAGCCACTAAGGGGTTGCGCAATAATAAGTTACTCAGAATAGACGAAGTTATTTTGTGCGCTAACAAGGCAAAAAACGTAACCATAGTGGGGTTACGGTGAGGCTTTTTAACGAAGTTAGCGTGCAAAAGAACGAGACTAAATGGGTAAGTTATTGTTGTGCAAGCCCTAAAGGCAGCAGCATCTTTCCACAATAGGTTTACTCAAGTAGTAATAGTTTTACAGTACCGAAATTCCCGGCGCCATCAATCATATTCAAGAAGTAGATACCCGGACTCAACATTTTACCATTCATATCCTTCCCATTCCATGTGATAGCATGTTCTCCTGAATCTACCTGATTATCAACCAGCGTTTGGATAAGTTGGCCGGTATGGTCGTAAATCTTTAAAGTGACGTATTCGGACTTTTTCAAAGCAAATCCGATTGTTGTTTGCGATTTAAAAGGATTTGGATAGTTTTGAAACAGGGTGAAACTTTGCGATTTGGAATTATTATATATTGATTCAACTCCAACTGCCCCGCCGATTAAACCATTGATATCGTATTTGGACAAGAATATCCAAATTTCTTCAGAACCATCGATGTCAAAATTTGTCCCCGGATATGGATCATTTGATCCTGGCCAGGAGTGGCCACCCCCAATGACTTTTAGATGCTCAACCGTAACACCATTATCACCATTATTATAAACATAGCGTTCGACCGTGGTCCCATCGGTGGTGTCAATATCTGGTAGTTGCGTGACAATGGGGTTCGTATTACCATTATTGTAACTAATCCAGTAATCGAGAACCTCGTCAACCGATAAGTAAAATGGATTTCCGTCGTAGGGCACAAGGGAGTCGTCTGTTCCATGTATTTGCATGACAGGCGTTGGACGAGTAGGAGCAGAGGCATCATAGGTTCCTTGTGTCATGGTACCCGAAACTGAAGCAACGGCTGCTATTTTTTCGCTCAGCTGACCAGCTAAGTGTATACTGAAAAAGCCACCCAGAGACTTGCCAGTCGCGTAAACCCTATCCAGATTGATCGTATATTCGGCAGCGATAGAATCGATCATTGCTTCGACAAACCCGATGTCATCTGCTTGTCCTGCTCCGATGTTCCATATTCCCGGACCTGTTCCCTGGGGATGAACAATTAAAAATCCTGCGGTATCTGCAATAGATCGAAAATCGCCCCATTCCATTTGATCATCTGCTGTACCTCCCGCGCCATGGAAGTTGAATAATAAGGGTACAAATTCGCTACCACTGTATGATGCGGGCACATACAATATATACTCCCGCATTAAACCATCATGGGCAATTGAGTCGTAGATGGTTTGCTGAGCCATGCAGATGAGGGGCAATGCAATAATAAAAATCGTGCTGATAAAATACTTCATTCTTATTCGTTTTTTCCGTTAATAAAAATCGTGCTGATAAAATACTTCATTCTTATTCGTTTTTTCCGTTCACAATAAATACATCCCCGTCATCGGCCAGATAAATCGGACCTTCGAATGCCTTCAATTCATCCATGTATAATTTTTTTATAGTCCTATTGTCAGGAGCCGGCGCCAAATGGTTTAAAACCAGTTTTTTGACCTTTGCATCTCGAGCTAATTCAGCTACCTCCTTGGTGTCGGTATGGTAATCCTGAATATCAAAAATGATGGCAGCATTTCGATTCATTCCCGCTTCTCTCAATTCCTCTTCAAGCATCTTTTGGAAAGACATCAACATGACTTCGTGAAGCAGTAAATCACAATCCATTGCCATCTCACTTACTAAGTCGTTCTTTTTAGTATCTCCGCTGATCACAACTTTCTTACCCTTGTATTCGATTTTATAGCCAACTGCAGGCTCAATGGGCTCGTGGGTTACATCAAATGCTGTAATCTTGATTCCATCCTTATCATAAATCACTTGATGGGTATCTTGCTCGATGATAAATTCATTGGCGATTCCATCGGCATAAACTGTATCCATTACCTCAATTCCATGATGTGCCAAGCGATAGGAGTTGTCTATCGCTAGAAATCCGTCGACTGCATTCATCAACTGATTTAGACCTTGAGGTCCGTAAACATTTAAGTCATCGGCTCTGCCAAATTGCCATGAACGGCTTATCATATTGGGCAAGTCCATGACGTGATCCGAGTGATAATGGGTCAGGAATATACCATCCAACTCATCTAAGGGAAGCCCTATGTTTTCGGATTTTTGCACCACCCCTGCACCTACGTCAAACATGAAAAAGTTGCCATTTACAAAAATAGCTGTTCCTGTTTGAGCTCGCTTACCAGGCATGGGGGAGGCTGTTCCTACAGTCACCACTACGATGTTTTCTTCGTCGTAGATGTATTCAGGCGGAACATTAGTCGCTATTTGCTTTTCAATTCCGGTGGAGACAAGTTTATCCGGATTGCAACTCGTACCAAGTACAAGTAGTAAGAGAGCCAAGGGCTGAATTATTCCAATCTTCATATGTGGACGTCTTTTTGAATTATAGCTATACCCAAGCGAAAGTGGTTTGGGAAATTTTAACACCTTTTGGGTATAAACATATTCGGTTAAGAAATGTCGAGGGCGTATCAAAGCTCTTTCATCGATTTGATAGGCTCCCAAAATCATCTCGCCAGGATGGATGATTATTGTAACAATAGTGTTACAGTACCGAAATTCCCTGCTTCATCGATCATGTTTAGGAAATACATCCCTGGTCGTAAATCAC
>CAZHZT010000150.1:0-12615 GCA_964537285.1 uncultured Saprospiraceae bacterium | reverse complement strand
TAACATGCATGCAAAATATTACAGCTTTAGCCATACACATTTTGGCAACCGAAATATCGAAGGCTTCAGCCTTCAACAAACATGCGTACAAAATAATATAGCTTTCGCCATACGGATTTTGGCGACTGAAATGACGAAGGCTTCAGCCTTCGAATAACATGCATGCAAAATATTACAGCTTTAGCCATACACATTTTGGCAACCGAAATGTCGAAGGCTTCAGCCTTCGACTAACATGCATGCAAAATAACATAGCTTTCGCCATACGGATTTTGGCGACTGAAATGACGAAGGCTGCAGCCTTCGACAAACATGCGTACAAAATAATATAGCTTTCACCAAACGGATTTTGCCGACTGAAATCACGAAGGCTTCAGCCTTCGACAAACATGCATGCAAAATAACATAGCTTTCGCCAAACGGATTTTGCCGACTGAAATGTCGAAGGCTTCAGCCTTCGACTAACATGCATGCAAAATAACATAGCTTTCGCCAAACGGATTTTGGCGACTGAAAGACGAAGGCTGAAGCCTTCGTCTTCCAACCGCCAAATTCCGTTTGGCGTAAACCAGCATAATTCTGCAGGCACGTTCGGCGAAGGCTAAAGCCTTCGTATTTACTACAACTCATCAAAAAATTTCCGTTAACCGTTAACCGTTAACCGTTAACCGTTTTCCGTTAACCGTTTTCCGTTAACCGTTTTCCGTTAACCGTTTTCTGTTTCCCGTTTCCCCTTCGCCGAAGGCTTCAGCCTTCGCCTTCTTCCAACCTACAACAAATCAATTTCAACAGGCGCCATCATTCCAGCATAATTGCGCTGACTACTAAACATCCAATCTTCCGCATTTTCAACAAAGCCTGCCCGAACCGGATTTTGATGAATGTAGTTCATTTTTTGAAAAATGAATTTAGACGATTCCAGTTCCACCGCATGATTTTCATGCGTCCAGAACTGATATTTGGAATTGCGGCGGTGCTTATTTGCCGCAAGCGCAAATTGCCGGAGCATCCAAGTACGCCGACTTTCCGGTATAACATCAATCGTTTTTAAAATCTTCGTTGCCGTAAAACGCTTAAAATCCCGAATCACATCGGACAAGTTACTATTATCAGCACTAACGATTAGGTGTAAATGGTTGGTCATAATGACATAAGCCCATAGCCTTAAGCCTTTGTGCTGTCGACAATACGAAAAGCTTTCTAAAATAATGTCGCGATAAGCTTGGCGAGAAAAAATGTCAATCCAGTCGATGACTTGTAAGGTTAGAAAATACAATGCCGATTGGTTTCGGATTTGGTATCCTTGACTCATTTTCATTGGTTTTGGTTAAAAAATAAAAATAAATATATGATGATTTTTTGAAGAATGAAAGTAGATACTTGAAAATATTCGCCTAATTGTGTTTGGCGACTGCAAGTCGAAGGCTTTAGCCTTCGACTAACATGCATGCAAAATATTATAGCTTTCGCAAATCAGATTTTGGCAACTGAAATGTCGAAGGCTTTTGCCTTCGCCAAACATGCATACAAAATATTATAGCTTTCGCCAAACGGATTTTGGCAACTGAAATGGCGAAGGCTTTTGCCTTCGCCAAACATGCATGCAAAATATTATAGCTTTCGCCAAACGGATTTTGCCGACTGAAATGGCGAAGGCTTCAGCCTTCAACAAACATGCGTACAAAATGATATAGCTTTCGCCAATCACATTTTGGCAACTGAAATGTCGAAGGCTTTTGCCTTCGACTAACATGCATACAAAATATTATAGCTTTCGCCAAACGGATTTTGGCAACTGAAATGGCGAAGGCTTTTGCCTTCGACTAACATGCATACAAAATAATATAGCTTTCGCCAAACAGATTTTGGCGAAACAAGTCGAAGACTAAAGCCTTCGTCCTTACAACAACTCATCCAAAAGCTTCCGTTTCCCGTTTCCCGTTCCCCGTTAACCGTTAACCGTTAACCGTTTCCCGTTAACCGTTCTTCGTTTCCCGTTCCAATCCTTCTCTCCGTAGTCTGCGTATCCGTGCCTGTCGGCAACGGTACTTGCCTACTCCGTTCCGGTTGGAACGTTGAGCTGGATCACTCCGCTGAACTGGGGGCCAAGACTAAACGGAAGCCGACGTTGAAGTCGCGGTTCGTCGGATGCCGGTTGTTCCGGCTCGAGACACGGCAGTACTCGGCGTAGTTGCCCCACGCGCCGCCGCGAATAACGCGGTCCAGGCCGGAATCAGGGCCTCTAGGGTTGTTTAAGGTGCCGTTCTTTCGAGACTGCTCATAATAGTCTGAACTATACCGATCAAATACCCATTCATAAACATTACCGGTCATATCAAAAAGCTGAACATCATTCGGCAAAAAGCTACCCACAGGTGAAGTATTGGCGTATCCATCGTCTTGATTTGCATCTTTCCAACTCACGTAACAATTCACATCACAAAAGTTCCCATATCGATAGAGCAAATCATCCTCCGAAGTGCCCGCATATTTCTGTTTCTTCCCGCCGCTCCTTGCCGCATATTCCCATTCCGCCTCCGTCGGCAGGCGATAGCCATTGGCCTGCCAATTCACTTCGATGACTTCTTCACTGCTTTTTCCTACGCGAACCTTTTTGTATACCTTCTCCAGGCCATTCTCCGCGCTCAACCAATTGCAATACTCGATGGCATCATCCCAACTGACATTAATAACGGGTCTTCTACCCCTCCCCCAGCCTTCATCATCAGGTTTTTGCCGCTTGGTAGCCTCACAAAACGCATCATATTCCTCAAAGGTTACTTCATATTGGCCAATTTGAAAATCAGAAAGCGTGACCTGATGAGCAGGCTTTTCATCAAAATCACAATCCTTATCAATGTCCTCCCGGCAGCCCATGGAAAAGGTGCCGCCTTTGATCGGAATCATGGGTGGGGAGGTAATGCTCCCCACTGAAGGTAAATCATCCGTTTCATTATTTGTTTTTGGCGGTTGTTGTATGAGCGGAACCGTCGGCAGCCTCCGATCCTTGGTCAAATCAACGTTGCGCTCCACTTCCTCATAGCCTTGTGCACGGAATAATAGCGGAAAATCTGGGCTTTGGTATAGAGGTGGTACTTCCAGCAAGAAATTCCCTTTTAGATCTGTTTTGGCCTGCAGGCGATCGCCGAAAACGAGTACGTTGGGAATGCCTTTTTTCGTTTTTGAATCCACGACCTGCCCACGGACTATAATGATGCTTTGGCAATCTTCAATCGGGCGAACTTCGATATCAAGTGTTTGGGTATCGCGGCCGCAGGGGCTGGCAGCGATTAAGGTCACGGTATAGACCCCTGGCTCTGTATAAGAATGAATAGGGTCTCTTCCTTGCACTTGTATATCATCACCAAAATCCCAGAAGAAGGTGCTGTTTGGGGAAGGCAAGGAATTGAACTCCACAGGATTGTCGACGCAGATTTTAGTTTCGGAGACATTTATGAGGGCACTTGGCCTATCTTGGATCGTTACGGCCGGAATGGAGGCCTGTACCGTCGCTCCCGAATCCAGACAAGGAGAATAAGCCGTGACTAAAGGGGCGTAAACACCGGGCGCGGTATAAAGGTGACTTATACTGCCTCCATTGGTGAGTGACCGAAGCGTATCTGTATTCCCGTCCTGCCAGTTGAGGAGGTATAAAGCTACATTATTTTCAATCACAATAGTGGCCGACAGCGTTTCTCCCAGGCATAAAACACTTTCTCGCTCGTAATTGAGGCCAAAGGCAGGAATACAAGCCGGATCATCAACGTCCAGGAATTGCGGGAAGAGGAGGGTCCGCAGGTTGTAACGCAAGCTTAGCGTGTCGAAGTAACGAATAGCGGATAATTCATTGTAAATGGAATTCGCTTCAGGCCGGCGATCCTGGTAATAATTGGCCAGTCCTTCCGCATGGCGGCCATCCAGATAAAGCTCAGGGGTTTTACCCGCCTCAAAAAACGATAACTTTGCCTGTCGTAGCAATTCTTCCTCCTTAAAATCCTGTAAATATTGATGATAATAAAAAATACCTGAGTGGTAAAAAGCCTTTGCAAGGTTATTTTCCGCCAAAGGATAGCTCCCATCCGCACTAATTCCGATCGCTTTATTAAAATAAGCTCGTGCTTGCGCTGCCGCATCCAGAAGATTATCGTCGGAAGCTTCAAGGGCATCCTGCCACCTTTCCACGCCCAGGTTATTATAAATCACTGCACTGTCCACGGTTTCTACCACTGAATAGAAAAGATTATCCCTAGCAGAAGCATTCCCATCTATTTCAGTTCCATCCGTCCAAAAGATCCCAAATGCACCAATCAAAGCCAGCAAACTACATAAAATACCCCAATAAAAATCCCTTCCCAATATCAAAGGGGATTTCCTCCTCACATCCTGCTCCTCCTCCAAATCCGCATAATCCGGGTCAAATTGAGTGAGCCAGCCCCAGATGTCTTCTCCTTTCTTCACTTCCCGTTCTACGGCATAATTCAGTTCGGCAATCTGTTTTTTGCCCAGCACATCTGTTTCCAGCAAATGCCGGATCGTATCCGCATGTTCCGGATCTTTAGGCGCCAGCAAAAAAGACTGCATCGCCAGGTTGCGCTGCAATTCCAGATTGGCATGGCTGTTTTTCAGCTGCGGAGCAATGGCTTCCAGTTCTTTTTTCACTGCCTCCCGGGCCTTTTTTTCGGTCTCTTCATCTAGTTCTGCCAGCAGTTCCTTGCGCAAGCGTGGAGAAAAAGCCTTCCCCTGTAAGAAGGGAATATGAGCCAGCACTTGCAGGTTGTCCAGATTAACGGGTGCTCCAATGGCATTACCGATGGCAATCGTTAAGGACCAATCGGGATTGGGATATACAGCGAGTGCGCAAAGCCAGCGATAAAGGGCTTTATCATTTTTAAGGTACTCCTGATAGGTCCTTGGCTTTTTCCAGTTCCGGTAATTCGCATCCGGTGGTCGAGGCGGTTGATCCTGAGCTTCCTGCCATTGAGCAAATGCCGGCATGGCGCGCTCATCTTCTTCGTCGCGCTCCAGATCAAGGAAAGCAATGGCTGATTGCAGACCTTCGCCATTGTTAGAAAACATCGGAAAAAGCTGGTAAAGAGTATCCTCTACGTATGTCCATGAATTAGCCGGGAAGGGCGTGAGGAGAATGCGGTGTTTCCAATGCTCGAAAAGCTGCGCTTTTTCCGCCTGCAATTCAGGCTTATTGCGGGCAAATGGCTCCATCAGGGCGTGGGCGTCTCCCATTAACAATAAGCGGTGGAAGGGATAACGACCTTGAACGGCCTCCAATGAAAGGCCGTCGGGATGTTCTTCGTTCCAAAAGCGGTTAAACTCGGTTTTATACCAAAAAGCAACTACGTGGACGTCCTGCCCTTTTAAAAATTCATATAAATATGCATACAAGGCGGCCTGATGGCTATGCGGTGCCTGCTCATCGATCAAGAACAAATACTCGGGCGGCACACTACTCATTTTCCATTGTACGCTGGGGAAGCCGCCTTGCTCAATGGTCTGTTTGATGGTGGCGGGAATATCCAGATTACGACGCAATCCTTCCTGACGCTGGCGAAGATTATCGGCCAGCCGAAACAGACGCTGATCGGTTTTTAGTAAATGATTATTGGAGCGGAAAGGTATGAAGTAAGGCCCTTTATCGCTGTGCGCGAAGCGCTCATCCAGTATTTTTGTTCTTTTCTCTTTGGGGTCTTTCTCGGGTTCTGGTGGAGACTGCCGCAGCCAGCGGATCAAAAAGAAGGCTGCTGCAAGCGTTAGAAGGCTCAGCAGTATCCATGTCCCAATGCCGATCCGGAAAATAAAGGGCGCAACATCTGCCTGTAATTTTTTATAGGTTAAAAATACTTTTTCCTGCTTGACCACAATGCGGTGCGAAAGCAACTGCTCGCAATGTCCTTCCGTATTCGGCCGATAAATCTTGAGTTCTACATTATAAACGCCCGCTTTATTATAAATATGCTCAACCTGATAACCCTCGGCAGAGGTGCTGTCCCCGAAATCCCATTCGTATAGCAGGCTGGCATCTTCCGGCTCAGCCAATTGAAAAAATACACTATCCTCCTGCGTGTTTAAAGGCGCTACGATTCCAGAGTAGCCCGGAAAATCGTTGCATCGAAGAAGAAATTCGTCTTCAAGGGTATCGCGAAAAGTGCTGTTTCGGTCGAAAGCAATGAGGCGCACCGTTTTATAATGGCTTATCCCCGATTCTGTAATGGGTAAGCTCCAGTGATAGCTTTTCTCTATAAACTTTTCAATTACGTTGCTATCGGAATCAATGAGTTCCCATCGAAACTCAACTTCGCCGGTATCAATGTTCGTGGAGCGATTCTCAAAAAAAACGGTATCTCCCAAAGAAATACTTGAAGGTTTTTGAAAATGAAGAATGGGCGATGGGTCGACTTCCGGACGCTCACGAGAGAGCAGCAGAAAAGCAATAACGCCCAAAGTAGTTAAGGCGATGATTCCCCAGACGTAGCGGGGAATCTGTTGCCACCAGCGGAGTTCCACTTTTTCCGGCAATTCATAAGCCCTTGCATTCTCCAGAAAGCGATCAAAAGCCTGGTAAAACTGTGTTTGCTGAGTAGCGGAATGCGCGATGAGCGGGCACAAGCGATATTTTAGTTTTTCCGGCTGCCGGAGGGCTTCCGTGCCAAAAGCATCCAGGGTCTGCAGCAATTGCAGGCGCTGCCCGGGCGTCACCTCCAGGCCAGACAAACGCAGTTGCTCGATCAGACTGTCAAGCGGAAAAATGATATGTGGAGCTTCTTTCGCCAATGTGCGTTGCTAGGCTTTTTTGAAAAAAGCACGAATGGCCTCCAGGTCCTCCCGCGTTTTCACTAAAATGGACAGGTTTTGCAGCATCAATTTCTGTTGCTCTGCATCATTTTTATCTAAATAGCCCTGCAACTCCAGGATGCGCAGCCAGGAAATTAATTCCGCCGTAGCCGGAGGCTTCCGTGGCGTTTTTTTACGAATATCATCGAAGCGAGCGATCATTTCCTTAAGGGCTGTTTCGGTATAATTCGTGGCCCCGCCCAGCTGACTTTTCACAATTTCCAGCATCAGCTCCTGACTCGGATATGGGATATGGTAAAAAACACAACGGCGCAAAAAAGCATCGGGCAGGTTTTTCTCCGAGTTACTGGTCATGATCACCACAATTTGCTTGTCTTCGCCGCGCTTAATCTGATAGTTTTCCTGCTCCTTTATTTTAAAAGAATAATTTTCAATCTCATTCAAAATATCGTTCGTAAAGTCACGGGGTGCCTTATCGATTTCATCGATAAGCACGACGGAACTCACGGGTTTATCCGGCAGATCCGTATTGATTTTAGATGGATCGACCTTCTCGGGGCCGGTAAAGGCAATGGCTTTACCCAACGCCTGCAGTTCAATAAAATCTTTCGTAATGGGCACGGCTTCGCCTTCTTGCCGCTTGATATTGGCTGCCTGGAAGTGAGAAACAGCATCGTAGGTGTAGAACAGATCGCGGGCGGTGGAGGTGGTTTTGGTATTGAACACCAGCGGCTCCCTGGAGAAACCGGCATTTTTATCCTGGCTGAGTTCGTCGGCCACTTTGAAGGCGAGTTTGGTCTTGCCGGTCCCCGGCTCTCCGGTGAGGAGTAAAGGTTGGTCAAGCGCAATAGCCACTTCTACGGCATTGCGCAATTCCTCGTGCATGATGTAATCCTTTGGTTTGAAAGGCTTTTTAACATTGCGTTTGTTGAGTATAGACATGTTGGTGTTTTTATTGCTTTCTTCTTTCTTGTAAATGTTGTTTTGCTCGGATTCCAAATCCTTCGTTCCCCGTTTCCCGTATTTCGTTTCCCGTTAACCGTTCCCCGTTAACCGTTCCCCGTTAACCGTTCCCCGCATTTCGTTCCCCGTTAACCGTTCCCCGCATTTCGTATTCCGTTAACCGTGCTTGTTAAACAAATCAATAATCCGTTTCAATTCAATTTCCACATCATCCATAAAATACTCCGCATCATCTTTAAAATGCTTTTTAAATAATGCACGCCGCTCTTTTCCCGAAGGTGCCAGTTGGCGATATTTAGAAACCCAGCGGCGAATATCTTTCTCCTTGACCATATGCAATTCCGGCAGACGCACAATTTTCCCACCCTCGCGAATAGCCTCCTCCACTTCATCTTTCACCTCACTATCTTCATCCTCGAATTCTACCCCGAAGAAAAACAGGAATGTCGGACTATTAGCGGGCAACTTATCGGCACAGAAAGCATTCATGATCCAGTTCACCACTTTGGGTGTAATCTCCGCGTCCCAGTCCCACTCACTTATGCTGAGGTAGCAACACACATAATCCTCTTTTCCCAGGGCGTTGAGGCTCGGGCTTTTTTCCAGCAGGTAGCATAAATTACGCTCCAGTAGTGGCTCCTGATCATTCGGATTCAGGCTAAAGGCAGCAAACAGCCCTTTGATGATATTTTCTTTGTAAAAAGATTCATTATTGCTGAAGTCAAAAGTCACTTCCGCTCGCTCCACCTTGCAGCTGGACATCAGGTCAGGGTTGAGGTGTGCCTGAAGCAATCCCTGCAATTCATAAGAAAAACGGCGAAATAAACTGATGTGAGACTGGCGATCGAGGCCATAGATATAGAAAAACTGGGCTTTGTGATCCACTTGCTGCTTGTAATGCTCAAAAAACGAATCGTTTTGCACCACCCGATCACAGGTATATCGGTGATAATCGTGGAAAAGATCTTTTTCGGCAGGTTCGTCCGAAGTAATGGATTGTTGTTTTTCCTGAATAAGTGCTTCCCGGAGTCGTTTTTTGGAAGCACTTAATTCCTCCTGGGTGGTTTTGAGGATTTCGTTCAGGCGAAATTCCTCCAAAGGGTCATTATTAAGTATGAGGCCTTCTTCAATGGCCTGTACTTTTTTGAGCAGGAGTTCAACCTGCTTCCTTAATCCTTCGATATTTGTAGATTCGTCCGCCAAGTAGATGTTGTTTTCCGAGGGAAACACCTTCACTGCGTAAACTTACATATTTTTCATAAAAAATTAATTTAAAATTTCTTTTAAAAAATACAATAAACGGGAAACGGTCAACGATAAACCGTTTTACCCAACCGTTAACCGTCTAATTGATGGTGTTAACTTGATTTGAGCAGGTAAAAGTTCCGTGGGAAGAGTTTTTTTTCAAAAAATTAAAAAAAACTTTAAAATCTATTATTTGCTTAAAAAAAGCTGAATTTATTGAAATTATTTCTTCAAAATCGTGGTTAAGCCCCTTGAACATAATGGAAACGTCATGTCAAAAACCGATTTAATCCAAATTCTTGAAAGAGAGTGCTATGAAAATGAAGTAGAAAAGCTTAAGTTCTATGAGGAAATGGCTTGCTTAAATAAGCATGAACATTTGAAGCCATTGCTAAAAGCCTCTAACATAACTTTTCTATTGCGCCTGTATCGATTATTGATGAACAGGCAAACGGTTTTCACCCTTAACCTTAAACAGGGTAAAAACGATTGGTTGACGAACTACTTCAATGACTTACTTGAAGGAGAACGGCAGCTGCCTAAAGGTAGCATTGCATTAAAAGCTTTGGTGACGCTTTGTAGTAATGCACTTGAAAGCGCATACCTAATCAAAATACTGGATTCCAAAATGCTAGATACCCTTTCTGTGGATCGGCTGGAGCTAATTTGTAAACTAAGTCTTACTAAGGTACAGCTTATCGTAAACTTTTTCAATGACCACTTTAAAGCACTTCCCACTGACAAGGGGCTGCTAGGGATTGAAATCCTGGCGTTATTACCTCATGAAAAGCTGGTTAGTGATACACCTGCTTTGATGGCCCTTTTCATGGAAAAGTATTTCGATAGCTTTCTTGAGCGTTTTCAAATAGAGTTTTTCTGGAAACTCTTTGACTTAAACCCAGGTCTTATCGCAGATTGGTTTAAGCTTTGGGAGTTGCACTATATCAGACACAAAGCAAATAGGGATAGTGACCATACTTATTTCAAAACTGATTTTCATACCATCGTTAAGTATTGCCCAGCTTATATCCTCTGGAACAATGGTATCAAATATCGAAGCAGAAGGAAGGTGTACACTTTTGGAAGTCCGGAATTTATGCACATTGCTTCCGGCGGGAAATTGTCTAAAGGCCCAGACCCAAGACCCTACACACGCAGGATGGCAAAGGTCTTTGTCACCCTTCCTTATTCAGAGGAGATTAAAGGAGATGCCTATCTCTACATTTTCGGGAAAGCTTACGGAGCTTCTCCAAGAATGATAGAAGGTATACAAAAATTTGTTCATCATGCTAAAGATGGGGATGGCATAAAAAAGGAGCTGGAAAAATGGGCCCCGGTAATTCAAAAATTAGTTGCAGAGAACTTCGATATTGTCCCGGACAGAGAAGTCGAAGATTTGTTCGGTTACCTGGCCCACTGTTTAAGGGATAAACCAAATTTTAGCCTTCAACGCAGATCCATGCAATCCATTTTGCGCGATCGCAGGAATTATTATCGCCATATCAATGAACGTGCAGCGCTCAGAAGAGAACGTGAATTAGAAAGAATTAGACAACAAAGGAAAAAGGCTGAACAGGAAGTGGTGCAAACATGGAAAAGTCACACATCCATTAAACCATGGGGTTTCAGCAAGGAAGGTAAAAAATACAAAATTATTGAGCTGACGAGTAGAAACATGATCAACCAGGAAGGCGCTCAAATGAGACACTGTGTCGGTTCTTATGCAATAAGCTGCATCAATGGAAATTCCTCTATCTGGTCGCTTCGATTGCTAGATGAGAATAAAAACCGGAAAAGCATTGTGACTATTGAAATCCAAAAGCTAAGACTCGTTCAATCATACGGAAAAATGAACAAAATACCTTCAGAAAAAGAGATGAACATCATCAAGATTTGGTGTAGAGGGCAAGGAATAAAGTTCTAATTCCCCACAAATTGCGGTTAACGGTTAACGGTCAACGGGAAACCGTTTTACCACATCCGTTAACCGTTCCCCGTTGACCGTTGACCGTCTTTTGTTAACTATTAAAATATACTTAAAATCGATTCTATTTCTCAACCAATTGATGAACGCTTAGTTCTAGCTATGAAGTTATTTAACAAGCAGTTCATTGCTCCTGAAAGAAAAGTTTTTTAATGGCGAGATGCCCGTTTTTTGATTTTTTCTTCGAAAAAATCAAAAAACGAGTGTCTCGCCAAACAAAATTCCTTCTTAGGAATAATTAAACTCCTTATTGAGTAACTAATATGACATTTTATAGCCACAGCGCTTTTTAGGTTGATGCTCTCTTGGCGGCCGACGAGAGATGATAAAGCTAAAAAGCGCTGCCTAACAAAACAAAACATTCATTATGCAATTTAAAAAGCTTTTCCTGTTTATGAGCCTGATGGCAGCTATGATCTTTGCTGCTTGCGCTCAGAAAAGCAGTGTATCCACTACACTTACCAGTTTACCTGAGGTAGTTACTGATCCGGAGGATTATAACGAGTTGAATTCTGAAGAGCAAAAAGTGATCGTTTATAAAGGTACTGAAAGAGCCTTTACAGGCAAATTCCATGATTTTAAAGGGGATGGAACCTATATCTGCCGCCAGTGCAATCAGCCATTATTCAACTCTAGTGATAAATTCGACTCCGGCACCGGCTGGCCAAGCTTCGATGACATGATCAAGGATAATGTAAGAGAAGTGATGGATGCCGATGGCAGAAGAACTGAAATAGTGTGTAGCAATTGTGACGGCCACCTTGGCCATGTTTTCCGCGGGGAAGGCTTTACGCCTAAATTAACGCACCATTGCGTCAATTCGGTGAGCCTGGATTTTGTCCCTACGCCTGAAGAACAGGCAAAACCTAAAAAAGTGGTTAACAAAGGCGTGGTGCCGATTGACGAGTACATTGACGGAAAGGGGTATGAAAAATACGATGTGGCAACATTTGCAGGAGGTTGTTTCTGGTGTACGGAAGCTGCTTTCGAAAGAATCAAAGGCGTAGTAGATGTCATCAGTGGTTATTCAGGAGGCACGAAAGAATATCCGTCTTACGAACTGATTGGAACGGGAACCACTCGTCATGCTGAAGCTATCATGATCTACTACAATCCCAATAAAGTGGATTTCAATACGCTATTGGAAGTCTTTTTTGTGGCACACGATCCTACTCAGGTCGATCGTCAGGGGCCAGACGTTGGGCCGCAGTACCGTTCAGCTATTTTTTATCACAATGAAGCACAAAAAGCAGCTGTCGAAGCTTTTTTTGCAACAGTTAGAGAAGAAAATCGCCTGGATGAGGAAATTGCAACGGAGCTATCTCCATACACTCAATTCTGGGTAGCAGAATCTTACCATCAGGATTATTACGAGATTCACCCGGGCAATCCGAATGTGAGAAGCATCTCTCGCCCTAAAGTAGAGAAAGTAAAGAAGAAGTTTGCTTCAATCTTAAAAGATGAATATAAAGATAAGTAGAGAATAAACATGAGTCATCCCTTAACTTTAAGGAACTTTATGTTGTCAAGGTTCTTAAAAATAGGCACTGTAAATCAATGTTTTAAGACCGGCCTTATTCAATTTAGCTTTTTGGAAGGCTGGCAGCCGTTAAAAA
>CAZHZT010000149.1:0-12892 GCA_964537285.1 uncultured Saprospiraceae bacterium | reverse complement strand
TTCATTTTTTAACGGCTGCCAGCCTTCCAAAAAGCTAAATTGAATAAGGCCGGTCATAACACATTGATTTATATTACCTATTTATTAAATATAATGACAGCATGAAGTTTCCGAAAATTCGGGATGACCCATGTTTACCGCTCTTTAATAATTGTTAAATATACGGGAAAATGATCACTATATCCACCGAGATAATTGCCTCCTCCAAAAGTACGGAATGGATACCCCTGAAATTGGCCGCTTTTCTGCAGCATGTAGTCTTTATTGAAAATGGATGTTTTGTAGAACTGGTAACCGGAATTATCCCCGTTTATCAACCCATAAGAGACAATAACCTGATCAAAAAGATTCCAGGCATCGCGATAAGCCAGCGTTCCATACCCCTTGCGATAGTAGTCCAGCATAGGATTATAAAGCTCTCCTTCAGAAACTTTTCCTTTATTTCCTTCTGCCATTAGATGCTTTTTCACGCTCGCACTCACGGGATCATCGTTCAAATCGCCCATAATTACGATCTTAGCATTTGGGTCAGCTGCAACCAACGAGTCAACGACAGATTTCACCAAATCCGCTCCGGCACAACGGAAGGGCATAGATGCCTTTTCTCCACCACTTCGCGACGGCCAGTGATTGACAAAGATGTGAAGAGGCTCCCCGTCGAAATAGCCCGAAACAAACAACACATCTCTCGTGTAAATGCGCTCGCCATTATCTTTATAAATCATTAGGGGCAAGGCTTTGCTCTCTGTTACCTTAAAGTATTTTGGTTGGTAAAGAAGCGCCACATCAATACCTCTCCGATCGGGAGATTCGTAATGTACAATTTGATAATTCCTGTTTTTTATCAAAGGATGACGGACAAAATCCTCGAGCACATCGCGATTCTCAATCTCGGCAACCCCCAGAATGGCATTTCCGTCTGGTGTTACATCAACGGCTACTTCAGAAACTACCTGAGCCAGATGATCGAGTTTTTCCTTGTAAAGAGCTCCCGTCCAAAGGTTCCTTCCTTTGGGGGTAAACTCTGAATCCCGCTTATTGGGGGTGTCAATGGTATCAAACAGGTTTTCGAAGTTCCAGAAGCCAATGGTGGCTACTTTGTATTCTTTTTGTGCCCAGAGGCTGCTTACAAAAAAAGCTGATAATAAAATAGTTGAAAAAATGAATTTCATGGACATAAATTAATACTTGTTTAAAAAACTTTATTCCGAAATGGTTTCCAGATGATTTAAGGAGTGCGGGCTGCGCTTTCTTACTAAGCACGGGCCAACTCCAAAATTCATTTGACCCAATAAAATCTAAAACCTTGCCAAAACGAATTGGCATTTTTTTTGCAAACTACTTCTCGTCTTAGCAACAACAAAGAATTTTTATTTGGACGGTAAAATTCAATTTTCAAGGATTAATTAATTGTTAATTTTTTTAAATATTTAACGGAATACACTAGCAATTCTCGTTTTGGAATTCCAAAACAAATTTACGCCGCTTCGCGGCGAAATTTTCTTTTAAGGGAGGCCGAAAGGCCTATTTTGCTTCGCAAAATAGGCCTTTCGGCCTCCCTCTCAAAGGAATTTCGCGCTGTAGGCGCGTTTATTTTTCACGTTCTTCCCGACAATCGGCATTGCCTATTACATAAAGAAAGATCCCAAAACGTCCATTAAATGCATGATTCCCATGCCTGGGTGGCTTTCCGCTGCCTAAATAAATTACGTTCTTTGACAAATTGTGTGAAACTTCAAAATGATAAGCCTTGAATGCCCTTGTGGCTGAAAGGCTTATCATTTTGAAGTTCCATTTTCCACAATTTATGTCAAAGAACTATAAATTAATATCTATTTAAGTAGTTCACGGAATTGGGCTACCAAACAGATGATAGCTATTTTGTGCTGAATCAAGGCGCGAAAACCGCGCTTAGCCTTTGTTAAGCAAGGCTTTGAGCAACGCAGAGTCAGCGCAAAAGAGCATCATATGTTTATGTAGTTTAATTCCGTGAACTACTTAACCCAAGTGCGATGAATGAGGGTAAATAAAGAGGAATTTGTAAAAACCGAAGTCTATAACCGACGTTTTGAAACAAATTACCAGCGAATTAGCCTCAGTTCAATGAATCACAACTTGCATTATTTAGTAACTTTGCGCCGCTTTCCAAGAGAGAAAGAAAAAAGATTGAATGATTTATTTATCATCCAAAACCATCTGTCGTTTTTTTTATGCAGAAATTCAAAACCTAGCTTATGCAAAATTTTAACCAATGCAACCTATTCATTGCATTATTTCTCTTGGTTTCTTCTTACTTGGGCGCTCAGGAATTGATCGTGATGGGTAAGATCGTTGACCAATCCACGGAGGCTCCGTTACCCGGAGTTCAAATTTTTATCGAAGGTGACCGCCTGGGGACGATCTCCGATGAAAATGGAGGCTTCACCTTAAGAGGTATACCGGAAACTTCTCCAAAGCTCATTTTTAGCTTGGCCAACTATCAACCACTGGAACTTGACCTTGCTGGAAAATCAGGCATGGTAGACCTGGGAACAATAGAAATGCTATCAAACATTGATGCAGAATCTGTTACGCCCGAGGACATTATCCCCACTATTACCCTATCGGCGTCGGATCTGGAAAATGACGACCCGGGTGGGCAAAACATCTCTGGCCTCTTAACCGCTTCCAGAGATGTTTTTATTTCAGCCGCGGCTTTTACTTTCGGGCCTCGCCGTTTCCGCATTAGAGGCTTTGACTCTGAGAATACCAATGTCTTCATCAACGGGGCTCCAATGAATGACCTGGAATCCGGAAGGCCTTACTGGGGTTCCTGGGGTGGCCTGAATGATGTACTTCGCAACCGAAACAACAGTATCGGCCTGGGCGTTAGTCCTCAGTCTTTTGGAGGTGTTGGTGGCGTAACGACAATCGATGCCCGTGCTTCCAAACAGCGCAAGCAACTACGCGTTTCTTACGCCAATTCTAACCGGACTTACCGCCACCGTATAATGGCTACTTATTCTACCGGAAAACTGCCGGATGGTTGGGCATTTTCTTTCTCAGCATCCAGACGCTGGGCCGAGGAGAGTTATGTGCCTGGTACCTTTTTCGATGCTTACTCTTATTTCGCATCTGTAGAAAAACAGATCAACGATAAACACTCGATCTCTTTTACAGGTCTTGGCGCCCCAAGCCGTAGAGGCAGAAACACCGCCTCTACTCAAGAATTCTATGACCTGGCAGGAACGAATTACTACAATCCGTGGTGGGGATATCAAAATGGCGAAAAACGTAACGCCAGAATTTCTACCTTCCACCAACCTTTAGGAATTCTCTCCCACGATTGGAAGATTGCCAATAAGACCTCTCTCATTACGGCCGTTTCCTATCAAAATGGCCGAGGCGGAAGTACTGCTATAGACTGGTTTAACGCATCCAATCCAAATCCTGATTTTTTCAGAAACTCTTTGGCATTCATGAACAGCGATCTTGAAACAGCCGATGATCTAAGCGTTATCGACAGAGTGGAACAGTTTTATCGCAATGATGAAGCCAATCGACAAATTGACTGGCATGCTCTTTACAACAAAAACCGTCAATACCCTTTTGATACGATTCATAATGTAAATGGCATCGAAGGAAACACCGTGATCGGCAACCGCGCAAACTATATCCTGGAAGAGCGTAGGTATGACAGTGAAAAAATAAACTTCAATACCATTTTTGAAACAATTCTAAGCAAGCAGGTAACCCTTCAAGGAGGATTGGGCTATCAATACTTTAAAGGCCATAACTTCAAAGTATTGGAAGACCTGCTTGGTGCAGAGTTTTTCCTGGATATCAACCAATTTGCCCGTCGTGATTCCATTGCCAACCCGGACTTCTGGCAGTCTGACCTCCAAAACCCTAACCGCCTGGTTCGCGAAGGAGAAACGTTTGGATATGACTACAACTCTAACATCCACAAAGCATTGGGCTGGGTGCAAGCAGATATTACTACAAATAAAGCGGATTACTTCCTGGCATTGGAGCTTTCCAATACACGCTTCTGGCGTACAGGGAACTATCAAAACGGCCAGTTCCCGGATAATTCCTTAGGAGATTCTGAAAAACAAAAATTCACGAACTACGGTGCCAAAGCGGGTATTACTTATAAGATAGATGGCAGAAACTACCTTTTTGGCAATGTAGGCTATCTGACAAGAGCGCCTTTCTTCAGAAATGCCTTTACGTCTCCGCGTACTCGTAATCAAGTTGTTACTGGTTTGACAGACGAGAAAATATTTGGCATCGAAGGAGGTTACTTATTGAGAGCACCTTACGCAAAGGTAAGAGCCGTTGGGTACTTTAATACTTTCCAGGATCAATTCTTCAACAGAAGTTTGTTGGTTCAGCTATTAGTACCTGACGAAGATGGCAACCTGGAAGAAATCTTCGGCTTCGGTAATTATATTGTTCAAAACATTGACAAACGCCACTTTGGTGTTGAGCTAGCAGGAGAACTACAAGTGGCTGCTGGCTTAACAGCAAATGCAGCAGTTGCTTTAGGACAATACCTCTACTCTTCCAACCCTACTGCTTTTATTGCCTTAGATAATGACCCGGAGAACCTGTTTGAGTCTCGTACAATTTACGCTGAAAATTATCGTGTCCCCGGCACTCCTCAAAGTGCCGCCACTTTAGGTTTAAGTTACCGTTCTGCCAAATATTGGTTCGCTAACGTTAACTTCAACTACATTGATGACGTTTACCTCGACTTTTTCCTCGATAACCGTACCCAGCAAGCCGTTACCATTGCCGATGATCCGGAATATGCAGAGCAATTCGTTGATCCGAACTCAGCGCTCTGGAGAGAAATCATCGACCAGCGAAAGGGTGAAGGCGCTTTCTCTGTAGATATCTTCGGGGGTAAATCCTGGAAATTCAACAATGTATTTCTTTACTTAACGGTAGGGGTTAACAACCTGCTCAACGACCAGGATTTCATTACCGGTGGCTTTGAGCAATTTACTACTCTAGGACAGCGTATTAGTGAAAAAAATATCTCTGAGCGCCCTCCAAGAATTTTTTATGGATTTGGACGTAACTATTTTATTAACCTGGCTCTGAGAATGTAAACGAGAAGGGCTAAAGACTAAGGGGTTTCGTAAAATCAATTTAAAAATAAAAAATCACGTTCCTTGACAAATTGTGTAGAGTTTAAAAGTGATAAAACCTGAATGCCCTGGCGGCTAAAGAGATTATCATTTTTAAAATCCATTTTATCACAATTTATGTCAAAGAACCAAAAATCATAATAATAAAATGAAAAATTCATTATTTCAATGGACATTTTGGGCAGTATTAGCCATTACTGCTTTATTCATTAGTGGTTGTGAAGATGATTTCGCAGAGCCACCTGTTCAGGATTTTCCCAGCATTCAATCCAATACCACGATTGCTGAATTAAAAGCGCTTCATGATATAGCAAAAGAAGATGCTACCTTGATCGAAGACGATCTAATCATTGAAGGAACCGTGACGGCCAACGACCGCTCAGGCAACTTTTTCAAGGCATTGGTGATCCAGGATGAAACAGCGGCAATTGAAGTACGCATCGATGTAAATGACGTATACCTCGATTATCCTGTAGGTACCAAAGCTTATGTCATTTGTAAAAACTTATATGTAGGGGATTTCAGTAATAAGCACCAAATCTCAGCTACAGAGCAAGGCGATGAGATTCCGGAGCCCATCATGGGTGTCCATGTTGTACCGGGTGGCCCGGCAGATTTGATTATTGAGCCACAAGTTATCGACCTGGCCAATTATCAAAGCGGTGACTTCGACCAGGCGACACTGGAATTAACCAATATGCTCGTACGCCTGGAAAACGTAGAGTTTGCTTGTCAAAATGCTGGTAATCAACTGGCAGATGCCATCAATAAGGAGTCTGTAAATGCCGTAATAAATGATTGTAACAATAATACAATCGAAATGCGTACCAGCGGATTTGCGGATTTCGCCTTCATGCCTGCCCCAACAGGCAATGGTTCTATAACGGCGATCTTTGGTGTATTTACTACTACACGCCAAATTACTATTCGCGATATGAACGATTTGAATATGGAAGGCCCCCGTTGTGCTGCTGATGGATGCGATGCTCAGGACATCATCAACATTCGCAATGATTTTATCTTAGGTGCTACTTCCGTTTCTGCTGCATTTATTGAAGGAACCGTAATTTCTGATGGCAGCAATAACAATATTGTCGATCAGAACCTGGTTATTCAGGATGCTACAGGCGGTATCGTTCTTCGTTTTAACGATGCACATAACTTTGCTCTGGGCGATAAGCTTTTTGTCGCAGTTGCAGGCCTGGAGCTATCTGAATTTAATGGATTATTACAAATCAATAATATTCCTAATGAAAATGCCACTGTAACCGGAACGGGTGAAGTAACGCCCAGAGTAGCAACGATCCAGGAAATTACGAATAACTTTGAAGACTGGGAATCTACCCTGATTAAAATAGAGGGTGCCACTCTTTCCGGCGGCACTACTTTCAACGGCTCGATTACCGTTGAGGATGCTACCGGTTCCATTCTTATGTTTACCAGAAGCGCCGCTAATTTTTCCGGTGATGCTCTGCCATCAGGGGAGGTAAATGTTACAGGTATTGTTTCTCAGTTCAACGATCCTCAAATCAATATCCGTAATCGCGACGATGTTGAAGGTGGTACTGGTGGTGGTGGAGATGACCCCATTACTATTCAGGAACTTAAAGATGTCTTCACAGGGGGGGGCAGCACAGCTCCTAACGGTAAAATAAAAGGCACAGTCATTTCGGATCGCGTTGGCAATAATGTCAATGAGCAGAATATCACTATCCAGGATGGAACAGCAGGAATAGTAGTACGCTTTTCAGCTCAGCATTCTTTCAACCAGGGAGATGAAGTAGAAATATCTGTTTCAGGCCTTGAGCTTTCTGAGTTTAACAACACTTTACAGGTCAATGGAGTATCTCTTGGCAATGCTACCGTAACCGGAACCGGCAGCATCACTCCGAATGTGACAACCTTTCAAAATATCCTGGACAATTTTGAAGCGCTGGAGTCAACCTTGGTACAAATCTCTGATGTAACCATCTCCGGTAGCTCTACCTTTGCGGGAACTTTGAACCTGATGGATCCAAGCGGGAGTATGTTGATGTTTACCTTCAATGACGCCTCTTTTGCCGATGAACCTGTACCGGGTACACCAGTCACACTGACAGGAATTGTTTCTCAATTTGGTACTGATTTACAGGTCAACATGAGAAACATCAATGATATTCAATAGTAAAAACCTGTAAAAGAGGCTGCCTGATAAATATGTTCGTCGCGACTGGGAGAAAATTTTCTTTATTGAGGGGTGTTCTTTTTTTTAAATTTTTAGTAAAAATTTAAAAAAAAGAACACCCCTCAATAGAAAATTCTCTTCCCAATCGCGACGAACATATTTATCAGGCAGCCTCTTTATTTCAAAACTATTCTTCCTCTATCATCCTTCCGCAAGCCCGCCATTCCTACTTTTGGGTCATGTTCAAATATCAATTGAGCATCCTCATCCAGCGCTTTACTTAAAATGAAGCCTTTTTCTTCCATGGTCATTAGAGGCCTTACATCATAAGCCATTACATAAGGCATTCCGACATGAAAAGAGGAAGGAATAAGATCTGCACAATAGTACATTTTCTCTGATTCAGCTCCCAATTCCAGCATCATCATAGCTTCTGTATGACCGTATAAGAAATGAACTTTTACCCCCCCCATCCATTCCAGTGCTTCCTTTTGAACATCAATAAAGCGAAGCACCCCAGCTTCTTTCAAAGGGACAAAATTTTCCATTAAAAAGCTGGCTTTCTCCCGGGCATTGGGTTCCATTGCCCAGTTGAAGTGTACTTCATTGGTCCAGTAAGTAGCATTAGGGAAGGCAGGCAATAAATTTCCTTGATCGTCTTTTTTTACCGCACCACCACAATGGTCAAAATGAAGATGGGTCAGGAATACATCTGTTATTTCCTCAGCTGACAGTCCGTTTTGAGCAATGGAACGATTCAATGTTTCTATGCCATGCGGTTCGAAATGTTTTCGAAACCTATCATCCTGTTTATCTCCGATACCAGTATCCACTAGTATCTTTCTATCCCCGGATTCGATTAGCAAGCAACGCATAGCCCAGGTACACATGTTATTGCCATCCGGTTCGTTCATCCGTTGCCAGAGACGCTTGGGAACCACCCCGAACATGGCTCCGCCGTCTAACTTGAAGAACCCCGTATCTATAGTGCTTATTTTCATATTTTTTTTAATTTATTCATTAGACTTGTTAGTTCTTTGACATAAATTGTGAAAAAATGGAACTTCAAAATGATAATCTTTTCAGCCAAAAGAGCATTGAAGGCTTATTATTTTGAAGTTCCACACAATTTGTCAAAGAACGGACTTGTTCTGTAGGTGCCTGATGGAGGCATTTCATTTTGCCGCTACCTGCAAGAGAAAAGATTATTGTTGGAGAAAGGCACGCGACAGCGCGTGCTTCTATCCAAAGAAAACACCTTCTCAAGAACAGCGACAAAATGAAATGCACCCATCAAGCATCTACAGAACAAGTCTATTATCAATTCATCTTTTGAAATTGATAATCTTTGAACTCCAGTATATTTATATGCTTATTTTCGAGATAATCATATTTATCGGGATCGACTTCTGCGGATTCAGGATCATTTACTACTCTTTCAAAATTAAATCGATTATGTAAGTAGATTCCGTATTCCTCATCGAGCTTTTCAAAGAAATAAAAGCCATCCTGAGCGAGCATTTTTCCTAAAAACAGCGTAGCATCATACCCGAGGAACGCTTCAGAGGTTGGAGGCATTCCATACCGTTTATAGAATGCCTTGCGAAAAGCATTTACCGCCGGGTCTTCCCGATCAATAAACTCTGAACTACTCACACGAACATTCAGATTTTCGTAGTATTCGTAGCTAATCAGGTCAAAATCCATCCATTGAGGCATGCCATATACCACGACAGGTTTCCCTTTTCGGTCGATATTGATTTTTCTAAGAAATGAATAGACAAAAGACTCATTTGACCAGGAAGGAAGGATAAACGCCATGGTATCCCCTTCCTCATTTTGATCAAAAAATGGCTTAAGGTCAACATTGGTAAAGTCGACATCTTCTTCATCAACAATAAACTCTTTTAGTCTGCTAGTAGAATCCAACAAGCCATCGATCATTCCATTGGCTTCCTGAAAAAGCTCAAGTCTTTCAACTTCTTCAGGCTTATCCCGACAAATAAGGACAATTTGCTCTTTTAAAAAATACTTCCGTGCATTTTTTACAATAGCTTCGCTATGTGCTCTGAAAGAGGGAGTTATTTGCACAAAAGAAGGATGTTCTGTAGTTTTTTCGGTGTCAGCAAGGAAGGGAGAGATGTGAATTCGCTTATTTTTTTTCGTAAAATTGGATACTATTTGTGTGTTCATACTTCGGTAAGGACCTATGACCACATCTACTTCTTCGAATTCAGGTTGTTCCAGGATATTTGCGACTTCCCGCGGAGAGGCTTTCGTATCATAAACCCTGACTTCCAGCTCCAGATTGTATTTTTGAAGGGAGTCCAAAGCCATTTTAACGCCTTCATAAAAATTAAGAAAGATTACAGAACGTTGGTCCAGTTCATTTTCATAAGGATCAAAGCGATTGGACAGAAAGGGTAATAAGTAAGCGAGCTTGAAAGAGGTTCTTCTAACATCATCCCTTTCATTCTTTGCTTCCTCCATTTTGTCTGTTTCATCAGAAGAGATGGGAGGCTCTTCATCTGCAGGAATAATTTCGAGTTCTAGGGTATCTACTTTTCCTTCCACCTCAGTGACATATTCCCATTCGCCGGTTTCGGAATTATACTTCCGTTTTCCTTCAATAATATCGAGTTCTTCATTCTCTTGACGGGGTTCAGGTTTTGATGAACCATTGAAGATCCCGCAAGCACTGAAAAAAAACAGGGATAAAAATAAAAACAATCCTAATTTATTCCCATTCAATGGTAGCAGGCGGTTTGGTACTGATATCATAGACTACTCTGTTTATGCCTTTTACATTATTAATAATTGTGCTAGAAACTTCTGCTAAAAACTCATGTGGCAGGCGGCTCCACTCGGCTGTCATCCCATCCCGGGAGTTAACGGCCCTTAAGACCACCGTTTTTTCATAGGTTCGTTCATCTCCCATCACACCAACGGATTGAACAGGTAACAACACGGCACCTGATTGCCAGACTTGGTCGTACAGCTCGTGTTTACGCAGAAGCGAAACAAAAATATCGTCTGCCTCCTGAAGCAAAGCCACTTTTTCTGGTGTGATATCCCCTAATATACGAATGGCTAAACCAGGCCCGGGGAAGGGGTGCCGCCCGAGGATCATTTTTGGAATGCCTAGCTCCGCCCCCACTTCGCGCACTTCATCTTTAAACAACATTCTTAGCGGCTCTATTATTTTGAGGTTCAATTTTTCCGGTAAACCGCCCACATTATGATGCGATTTAATCGTTACGGATGGCCCATGTACTGAAACAGACTCAATCACATCCGGATATATTGTACCTTGCCCCAGCCAACTCACTTCCGGATGCTGTTCGGCTTCCTCTTCAAAAATTTCTATAAAAAGGCACCCGATCGTTTTACGCTTCTTTTCCGGATCGCTGATTCCTTCGAGTGCGTTCCAGAAGCGTTGTTTGGCATCAACGCCTTCTATATTAAGCCCCATTCCTTCATAAGATTTGAGGACTTGTTCGAATTCATTCTTGCGAAGCAGGCCATTATCCACAAAAAAGCACAGAAGCTGATCGCCTATTGCTCTGTGCAACAGCATTGCACCAACGGTAGAATCGACTCCTCCGGAAAGCGCCATCAACACTTTTTCTTTGCCGACTTTTACCCGGAGCTTCTCGACTGTTTCCTCAATAAAGGAGGCAGGCGTCCAATCCCCTTTGCAATCGGCTATACGGTATAAAAAGTTTTCCAAAACTTTTTTACCATCAAGGCTGTGTGTCACTTCAGGGTGAAATTGCAAACAAAAGACAGGCTTTTCGAAAGCCCCCTCTTTACTCCGAAAAGCAGCTACTTCTATAGAAGAGGTGCTTGCCAGCAGTTCAAAATTTTCCGGAATCTGATCAATAGTATCTCCGTGGGACATCCATACTTGCGAATCCACACTTACCCCTTCAAAAAGATCGGCCTTATCGTGTATTTGAGAAAGCTTAGCTTTTCCGTATTCGCGTTTATTGGAAGGGAGCACATGTCCTCCTAAATTTTGGGCGATCAGTTGTGCTCCATAACAAATACCCAGAATTGGTCGTTTACCCAACAAAGGCTCCAGTTCCATTTTAAGGGCCTTTTCTTCTGTTACTGAAAAAGGGCTACCGGACAGAATGACGGCTTTCACTTTTTCATCGATTTCAGGCTGACTATTAAACGGAACGATTTCGCTGTAAATATTGAGCTCTCTTACCCTACGGGCAATTAATTGAGTATATTGAGAGCCAAAATCGAAGATGATTACTTTTTCATTCATAATCGCAAAGATACGACAAAATAACTGAGCTACCTATGCAACTGACGAATAAGCTCCTGCGCCAATCCACGAATCAAGGCCAAACCACCGGGGCTGTTATTGGCCTCATTGCCGGCCTGACACTTCTGCTGATAGCCCTTCAGGTTTTTGTAGATTTTACTGCCCTAACCACAAAAGGTAAGGGAGGCGAGGACAAATACGTCATCATCAACAAACAAGTAAATATTTTTAATACCATCGGCGTAAGTGCCGGATTTACGGATCAGGAAATTGAAGATTTAAAAACAAAGGAGTTTGTAAAAAGCATAGGCCTTTTTTCCTCCAATAAATACAAAGTCAGAGCTTCCAGCAGCACCATTGGTTTTTATACAGATTTGTTCTTCGAATCCGTGCCGGATGATTACCTGGATGTTTCCACCAGAAACTGGGATTGGTCTCCGAAAGAGATTGAGCTCCCCATTATTCTTTCCAGGGATTATCTGGCTCTTTATAATTTTGGGTTTGCTCCTAGCCAGGGCCTACCGCAATTTACTCCCGGCACCATTAAGAATGTCCGGATGGAAATCACGATTCAAGGAAAAGGAAGAAGGCAAACCTTTCAGGGCCGCATTATAGGTTTTAGTGATCGATTTAACTCCATCCTTGTTCCCCAATCTTTTATGAATTGGGCGAATGATCGTTTTGGCAGCGGAGAACAAAAGCCTTCCCGTCTTATATTAGAAGTCAATAATCCCTATTCAAAGACTTTAGCGGATTTCCTGGATAAGAACAACTATGATGTCAGCAGCCGAAAACTGATCGGTGGGCAGGTAGGCACCTTAATCCGCTTAATTATTGGGATCATTGGCCTGATCGGAGCCATTATTATTCTCCTGGCGTTTCTGATCTTTTTATTAAATTTTCGGCTTATCGTAGCACGTTCCCGAAGTCAGATTCAATTACTGCTCCAACTGGGTTACAAAACAGTGCAGATCAGTGGTTTACTAAGTAAAAGATTGTTTATCCTTTTTGGGATTGCTTTAGGAGTAACGGTATTATTATTCTTTGCATGGCGCTTAATCTTTGTGAATTGGCTTAGTACCCAGGGCTTTGAGTTATCCGCATTTCCTTCTTGGTTGGTCGTTATAGCATTTTTTGTATTTTCAGCATTATTTATTCTAATTAACCAGATGAGCATTAAGAAAAATGTAGAGCGATTGTTTACTTAGGGATTAGGCAATTAATAAGCTACCCAAATTTTGCGAAGTAATTTTTTTATCAGGCTAGGCGGAAAACGTAGGCATAACTTGTCCCGAATGCCTTCGGGACCCA
>CAZHZT010000148.1:0-12921 GCA_964537285.1 uncultured Saprospiraceae bacterium | reverse complement strand
ATTGAATACAGCCTTGATTTTTTGCTACTTTTTTATCAAGAAAAAAGTAGATAGACAATTGATCAACAAGTGCTTGTGATTTTTTGCGAAGCGTGATTCATTCCGAAAATTCGGGATGAATCATATTTCCGGCCAACTATTTACTAACAGTAATCCTCAAATGCCATTTTAAGATTTTGAGCAATGATTTCCGCTGACCTTCCTTCAATGTGATGACGCTCAATAAAATGAACTAATTGTCCATCTTTGAAAAGAGCAATAGACGGAGAAGAAGGAGGGTAAGGAAGCATATACTCTCTTGCTTTAGCAGTCGCTTCTTTATCAACCCCTGCAAAAACGGTCGTTAATCTATCGGGCATCTTACCTTCAGCATTAGCAGTAGCATATTTTACTGCCGGACGTGCATTGGCGGCAGCACATCCACATACTGAATTAACTACTACTAAGGTAGTGCCGGATTTTTCGTTTAGTACGGATTCCACTTCATTTGCTGTAGTTAATGGTGTAAAACCATTATCTGTTAAGTCTTTAGCCATCGGAGCTACTATCTCTGCGGGATACATAATTATTTTAATTTTATTTAGACAAAATTAGACCAATACCTATTAGAAGTTAAAAGGGAGACATTTTGTTCATGTAGGGAGCAAAGAATTGGATTTAAACACCGCTAAATTTTTTCAGGTTTTAAATTAAAACCAATTTAGTTAAACCAAATCCCTTTTGGGTTGTCATAGAGTATCACCCTAAAGTAGTTTTTATGAGTAAAAATGGAGCGTTTGGGTTCCAGGTAAGGAATGGCCACTGCCCAACAGGCTAAGTTATTATGGCGAGAATAAGACAATAGTGGAACCTAAGGATACTTTTTTGCTATAAGTTATTTCAGGATAAGGTCTATTAAAAAATAAGCTATAGATGAAAAAATATATTTTTCCTGTCATTATCGGCACGATTGCTCTCGTTCAGGCCTGTACAAATGATAAACTTCCTGAACCAGATCCCTGTTCTCCAACACCTACTTACGATGTAGAGATAAAGCCCATATTCGATGCTAGCTGCGCTTACACAGGCTGTCATGTAAGCGGCGGAATAGGCCCAGGCGATTACTCTAATTATGAAAGCATATCCGGACTTCTTGATCAGTCCATTAGTTCTTTCCGGAATCGTGTATTTGATTTGAGAGAAGACCCTGCCTTGGGTATGCCTCCTAATAATTCAGTTTATTCAATTTCCATGAAAGATGACCTTACTCCAGAGGAATTAGAGCTACTTGATTGTTGGCTCAGGGCGGGTTATCCGAAGAACTAAGGATCGAAAAATATTCTAATATACACAATCCAATCTTATGAGATTTTTCTTAATTTTTTCTATAGCCTCAATATGGAGCATCTCTTCGCAGGTTTCTGCACAGAACTATGACTTCACGTACAACACTTTCAAAGATACACGCGTGATCAATGTTCATTCTGTAGAGACGCTGGCCAAACGTAAACTAGACGTACGCATATCTCATCGTTTCGGTAATGTTAAGGATGGTTGGGAAAGCCTCTATGGCCTGGAAAATGCTGTTGACGTTATGATCGGGGCGGAATATGGTGTAACGGATGATTTCAATATTGGAATCTATCGTACAAAAGGAGCCGGGCCATTAAGACAACTGCTAAACGGGTTCGCTAAGTACAGGGTGCTCAAACAGGCTAAGGATAAAGGTATGCCTTTTTCTCTTACCGCCTTGGCTGTCGGAACCTATTCCACCATGGAAAGTAGTGAACTAGAGAATGTATTAAATAATTTTCAAGAAGATGCTCATCGCTTGTCTTATACGTATCAATTGATGATTGCACGTAAATTTTCTGACTTTTTTTCTTTGCAATTAGCTCCGGGCCTTACCCATCGTAACCTGGTAGATTTCAATGATGAAAATAATTTATTCAGCTTAGGAGTAGCAAGCAGAATACAGATAAGCAAGGTCTTTGGCTTAATTCTCGATGGTAACTTCACTTTTTCAGATCTAAGAACAAATGATAATAACTACTATCCTGCTCTGGGAGTAGGTTTAGAGATCGATACGGGAGGGCATGTTTTTCAAATAAACCTTACCAACGCTACGGGGATAAGTGAAAATGATTACATACCATACACACAGTCTAATTGGGCTGACGGTGAGTTTCGTTTAGGGTTTACTATATCAAGATTGTTTAATCTGTAAGTTTAAATTTCAATGGGTTTTAAAACATTATTCGTAGTAATTTTGAGTTTTTCAGGGCTATTATTCATTCGTTTTGATTCCACAACATTGGATGAGAAAGATTCGGTTGTTTCCATTTTAGAACAGCTTGATGGCGAAGTTCCGGCGCACCAACCGGATTTCTCAATTGAGGGGGTATCGGCTTTACAGGGAAAGAATATCGTCATGTTTGGTCGAGCTGAAAAACCTAAAGGAGGAAAAACGAGTAAACAGAGCAAGCATTTCGTCTGTACGGCTTGTCATAATATCGTGAAAGATGATCCATCTCTTATGTTTAATGATCCGGAGCTTCGTCTGGATTATGCGATTGAAAATAAATTACCATTTCTTCAGGGTTCTTCTTTATACGGTGCCGTAAACCGGACTAGCTATTACAATGGAGACTATTTGAAAAAATATGGGAAATTAGTTGCCCCTGCTCGAAATAACATCCGGGAGGCCATTCAATTATGTGCCGTAGAGTGTGCACAGGGACGTCTGCTGGAGCCCTGGGAACTGGAGTCTGTATTAGCCTTTCTGTGGACCATAGATTTAAAGATCAAGGATTTGAACCTGAGTGCAAAGGAGAGTGAACTGATTGACCAGGCGCTCACTGGCAAAGATGCTGGTCAGAAAAGTTCTGCAGTGAAAATAATCAAAGGTAAATATGCTGAAGGTGCCCCGGCTACATTTGTTTATCCACCAGAAGATAGAAAAAAAGGGTATGCTCAGAGTCGTCCCGCGGATAAAAGTAGAGGGAAAGCCATATACGAACAGGCCTGCCTCCACTGCCATGAAAACAATCGCTATGCCTTTTACAACTTAGATCGTTCAAATTTTTCACTTAATCATTTGGCAAATCATTTTGAAAAATATGATCGATACTCTGTTTATCAGGTGAGCAGATATGGGACGTCTCCGATCCCGGGTAAACGCACCTACATGCCTCAGTTCACTTTGGAAAAAATGAGCAATCAACAGATAGAAGACTTAAGAGCCTACTTAATCCGGTAAATCCACAGCGATTCTCGCTTTGAAAAATAGACGCGCCTACGGCGCGAAATTCCTTTGAGAGGGAGGCCGAAAGGGCTATTTTGCGAAGCAAAATAGCCCTTTCGGCCTCCCTCTCAAAGGAATTTCGCGCCGTAGGCGCGTCTATTTGGTTTTGGAAATTTAGAAGTTTTACAAATTTTAATATCCAAAAATTTTTTATCGGCCAATTATTATTATTTTTGCTTTGTTCGCTTGCGACTATTGGATGAGGAGCCTTCCTTTTCCTGTAAGCCTAAGCAACATCCCTGAACCTGTCTAAAATTGTCTTCAAATAAACTTTTTGCAGCGTACTTATTTGATTCAAGGTGCTTGGTCATTGAGTTTAAATACTTTATATTTATATAATTCAAATATGTAAGTAACTCTTAATCACTTTCAGCTTTCATTGGGATTTATTCTGAAATAATTTTTCACCCATAAAATTATTTCGGAATGAAGCTTGCTGAATCGAGTAAGTTCGAAATATACTTCAAAGATTACCAGAAATGAATCAAATGCTTCTATGAAGAGAAGTATTGAAAAAAAAGGTCAAGGAAAATGGAGCAAAACACAGAAAAATTGGTATTAGAATTAAAAACGGACGCAAAAGATTACAGACCTGTATATGTTAGTGGGAATTTTAATGGCTGGAGAACAAATGATTCAACTTTTAAAATGGAGGTCTTAGAACCTGGCCTCTACCGGTTTGTTTTTCCTGAAAACTTAATTCGCCGCTGGCCTATTGAATATAAATATGTAAGAGGAAGTTGGGATAGCGAAGAACTGAACGAATTAGGTAGTCGGATTCCAAATAGGATTATTCGCCAAAGGTCGGGAATTATATACGATCAAGTACCTCAATGGGAGCCTGAACTACAGTTCGATCGACGTTTTCTGCCTAAAATTAAGACTATCTCCGATAATTTTGAAATACCTCAATTGATCCGGACGCGAAGAATAGCCGCCTTACTTCCTTATGATTATGACGAACAAGAACACAAGAGGTACCCTGTCCTTTATCTCCAGGATGGGCAAAATCTTTATGACGACCATGCGCCCTTTGGGAATTGGGCAGTAGATAAGCGCCTGGCGCTCATGGCAGAGAAAAGAATGCACGAGTTGATCGTTATTTCCATTGATCATGCAAAGGAAGACAGGATCAAAGAGTTCACTCCTTCGCATGGTTCAAAAATCGGACAGGGGGAAGGGAAAAAATATGCTCGTTTTTTAGCAGATACTCTAAAGCCTTATGTCGACAATCGGCTGAGAACGCTCCCTGATCGTCAGCATACGGGAATTGGGGGGAGTTCTATGGGAGGATTGATAAGTATTTATTCTGGTTTAATGTACCCTGAAATCTACTCAAAACTTATGATTTTTTCACCTTCATTATGGGTGGCTCCCCACATTCATTTCCACTATTTAAAGCTCCACGAAGCATTTCATACAAAAATCTACCTATATGGTGGAGAACAGGAAAGCTCTACCATGGTACCAAATCTAAAAAGGTTTAAACGTTCTTTCAGCCGGCAAGGCTTTGATAATAATTTGTTAGAGTTCAAACTAGCAATAGATCCTAATGGAAAACACTCAGAATCATTTTGGGGGGAAGCTTTTCCCGGAGCCGTTGAATGGCTTTTTTTTACTAAAACGAAATAACAACCAATGACTGTACACGTCTTTAACGAGAAACCAGAAAATGGACTCGATTGTATTGTTCCACTTGAAAAAAGCTCGGACAATACAAGCGTATTCCAAAAATCCACCAACCTTAGTGAAGCACAAAGAACGCGCATTCTTGCGGATTTTAAAGCAGAGCAAGGGGAAGTTTATATCCATTATTTACCTGATGGGGGGCGGCTTTTTCTTCTAGGTCTGGGAGAATCTCCGAATTTTGCCGGTGTCCTGAAATCATTTAAGATTTTCTCCTTTAAACACAAGCAAAAGTTTTTAAACCACATAGTCGTAAACTTTGGAGGTTATGACAATCAAAAAGGGGAAAAAGAACTGCTCGAGTGGGCAGAAGCTGCAGTCAACGGCCTTACCCTGGGGACTTACGAGATAGGGAAATATAAAACGACGTCTTTGTCTTCTCATCCATTAGATGGAGAAAGTAAACTTTCTATTCATCTACCATTTAATGTGGAACTTCATGAAATTGAAAGAGGATACATTATCGGCGATTGTCAAAAACGTATTATGGATTTGGTAAATGCTCCGAGTAATGTAAAACAAACCCGCTTACTGGCCGATTGGGCAGTGGAATCAGCAAAAGAATATGGCTATGAAGTGAGTGTGTGGGATAAGGAAAGGATCGTAAAGGAGGGTTTTCATGCCTTGCTTGCAGTGAATAGGGGAAGCGAATGGCCTGCTTATTTTGTATTAATGCATCACAAACCAAAAGACCTTCCGGAAAACGCTCCCAGGATTGGTATTTTAGGCAAAGGCGTTACTTTTGATACGGGAGGGGTTTCCTTGAAAGCTTCTACGAACTTACATTACATGAAAAGCGATATGGGGGGAGGTGCAGCAGTGCTTGGAACGATGGAGGCAGTAGTTAGATTGAAGTTACCTGTTGAATTGATTGCTGCAGTTCCTATTACGGATAATGCTATAGGTGAAAGAGCTATCCGGCCTAGTGATGTGATTCAGTCTTTCAGTGGAAAATCCATTGAAATTACTGATACCGATGCTGAAGGAAGATTGATATTAGCAGATGCTTTGAATTATGTTAAGCGAAAATATTCTCCAGATATTCTAATTGACCTGGCTACGCTTACCGGGAGTAGTGTCCGGACTTTTGGTTATGAATGTGGAGCGCTCTTTTCAAATGACGACACACTCGCCAATGAACTCATGAAAGCTGGAGAGCTTACAGGGGAACGCGTTTGGCGTTTACCCATCTGGAGTGAATACATGGAAGATATGAAATCTGACGTGGCAGATGTGAAAAATTTCAGTGGAAAACCTATCGCCGGCGCCATAACTGCGGCTAAGTTTCTGGAGTTCTTCATCGATAATCACCCTCGATGGGCACATATGGATATTGCTGGAGTAGCCTTCGGGCAGTCCGATTTATCTCAGCAAAAAAGTGCAACGGGCTTTGGAGTACGCCTTTTGGTTCAATTTTTTGAAAACCTGCTAGAAAATAGTCCTAAAGCATAGTTTTTACAATTAATGTTTTCCAATCCAATAAAAATCACCTAAATTTAACCGAGTTCTGAGGGAGTGATGAAAATTTGTTTTTAAAGCAAGTTTTGCTTAAGAAAAAGGATTCATATTAGTCGCAAATTTCTGAAAAAGGAACATCCAAAATATGAAAATTTTACACGTAAGTACGGAGAGTTATCCTGCAGCAAAAGCCGGAGGGCTGGGAGATGTAGTTGGTGCTTTACCCAAGTATCTCAATAATGCCGGCCTGGAATCAGCCGTCATTATCCCGAAGTACAAATCCAAATGGATTGAGAGCCGCTCTTTCTCACAAGTAAACCAAGGGCTCGCTCCTATACATAAATATAAAGTACCTTATGCTATCGAGCAATATGATGGAGATGATCTTGGTTATCCACTTTTTGTTGTAAACATTCCGGGCTTTTATGATCGAACCGGGGTATACAACGATCCGGCCACCGGGCAGGGCTACAGTGATGAGCTTGAAAGAGCAATTCTTTTCCAGGAGGCCGTTCTGCAATGGGTTATGACTTTTAAAGAAAAGCCCGATGTTATTCACTGCCATGATCATTTTACCGGTCTGATCCCTTTTTTCGTTAAATACGCCTACGATTACCAATCTTTAAAAGATATTCCAACCGTTTTTACTATTCATAACGGAAATTACTCCGGAAGTTTCAGTTGGAAAAATGCTTACCTGTTACCTAATTTCGATGACTGGAAAGGAGGGTTGTTGGATTGGAATGGTTTGATCAACCCTCTGGCTTCTGCCGTAAGATGTTGTTGGCGATTGACGACCGTGTCTCCGGGCTATTTTCAGGAACTACAGCAATCTTCTAACGGCTTAGAAGCTTTGCTTCAACAGGAAGCCCACAAGTCTATTGGGATATTGAACGGAATTGATACTAAAGTTTGGGATCCTGGCAGCGATTCATTGATTTACTATCCTTACGAAGGCAATTTGGAGACCTTTAAGGGACTGAATAAAAAAGTTCTTTGCGAGCGTTTTCAACTTGATCCAGCTAAACCCTTAGTGACTTTTATAGGGCGCTTGGTAGGAGAAAAAGGAGCTGATCTGCTCCCAAGTCTTATTGGGCGTTACATAGCTAAAGGCGGTAATGCCTCCTTTATTGTTTTGGGAACAGGAGACTACTGGCTTCACGGTGCCCTCGACAACATGCGCAACATGTTAAGGGGAAGTTTTAATGTTTCTTTAGAATACAATGAGTCCTTGGCTCATCAGTTATATGCCGGGGCAGATTTTCTCATTATGCCATCGAGAGTAGAACCTTGCGGACTCAACCAGATGTATGCCCTTCGGTACGGTACTGTCCCAATTGTGAGAAGTGTTGGAGGCTTGAAAGATACCATTATCGATATCGGAGACAAAAATGGACGTGGCATTAGATTCAATAATTTTACTGTGGAAGATGGCGAACATGCCTTGTTCCGCGCGGAAGAACTATACCGGGATCAAGAAACTTTCAAAGCGCTTCGCGCAAGAAACTTGGAAGTTGATTTCTCCTGGGAAAAATCAGCAAGTGAATATATAAGACTTTACTCTGAAGTAGTTTTATGAAAAAAAGGAAGGATTTGGGTTCCAATCAAGGAATGACCTTAGCCTAACAGCCTGAGCTATTAATGCGAGGACAAAACGCAGAGTGGAACTCAAAGACACCTTTTTTGTCATAAAACTATTTTAGAATGAAGTCTATGACTTGTATAAAAATTCGTTCTTTGACAAATTGTGGAAAATGGAACTTCAAAATGATAACCCTTTCAGCCACAAGGGCATTCAAGGGTTATCATTTTGAAGTTCCATTTTCCACAATTTATGTCAAAGAACTTAAAAATTTAAAATAGTCTAATCTTTAAAAAACAGCTCCCGATGGTCATTAAAATGATAAGTCTAATTCTTGGTGGAGGCACAGGGTCTCGATTATATCCGCTTACTAAAGAACGCTCAAAGCCAGCAGTTCCGATAGGTGGAAAATACCGCTTAATTGATATCCCGATCTCCAATTGTTTGAATTCTGGTGTGCGCCGAATGTTTGTGCTCACTCAATTCAATTCTGCTTCTCTAAATCAGCATATCAAAAATACGTTTAATTTTGATCTATTTACTCATGGTTTCGTCGATATTTTAGCTGCGGAACAAACCCGCTCTAGTGATAAGTGGTTTCAGGGCACTGCTGACGCTGTTCGTCAATCCATGCATCATTTGGTAAATCACGATTTTGAGTATATCCTTATTCTATCTGGGGATCAGCTCTATCAAATGAATTTTGAAGACCTTGCTAAGTATCATATCGAAAAAGGAGCAGATGTTACCATTGCTACTATCCCTGTTGGGCCGCGTGAGGCATCCGCTTTCGGTATCATGAAAGTAGACGAGAACGGCTTAATCCATCGTTTTATAGAAAAACCAGCTCCTGATATTTTGGAAGACTGGCAATCAGAAGTATCCCCTCGTAATAAAGAAGCTGGTAAACTATACCTTGCTTCCATGGGAATCTATATTTTTAATAAAGAGGCAATGGAAAAATTATTCGATGAGAATAAGGACGCTATTGACTTTGGAAAAGAGATTATTCCTGTAGCCATAGAGAATGGCTATAAAGTTGCTAGCTATGAGTTCGATGGTTACTGGACGGATATCGGGCACATTTATTCCTTCTATGAAGCCAATATAGCTCTTACCGATTCAATCCCTGAATTTAATCTTTTTGATAGTCGAAATCCTGTTTATACAAGGGCAAGGCTTTTGGCACCCTCGAAAATTTTTAATACTCAGTTCAATGCTTCAGTAGTTGCTGAAGGTTGTATCATTCATGCCTCCAAAATTGAGCGTTCTGTTGTTGGTATTCGTTCCAGAATTGGAGAAAATACGGTGATTTCTTATTCTATTTTGATGGGACATGATTTCTATCAGTCCTTGGAAGAAATAGAAGAGAGCGAAATCCCTATGGGAATTGGTCGTGATTGCCACATAGAGAAAGCCATCGTTGATAAGAATTGTCGCATTGGTAATAATGTTACTATAATTGGAGACGAATCTCTGGAAAATATCGAAACCTCTGAATATAGTGTTAAGGATGGCATCGTAGTAGTGCATAAAAGTGCTGTAATACCTAACGGGACTAAGATCGGAAAGGTATAAGTAAAATAACAACGGTTTTCGGTTTAAAAACCGAAAACCGTTAGATAAGGGTTGGCTTAAATACACACTCAATATGGAAAATACAAAGACTTTCCTCTGCTTGTCTTGTGAAATAAAGGGAGTTGATACCTTGCGTGCTTTAAAAGAAGAAGGCAATAAAGTACTATTAGTAACTTCTGAAAAATTACGGAATGCACCCTGGCCGCACGAATCTATTGATGAGATCTTCTATGTCAAAGAAATGAAACACTGTGTCTGGAACTTAGAAGAACTTACTGCCGGCTTGGCTCATGTAATGAAGAGCCAGCCTATTGATCGTGTCCTGGCTATCGATGATTTTGATGTTGAAAAAGCGGCTTATCTAAGGGAAGAATTCAGAATCCCGGGGATGGGTCAAACTACAGCTCGTTATTATCGCGATAAATTAGCAATGCGTTTTAGAGCCGCTGATGCCGGGATTACAGTGCCTGCCTTCTCTTCTCTTTTTAACGATCAGCAAATCACTGACTACTTAAATTCTACAGGAGCTCCCTGGATTATTAAGCCTAGGGGAGAGGCGGCCTCTGCTGGCCTTACAAAAGTGAATAGCTTTGATGAAGCTTGGGAGGTCATCCATTCACTTGGAGAACAGCGCCATAATTATCTCATTGAGGAATTTAAACCAGGCGATGTTTTTCATGTCGATACAGTAAGTACTAAAGGGGAAGTGGCCTTCTCCTGTGTTTCTAAATATATGAACCCGCCTTTCGAGGTGGTACAGGGCGGAGGTATTTTCCGCTCTCATATAGTTGATTATGATAGCGAGGATTGTTTAGCACTAGAGGCTTTAAATAAGCAACTACTTGAAACCTATGGAATGCATTGTGGAACTTCTCATTCTGAGTTTATTAAATCTCATAGTGATGGGAAATTCTATTTAGTCGAAACTTCTTTTAGGGTAGCAGGAGCCCACCTAGCTGATATGATCGAAAAAGCTACGGGCTTAAACCTATGGAAAGAGTGGGCCAGAGTGGAGTCGGCAGCTGTAAATGGAATACCTTATGTGCTTCCTGAATTAAGAAAGGACTATTCTGGAATCGTTGTTTCTCTGTCGAAATATGAATTCCCGGATACTTCTTCCTTTAATGATCCGGAAATAGTATGGAAAATGGAAAAGCCTTACCATATTGGCTTTATCCTTCGCTCCAATAATCTGGGTCGAATTAAAGAATTGCTTAATGATTATGCATTGAGAATCGGGAAGGATTTTCACGCGGTGCAACCGCCAAAGAAGTCTTATCGGGAATAGACTTGTTCTGGAGCTGCATTTCGCTGCCAGGCCTAGTCGTAACTATGGTTCCCGAAGGCATTCGGGACAAGTTATGCCTTCGTTTTTTGCCTTGTTGAAGATATTCATTAACTTAGATTCCGGAGTACTAAAGAACTGCTTCCTGCATTTATTGCGGGATGCAGTTCTTTAATTAAATTCGGGATGACTCATGTTTGAAGTTCCACACAATTTGCCAAAGAACGAGAATTATTAAATTTGGGTAGGTATCTACCAGTTTTTTTAGTCGCTCGCTTCCAATAGGATTTTTCCAGCATAGTTCTTTGTCACGGCAAAAAACTATGTTAGTAACACTAGACTTGTTCTGTACTCATTAAGCAGCCACAGAATAAGTCTACTCACCTTCCTATCAAAAATTACTAATACAGCAATTTAAATATTTTATAAATTTATATATTTGGGAAACAATCGACACAAAACTATGAAAAAGACAATTTTTACTATCCTGGCTATTTGTACTTTCACCATTGGCCTATATGGGAATACAATAACGGTTACTAATCTCAATGACTCTGGGGCGGGTAGCCTCCGGCAAGCAGTTATTAATGCGGCTAGTGGAGATACTATTGATTTTGCGGTGACCGGAACAATAACCATTATTTCTGGTAGGATCGATATTGGTAAGTCCTTAAGCATCATCGGACCAGGTATGGATGTTCTCTCTATTTCTGGTAACGGAGGTAATCAGCTCTTCCAAATTACCGGGAGTTCTACTTCCGCGCTAATATCGGGCTTAACTCTGGAGAATACCGCCTCAGCGAATTTGTTTTCAGGTATAAGAGTGATCAGCAGTGCAGATCTGGTACTCGCAGACTGTCGTATTTCTGAGCATAATTACTCTGTCGTAGTCCAAAGTTCTGGTACTTGCGAAATGATTCGTTGTATAATTTGTGAAAATAATGGATCAATATGGGTTGAGGGCGCTACATTCGCAATGGATAATTGTGCTTATATCGGAAATGCAGACCCAAGTGTAAACCCAGGGGCTATATCTGTATTTGGTGGTTCTATTGCTACTATTCGAAATAGTACCATTACAGGAAATGATATAGGAATGTTCGTTAATGGTTCTACTACACTCCTTGTTTTATTTAATAATATTATTTCAGATAATGTTGAGAGGGATTTCTGGGAAATTGGTGGTACAGTAATAGCTAATAACAACCTTATACGGAATCCTAATTTCCATAGCATCGCGGACGGGGTTAATGATAATCTGGTGGGAGAAGCTTACGATCCACTTTTTGTTTCACCTACTCCTTCTGGCTGTTCTGCTGACTTGCAGCTTCAGGCTGGTTCACCAGCTATCAATGCCGGGAATAATATTTACATTCCTGCGGGGCCTGATCTTGCTGGAAATCCTCGTATTAACGATGATATAGTTGATATGGGAGCTTATGAGTTTGGAGCAACCTCCGAACAGTGCCCGGATAGCCTGGCTATTAATGATGTTCCTATACCTGCGGGGAACTACCAGGCTGCTACCTATATAAGTTCTGTCGGGCAGGTTAGTAATAGCGATAGTGTTTGTTTTACTGCAGGCACTGAAATAGTGTTGCTTCCGGGCTTTGAAACGCTTCCTGGCGCTTGGTTTAAAGCAAATATAGACACCTGTCAATCTGCATCAATTACTGAACCACAAGTTTCTTTATTAAACGATGATGGCTTAAACGAAGAAGAGCAAGAAAAGACTAAAAACGTATTGAACACTTTAGAGGCTTATCCGAATCCTTTCATGGATGAGTGCAATTTACAGATAAGTTTAACGGAAAAGACATCGGCAGAAATCCAGGTGTTCAGCCTGAATGGTGAGCGTGCAATTTATTTTGAACGCATTGACAATCTGGAAAAAGGCCTGAATAATTTGTCATTAGATACTTCAGACTGGCCGGCCGGAATGTATTTATTGATCGTGAAAACGGAAATTGATCATTTGGTTAGCCGCTTAGTGAAAATATAAAGAATTTTGAATCAGGAAAAGGAATAGCGGGGTGGTTGCCGGCAACC
>CAZHZT010000147.1:0-13217 GCA_964537285.1 uncultured Saprospiraceae bacterium | reverse complement strand
AAGGGCATTCAAGGGTTATCATTTTGAAGTTCCACACAATTTGTCAAAGAACGAGATTTTTTAACCATAAAAACATACACACTATGGCTTCCCAGAAAATTTTGGACATTATCGGCGATAAGGCTGCTCATGTGTTAGAGCATGAATGTAAAACAATTGACAAAGCACATTTGCACCTGCCAGGACCAGATTACGTAGATCGTATCTGGGCGCATTCTAATCGCAACAATCAAGTACTTTGCAGTATTCAATCGATTCTTGATCATGGCCGGTTAGCAGGAACGGGGTTTGTATCTATATTGCCTGTAGATCAGGGGATTGAGCACAGTGCAGGGGCATCTTTTGCACCAAATCCGATTTATTTTGATCCTGAAAATATTATTAAATTAGCTATTGAAGGAGGCTGTAATGCAGTGGCTTCCACATTTGGGGTTTTGGCAAGCATGTCTCGTAAGTATGCCCACAAAATTCCTTTTGTTGTAAAAATTAATCACAATGAGTTGCTTTCTTATCCTAACTTTCATGACCAAATCCTGTTTGGTAGTGTCGATCAGGCATGGGATATGGGAGCTGCCGCTGTAGGGGCAACGGTTTACTTCGGTTCAGAAGACAGTAACCGCCAAATAATTGAGATTGCAGAGGCATTTGAATATGCACACGAATTGGGTATGGCGACCATCCTTTGGTGCTACACACGTAATGCTGCATTTAAGGTAGATGGCGTGGATTACCATACTTCTGCTGATCTTACGGGGCAGGCCAATCACCTTGGAGTTACGATTCAGGCAGATATCATTAAGCAAAAGCTACCTACTAATAATGGAGGTTACAAGGCGGTTAATTTTGGCCGTACACACGATAAAGTGTATTCTGAATTGAGTTCGGATCACCCGATTGATCTAACGCGTTATCAGGTAGCCAACTGCTACATGGGGCGGGCTGGTTTAATCAATTCCGGAGGAGCTTCATCTGGAGAAACAGATCTTCAGGATGCTGTAATTACGGCTATCGTTAATAAGCGTGCCGGTGGAATGGGTTTAATTTCTGGTCGCAAAGCTTTCCAACGCCCAATGGCTGAAGGAATAGAATTACTTCAGGCTATTCAGGATGTTTATTTGGATGAAACGATTGAGGTAGCATAAATAGTTTTTTATAAAACATGAGTCATCCCGAAGATTCGGGATGACTCATGTTTCTTCTTTACAGGAGGTTAAAGAATCATGATTAAAAAAGGGTATCAAGAAAAAGAAAATAAAGGTTTCCAAGCTTTTTCAGCTGTTATACGCCCTTTTTTAGGACTAGCTGTACTACTTTTTTTCATGCTTCGAGTTCCTGGCTGGTTCACTCAGGATGAGAAACGGAAGTTCGCTTTATTTGAACCGGATGAAATCCAATACGTCGAAATGGCTGTATACCAGGTACAGTCTATGGATAGTACTCTTTTACCAGAAGAGGAGGTAGAACAATTTATTTTCAATGTTAGAGGTTTTGGGTATCAGATTGGCGTTATTGGTTATGTGCTAAACAAGGTATTTAGTTTACCATTGAATACGGCTAATTTTATCCTTATTGGACGTATACTCTCCACTATTTATAGTATCTTTTTGTTGTTGCTCGTCTATCAATTATGCAGGTTGATGATAAAGGATGAGTTGGCAGCAGTGTTCTCCACATTGGTTCTGGCCCTGGCCGATTTGAATATTACCTACAGTCATTATGCTTTACCAGCCATCAGCTATGTTTTTTGGAGCTTTTTAAGTGTTTATTTTATTTTAAAATGGTTTGAAAAAGGTAAGGTGTTAAAGGAAAAGCCCTGGTGGTGTTTGGTTTTTGCCGGATTAAGCGCTGGTTGTTGTTTCGGTACAAAGTTTGATTTCATACCGCTCTTCTTTGGATGTGTGGTCATTGTAGGTGGTTTCCTAAAAGGAAATAATCGACCTTTTTCAAAAGGATTGCACAGCTCATTTGGAGTTGTTTTTTTTATGCTTGCAGCAATATTAGGATTTGAATTGATCACTTTTTTCAACTTTCCTATCATTGAGGTGATTGAATCCTATAAAACATTATATGCCGAGAATAAAAATGTTATCGCACAAGACAGTCATCTGGTACACAACCCAATTGTTTATGTCCTGGCAGTGATTGGTGGGGTAAGCTTTCCGGTATTTGTCTTGGCAGTTCGTGGAAAATGGAAGATGGTTTCTAAAACAAACCCTGTTTGGTTACTTGTATTACTCTTCCTGGGGATGGAATTTGGCGTACGTTGGCTAATTGACACCCCATTTGTTCGCAGGATAAATATTTTCATCCCGTTTGTAGCGATTATGGCGGCAAGCTCCATGTCGGAACTTTGGCGGAAGAGTGGGGGAGGGCGATGGCTAGTAGCAGGTGTTTTCCTGTATCAATTGATATTTTCTCTGGTCTCGCAATCCAATTTTTGGATGGATACTCGATATAAGGCACGCGCTTATTTGCAAAAATTGCCTGAAAATACCTCCATTTATTACGGTCCTTACGCTCAGTCGATGGGTATGCCAAAAGGGGTAAGGAAGGTAGAGGAAGCTCAATTGCTGCTTATACATGAAAGTTTTTACCGGCGATATTGGAAAAGTATGACTACGCCATTTAAAATTCCGGAATGTTGTGAAGAGGTGTATCATTGTCGAAGCAAGGAGGATTGCTTGTTTTATCAGCGGTTGTTAGCCGGGGAACATCCTGATTTTAAATTGATAGAAAGGTTTTCGCCTATGGAATGGGCTCCTGAACGTTTGTTTTACCAGCAATTACTCGGGTATTATGAGACGTTTTTGGGAGAGGTGCTAATTTTCAGTAAAAAGTAAGTCTGTTATTCGCCAAGCGCAGCTTGGCGAATAACAGATTAAAATTCACTCTTGAAGTGAAATTGTACTTTAGGGAAATTCTCCTGCGCCATTTTCATCATCCAGGCGGATTCGGCAAGGAAAACCAACTGGCCGTGTTTATCTATTGCAAGGTCCTTTTTACGTCTTTGCCGGAATGTTTTCAATTCCTGAGCATCATCGCAAGTTATCCAGCAAGCTTTGTATAAACTAAGGGGATCATAGATTACTGACGCACCGTACTCGTGTTGTAAGCGATATTGAATTACATCAAATTGCAGGGCACCCACGGTACCAATAATTTTCCGGCCGTTGCTTTCGCGGGTGAAAAGCTGAGCAACCCCTTCATCCATTAGCTGATTTAAACCTTTATCCAACTGCTTTGCCTTCATTGGGTCGGCATTGTTCACATAGCGGAACTGCTCTGGTGAAAAGCTTGGTATACCTTTGAAGTGTAAAGCTTCACCATCCGTAACGGTATCTCCGATTTTGAAGTTCCCTGAATCGTATAAACCAATGATATCACCTGGGAAGGCCTCATCAACCACCGATTTTTTGGCAGCCATGAAAGCCGTCGGGTTAGAGAACTTTATTTTCTTCTCTTTGCGCACATGCAGGTAGTTGGTGTTTCTCTGGAAAATACCTGAACAAATGCGCATAAAAGCAATGCGATCCCGGTGTTTAGGATCCATGTTGGCATGGATCTTAAAAATAAAACCCGAGAATTTGTCTTCTTTCGGATCTACCTGCCGCTCTTCTGTAGGGCGGGGCAGTGGATTAGGGGCAATGTTTACAAAGCAATCCAACAACTCTTTGACTCCGAAGTTATTGACCGCACTGCCAAAAAATACGGGAGACAGATCCCCCCTTAAGTACTCCTCGTTCTCAAATTCCGGATAAACGGTTTCTATCGTTTCGATTTCTTCTCTCAACTCATTTGCAGGCCCTTCGCCCACTTCTTTTTCAAGAATATCGTCTGAAAGGTCATTGATTTCAATGATATCTTCATCCTCTTGCTTGCTATGTGGGCGGAAAAGCACCAATTTTTTCTCAAAAATATTGTAAACTCCTTGAAAACGCTTGCCCATGCCGATTGGCCAGCTCAAAGGTGTTACTGTAAGGCCCAGTTTTTCCTCTAATTCATCCAATAAGTCAAAGCCATCCTTTCCCTCTCTGTCCAGCTTATTGACAAAAACAATAATTGGTGTTTTACGCATACGGCAAACTTCCACAAGCTTTTCTGTTTGTGCCTCGACCCCCTTCGCTACATCCACTACTACGATCACGCTATCTACGGCTGTAAGGGTCCGATAGGTATCTTCTGCAAAATCCTGGTGACCAGGAGTGTCCAAGATGTTGATCTTTAAATTTCCGTATTCAAAAGCCATCACCGAGGTTGCTACCGAGATTCCTCTCTGTCGCTCGATTTCCATGAAATCGGAGGTGGTACTTTTTTTTATTTTATTGGATTTAACGGCCCCTGCTACCTGAATGGCTCCGCCGAAAAGGAGCAATTTCTCTGTAAGCGTGGTTTTTCCTGCATCCGGGTGAGCAATAACCGCGAAGGTCTTGCGCTTGTTAATTTCTTCTAGTAATAAAGCCATTGATCTTGAATTCTTCTTTCAGTCTGCAAAAGTACAAAAAAACGATAAGAAAGTTTTGATTAAGGGATTAGGCAATTAATAAGCTACCCAAATTTTGCGAAGTAATTTTTTTCTCAGGCTAGGCGGAAAACGTAGGCATAACTTGTCCCGAATGCCTTCGGGACCCAAAGGTACGGCGAGGCTTTCCAACACAGCCTGAGGAAAAAAGGACAAGTAAAATGGGTAGGGTATTATTTTCCTGATCCCTAAATATCCTCGCACTAGCGCTTTTGCTTATTTCTACGGCAACGTTCGCTGCAATATTTTACCTCTTCCCAGCAGTCTTTCCATTTTTTTCGCCATTTGAAAGGGCGGCCACACACTAGGCATATTTTTTCCGGTAAATGCTGCTTCTTCATTGGCATAAAACTTTATCGTTCTTTGACAAATTGTGTGGAACTTCAAAGTGATACCCCTTGAATGCCCTTGTGGCTGAAAGGGGTATCATTTTGAAGTTCCATTTTTTCACAATTTCCGTCAAAGAACTATTTTCTTTTACATTGAAATGGCATGGAGGCTAAACATGAAAAGAGAGAAGTTGTTAGTTGATTGCTTGTAAAAAAAATAATTCTGTAGACTGTAATATGAACGTAGCGAAGAAATATAACCTATTAGAAGAAGATGTCCACCGGATCGTAGAAATGGCATGGGAAGACCGTACAACATTCGATGCCATTGAAGAACAATTTGGTGTGCCGGAAGGGGATGTAATCAAATTGATGCGCCGGGAAATGAAACCCAGTAGTTGGCGCCTGTGGCGTGCCCGCGTTCAGGGGCGAGCCACTAAGCACATGAAAAAACGGGAATTTAGTGTGGGAAGGCATCGTTGCTCCCGGCAACGTGCGATCTCTTCGAATAAGGTGAGTAAGCGTTGATAATTGTAATAAATGTAAAGGGAAGGAAAGATAAATGATAGCTAAGTACTCATTTTTTTCCTATTCATCCTTTAACATTAACCTAATTGTTACCCCATCAAAAAACGCATCGCCTCGCGATTAAAAACTTCCGGCTTATCAATCGTCACAATGTGGCCACATTGTTCAATTATCTTTATGATTGCCTGAGGCTGGCGCTCCACGAATTTTTTCGCTGCATCCAGAAACATATGATCTTCCTTTCCCATAACCACCAGGCAAGGAATCATCAATTCTCTTCTGAATAATTGCCGAAGCACTTTAAAAAACTCCTTGTACAGGCCCATCCATTTCATGTACTCCTCTGGGGTCAGTTTCTGCGATTGAATACGATAAACCCGCCTCGATAACTCATGATTTTTCTTGGGCATCACGATCCATGAAAAAATGGTGTAAATTTGTTTGTAAGTAAGCACATTACTCAAAAACTTTCCGGAGTGAGCGAAAAGGTGGATCTTTATGTCGGGTTTGAAAATACCACCTGCTGTGACCATGCGTTCCACGAGCCCGGGGCGAGCGTTTTCGAGTTTTTGAAGCAATATACTGCCCATCGACAGCGAAATGAAGTAGGCTTGTTCAATACTTTTGGCGTCTAAGACATCCAGAATATCCCGGGTAACGATATCAAAGTTGTATTCCTTAAAGGTTGGTTCCATTCCTTTGGACTGCCCATGATCCCGCAAATCCAGAAGTAATAAGTTAAAATAAGGCTTAAAAGCTTCTTTTTGATAATTCCAGGTGGCAATACCTCCTCCTGCACCGTGGATAAAAATTAACCACTTGGCATCTTCAGCCAAATAATGCTCTTCAAAATATAATAATTCTCTCTTCATATAAACACCTAAATGAATTTGGACGCGAATATAAGCTCTTAATTGTATTTACTAAAATAAGTGCAGCGATTCTCGCTTTGGAAAATAAACGCGCCTAAGGCGCAAAATTATTTTCTGAGAGGGGCCGAAAGGGCAATTTGGCTTCGCCAAATTGCCCTTTCGGCCCCTCTCAACAGAAAATATCGCCGCGAAGTGGCGTAAACTTGTTCTTGGATTTCCAAAACGAGAATTACTAAAATTCTTTTAATTCCTGCCCGGGCTTAGGGTAAGTAAATCGGGCAACCTTCTTCGTCTCATGATACGAATCCAATCCCGAAACGGTAAGAGAACCAATAGCCTCCAAATCAATAAAACCATCTTCTTTTACCGCTTCATCTGGCAGCATAATTTCTATAACCTCTCCGATAATGAAGACAGTCCCGTTGATTTTGATATCTATACGTTCCTTGAAAACGAGCCCAATTTTTAACAGGCTTTCTTTTACATAAGGTGCTGGCAAGGCGTCGGTGTGAAACGCTTCTAAACCACTTTCTTCAAATTCCGATTGCCGGGAGTCGTACCTGGCAGCCGTTTGATGGGCCTGTTTTAAAAAAGGCTCCTGAATATGGTTTAATGAAAAATATCCCGTTTCTAATATATTTTCCAATGTATGTCGAGGTACGAGCGGTGGTCGCAAAATCATCCCCATCAATGGTGGGTTAGCACCGATATTCACGACAGAACTTATCACTGAAAGGTTCGTACTTCCTTCCTTTGTAACCGTTCCACACAAGTTCACACTTTTAAAACCAGAAAGGGTGTTAACCATATTTCTCCGGTATTCCCTTTCCATATTTCGGATATCTGCGCCACTAATTTGCATAGAATAAAATTATGTACATAAAGAATTGCAGAGAACAGAAAATCATCGACCGGACTCGTTCCCCGTTTCCCGTTCCCCGTTATCCGTTTCCCGTTTATCTGTTTATCCGCGAATAGTACTCATTCCTCCATCCACGCCAATAATCTGGCCTGAGATCCAAGAGCTTTTGTCTGACAATAAGAACAAGGCCATTTGGGCAATGTCTTCACTTGTGCCAACGCGCTTTAGAGGATGTCGTTCAGCACTTGACTTTCTGCGGTCTTCGTTAGAAAGCAATTTTTCAGCCAGGGGAGTATCAGTAAGAGAAGGAGCAATACAATTAACTCTTATTTTCGGCGCCCATTCAGCTGCCAATGAACGAGTTAAGCCTTCAATAGCTGCTTTTGCTGTAGCAACAGAAGCATGAAAGGGCATTCCTTGCGAAACGGCAACTGTACTAAACAGCAAAATACTGGGTTGCTCAGCTTTTTTCAATCCACGTTGTGCAGCTTGTAGTGTTTTTACAGCTCCTAAAACATTGACCTCCAGATCATTTTTAAAATCAGTTAATTTTAATGATCGGAAAGGACGTAGATTGATTGTTCCGGGGCAATAGATCAAGCCATCGATTATGTCAGGCAAATTTTCCTTTGGAAATTCTTCTGAAGTAATATCATGCTGAATATGAGTAACTCCGGCTTTACCTTCCAGCGCTCCGGCAGTCCTCGAAAAATTGGTTACTGTAGCTCCTTCTTTAAGAAGGTGCTCTATGATGCGGGAGCCTATTCCCGAACTTCCTCCAACGACAACTAAATGCTTATTTACCATGCTCTTCTTTTAATTCATCAATCTTTTTTAAAATCTCTTCCGATTCCCCCATGAGTTTGGCGTAGCCTTTTATGTCTCCTGAGCGTTGGGTATCCCTGGCTTTTTCCAGGATAGCTTCATACTCCTTTTCCAGCTTTTTTACAGGATCTTTTTTGAATAATCCGAACATTATACAATTATTTTTGGTATTATTAATCAATTAAACCTATTCTCGCTAAATGGAGTTGTTAAGAAAGGGTTTTTTTGCCCCCGGAAAGGGTAAGAAACCCCTTCCTTAACAACCTTATTCAGCAAATAAAATCTCTTTACAGAGGTTGAAGTAACGCCTCACCAATTATATTGTTTATTAATGATTGAATTAGCTGGTATTGTAATTTTAGGAATTTTTGCACAATGGTTAGCTTGGAAAACTAAAGTTCCTGCTATCCTGCCGCTTATTCTGATTGGTTTGCTGGTCGGGCCAATATCTACATTATGGACTGTGGACGGAGAGAAGTTAATTGAACCCCTTCTCGAAAAAGACAGTAAAAGTGGTTTAGTGCCAAGGCACAGCCTTTTTTACTTTGTTTCCCTGGCCATTGGTATCATTCTCTTTGAGGGAGGGTTAACGCTTAAGAGACGAGAAATACAAGACGTTGGACCAGCCATTGTAAAGCTCATTACTATTGGTGCGTTGATCACTTTTGCCGGAGCAGGCATTAGCGCACATTATATTATGGGGCTCAGTTGGCCAATTTCTTTTTTATTTGCAGGTCTGATCATTGTAACCGGCCCTACGGTTATTGCGCCTATATTGAGAAATGTTCCGTTAAACCGCAATGTATCGACGGTATTGAAATGGGAAGGCATTTTAATTGATCCCCTAGGAGCATTGGCGGCTGTATTGGTGTTTGAGTTTATCATTACCAGCCCGGATGGCTCTCAATTTACCCTGCACGCTTTTTTAACCTTATTAAAAATAATCGTTGAAGGGATTGTTATCGGAGTTTTGGCAGCTCTGGGGCTAAATCAGTTGTTGAAACGAAACCTTGTACCCCATTACCTTTTAAATGTTTTTACTCTGGCCTTAGTGCTGGCAGTTTTTGTATTATCCGATTTAGTTGAACATGAATCCGGGCTTTTTACCGTGGTTGTAATGGGCATGGTATTGGGGAATCTCAATATTCCCAAAGTAAAGCACATCCTTGACTTTAAGGAATCGATTAGTATTTTATTGATTTCTATATTGTTCATTATATTATCCGCTAATATCGATATGGAGCACCTTGAGCTCCTTTTCGATTGGCGGTGCCTGGGATTGTTCGGGGTAATTGTTTTTATTCTTCGCCCTTTAAGTGTATTTATGAGTGCCTCCGGTGTAAATCTTAAAACGAATGACAAACTATTCATCTCATGGGTAGGACCGCGAGGAATCGTAGCCGCGGGTATTGCTTCTCTTTTTGGGATCCGTTTGCTGGAAAACCAGACACCAGGGGCCGAATACATCACACCACTTGTATTTATGGTCGTTTTAGGTACGGTACTTTTGAATGCTACAACGGCCCGGTGGGTGGCACGAATACTTGGAGTTACATTAGATGCATCCGATGGTATTTTGATTGTAGGAGCCAATAAGGCCTCAAGGCTGATTGCCAAATATCTCAAGGACAATGATCGTCATGTGGTCATGGTCGATAATAATGAATCTAATGTTAATCATGCTCAATCAGAAGGTTTAACGGCTCTTAATGTGGATATCTATTCCGATGACCTGGAAGATGACCTGGAGTTACTAGATGTTGGTTATCTGATGGCTTTGACGAGTAGTGATAGCCTCAATCGTTATGCATGCATTCGGTACAAGGATGACTTTGGTGAAAATGGCTCTTATCGGTTAATATCAAGTGCCGAAATGCGTATGGAGCCCGATCAGCTTCCATCCTCCAATATTTTATCTTATACAGATGACTTCCTTAACCTTAGCGAAGCGGCCAAGGATTTTCCCCAGATCAATGAATTCAAAGTGGATGATAAGGATGAATTTCTAGAAATATATGAGGAGATAATAGCCCTGAGCGAAAGCATACCACTTTTCATAAAGTTTCCAAGTGGTCGCTTGGAAATAATTGGTCAGAACCCTGAAAACATTGTCGTTGATCCTGGTTCATCGATTGTGTACCTGGGCAAAGAGCTGGCGTTTCGAGCTGCGTTGAAAGAGGAGTCTACAGAAAACGAATAATGGAGAGGCTTTTTAAAAACGAACCGCTCTCAAAACAATACCACAGCGATTCTTGCTTTGGAAAAAAAACGCGCCTAAAGCGCGAAAATGCTTTTTTGAGACGATCCGAAAGGAAATATCGTCGCGAAGCGGCATAAATTTCGTTTAGGATTTCCAAAGCGAGAATTGCTGATAATACCATTTACCAATGAAAGAAAAACTCGATACTTTTTTCAGTTACATCGCTTACGAAAAGCGCTTCTCCTCAAATACAATAAACGCTTACAAAAAAGATCTGGAACAGTTTACTGGATTTATTGCCAAAGAGTTTGAAACAGAAAAACTGGAAGAAATACACCAAAAAATGATTAGGGCATGGTTGGTTAATGGCCTACAGGAAGGCTGGGAAGCTTCGACGATCAAGCGGAAACGGGCTTCTTTAAAAGCATTTTTCAATTTTTTTGTTAAAAATGAAGAACTATCTCAAAATCCAGTACACAAAGTGCTGAGCCCAAAAGGTAAAAAGTATATTCCTGCTTTTATCCCGGAAAAACAAATAACCGAACTGTTCAACTCGGAAGAAAAGAGCGATGATCATGCTCAATCAAGGGATTGGCTGATCATTGACCTGCTTTACTCCTGCGGCCTTAGAAGGGCTGAACTGACAAACTTGAAAAATAAGGATGTAGATCACCGTCAATTGCATATCAAAATATACGGTAAACGCCAAAAGCAACGACTCATTCCTATTTCTCAAACACTCTCTCAAAAAATATCAGATTATTGCCGAATTCGAAATGAAAACTTTTCTCCTCTTGATCACGATTATTTACTCTGTACAAATAAGGGAAAGCCTGTTTACCCCAATTTGGTATACAATACTGTAAAGCGGATGCTCACCCAAATCACTACTTTGGAACAACGAAGCCCACACGTTTTAAGGCATACCTTTGCTACACACTTATCAGACAACGGAGCAGATTTAAAAGCTATTAAAGACCTTTTAGGGCATAGCTCGTTGGCAGCTACTCAAATTTATACCCATAACTCTATTGAAAAACTTAAAAAAGTATACCAGCAGGCTCACCCAAAAGCAAAAGATTCCTCAACTGCATCAAACATTAAAGACCAAAATTTATAAATCTCTTAGGTAACCCAAATTGTGGGTTATAAGGTAATGCCCCGGGAGGCTGTTTCTTTATTCGGGGAAGCTCTTTTTGCAGGGTTTTTCTGCGAAAAATCCTGCAAAAAGAACTTACTGCCCGGAGCAATGCCCATAACCCACAACTTGCATTAATTATCGGATCAACAGCTTTTGCATGGAAAAGTCCTGTAAAATTCAAAGTTTGATCAAAGCCTTTAGATTTAGGGGGCGACGAACTTACATTTTTCAGCAATAGAGGCAAATTATATCCTGAAAAAGAGTTTGGATAAAAGAGTTTTAGATTATTATTCGGATTATTTTTGGAATTGACTAATAAAATTCTTATTTTTGATAAAATTCAAAGAACAAAGTTTTGGTGTTGACGTTATATTTTTAAAAAATTGAATTGCTTATAAGAAAAAGTTTACTAAGAGAAAGTATTGTTTAACCAAAACCCGATGTGTGTATGTTTATCCAAACGCAATCCGTACATTCCACTGTAGATCGAGGACTTCTATCTGTCATTGAGAAAAAGTTCGAAAAGTTGAAACGCTTTTTTGGTCAAATAGTATCTGTGCGTATCACTTTGCGATCTGAACATTCAGGTCGTATCAAAGACAAGATTGCGGAAGTCCAACTTTCAATCCCGGGAAGTATTCTATTTGTCCGGGAAACAAGCAAATCTTTTGAAGCTTCCATCGATAGCGCGATTTCAAACTTGCGCCGGCAACTTGGCCGGTACAAGCAACCTATTGCAGCTTAGCTGAAAGCTTAGAAAGTCCAATTTTCGGGGTGCTAATCGTTTGAATTCTTAATGAATTCAAAATTCTGGTTAAGCTGTGGAAAACGGCAAAAGGTTAACTGTTAACGGTTAGAGTTTCTAAGTCCGTTTTCCGTTAACCGCTAATATCAGGAGATTGAAATCAGCAAAGGAACCAATACGGGTGCATTTCATTTTGTCGTTGTTCTTGAGAAGGGGTTTTCCTTGGAGAGAAGCAGGCTACTGCCTCCCTCCAAAAATAGCTCCTTCTCAAAAGCAGCGACAAAATGTAATGCACCTACCATTACAGCTGGTCTAAAAAGTAAAGTCCTTTGAAATAAATTGTGGAAAATGGAACTTCAAAATGATAACCCTTTCAGCCACCAGGGCATTCAAGGGTTTCCATTTTGAAGTTCCACACAATTTGTCAAAGAACGAAAAGTAATTATTGCTTATGGAAAGAGCGATAAAAATTATCTTTTCCAAAGCGAGCATTGCTGATGAAGTCATTTGCCAATGATGAGAAGGCGTTCACGGTTGTGAGCGCTTTTTTTTATTGGGGAACTATCTCAGGAGTTTTTTTGTAAAAAAGTGGAAAAATGTTTTTTTATTAAATGTTTTGCTTTATCTTTGCAATCGCTTTTGAAAAGGATGGCAAGAAAGGGTTATCCTTATAAACTAAATGCCGATGTAGCTCAGTTGGCCAGAGCAGCTGATTTGTAATCAGCGGGTCGGGGGTTCGAATCCCTCCATCGGCTCTTATGATGGTGCGCAATATGAGCGATTTTCGGGGGTGCGCCGGAGTTGGAGAGCCGGGCCAGACTGTAAATCTGGTGTCTACGACTGAATAGGTTCGAATCCTATCACCCCCACCAAATAGATTACTACAGGAATTAAATATGCGGGAGTAGCTCAGTTGGTAGAGCATCAGCCTTCCAAGCTGAAAGTCGCGGGTTCGAGTCTCGTCTCCCGCTCTAGTTTAAATGAAGAGCTTCAACGTCCCGGGGTTAAATCGGGACGTAATGTAGCTCTATTTTAGTTTGAGCATGTGTTTTTTGGAGCATAAATTTTGAAATACATGCTGTTCGCCCCTGTTTGAACGCTTTGTTTGATGTTTAAAGAAATGCCAATGTAGCTCAGGGGTAGAGCACTTCCATGGTAAGGAAGGGGTCGGGGGTTCAAATCCCTTCATTGGCTCT
>CAZHZT010000146.1:0-13385 GCA_964537285.1 uncultured Saprospiraceae bacterium | reverse complement strand
CCCAAAAAAGTGTCGATCTCCAAGCAAAAAATGCTTCTACAGAGGGCAAAGATTACTTATATATTCTATTTCCGTGAACTACTTAAGTAGTTCACGGAATTAATATTAATTTCGCTTCTGGCAGCCTCCGCTTAGAAGCTGCTAAACTCCTTATTGCTAACATGGAGGCAAATTATCATTTTTCCGGGAAATGGTTGGATAAATACGAACAAATTATTCCACGACTTAAAACACTTTCAGCCAAGGAGCGCCAAAACCTGAAAGATTCCTTGTATAAAGAGATTGGTTATTAATCAGGTGACATGATGGTAAATCTTAAGTATAATTTCATGAGAAACTATGTTTTATTGACCGTATTGATACTGGCATTACTAAGTGCTTGTAGCAATCGCCCTGATTTTGAGCAAGATGCGCTAGAGATCAATTTAGCTCGCGCCGCACATAATCGCCCCGAGCTTGAGCAAGTACTTAGCCATTACAGTCAAAAACCTGAAGACAGCCTTAAGCTAAAAGCGGCTAAGGTATTAATAGCCAACCTTGAAAGCCAATATCATTTTTCTGGCGGCTGGCTGGAAGCATATGACCAAATTTTTCAGCAAATTGCTGATCTGAATGTTGAAGGGGTCAAAAAAGTAAAAGATTCCATACGCTCCCAAATTGGAAAGATGGATTACAACGCACTTGACGTACAAAATGAACTCTTCAGCCTGAAAGCTTCTTTCCTCATCGAGCATATCGACGAAGCCGTAAAAACCTGGCAGAATGCTCCTTGGCACGAAAACATCTCCTTTGAGGTATTTTGTAATTTCATTTTACCTTACAAAAACTATCAGGAATATCCGGAGCTTTGGCGAAAAAAGCTCCATGATCGTTATTACAATATGCTGCGCGATTCTTTTCATACCCTCGATTTGCCGCGCGCTACGACCGCCTTTAATTCCGAACTGGCAGACTGGTTCAAATTCAGCAGCCACATGGATGATTACCCCGGCAGAGCCAGCCCAAGCAATCTCTTTCTGGGGCAGAGAGGCAATTGCCAGGATATGTGCAACCTGGCTACCTATGTAGGCCGATCCCTAGGCATACCCGTATCCATTGAATACGTGCCCCTATGGTGTGCTGGTGATAACGGACATTCCTGGAATGCTTTGATCCTGAACGATTCGACTTCGGTACCTTTTATGGGAGCTGAGGGCCATCCGGATACTTATGCCAAAAGCATTCTGGATCATGAAGGCCGTAGAGGTAAAGTTTACCGTAAAGTACTGTTCAAGCAAGAAAATAGTTTCGCCCAGGCAGCGAAAGGATTAGGTATTACCCAAAGCGATATTCCGAGATTTGCCTACGACCTCCGATACCAGGATGTCACCCATCTTTACTCCCCGGTTGGCAGCATTACGGTGTCTAATCTGGATCCCAGCCGGAAAGTGGTATATCTAAGTGTATATAACAACAGCCGCTGGCAGGCACTCTCAGGCGCTGTAATCCGGAAAGACGGCACCGCTACCTTTGAAAATATGGGCGTAGCCATCACTTATCTGCCGGTTTACTTTCAGGATGGAGCCTATATCATTGCAAGCGATGCCCGAACGTTTACCTTTGATGCGGATGTTCGCATTTTAGCACCCAGCCTGGATGCTACCCAATCCATTCGCATGAAGCGGAAGTCCCCCAATTCAAGACTAATCACCAAGTGGACCTATGCAGTTTCCCTTAATGATGCCGAGCTTCAGGGCGCACACCATCCTGCATTTGAACATCCGACTGTTCTGTACAAAATTGATGAAGCTATGGAGCCCTGGACTATTAGCGAAACCGCAGGCATTCGGTACCGGGATCAAGCTTCCTACAGCGACTTTTGGGAGGAAGTTGCTTTTCCACCTTCACAAAAATTTAGATACATCCGCTTTAAACTTCAAGATGACAAGCCCTTTAAGCTGGGAGATTTAGAAGTATACGATGCTCAAACCGGCAATAAACTGGAGGGCAAGCCCATCGGCACCATTCCTAACCCAGAGCATGCTTTTGATGGCACAGACGGCTACAGCATCATTCACGAGGAGATCAATCCCGATGCATGGGTCGGCTTGGATCTGGGCAGCCCTAGAAGTATTAACAAGTTTCGTTTCATCCCGGCTCAAGACAAGAATCGCATCTTCCCGGGGCGCCAATACCAACTTTATTATTGGGATAAAAAATGGATATTACTGAAAAAGGTAAAATCGGAAGGCTTTGCGCTCGAATTTGATAATGTCCCGACCAATGCCTTGTTTCTTTTGCATTGCCTGGATTGCGAAACGACCGAAGAACGGCCTTTTACGGTAATAGACGGGCTTTTGGAATGGTGGTAAATGTGTACTTAACGCTTACAGGGAGTATACCCGATCCGCTACCTGTAATGGCCGCTCCCTATGCGATACAATAACAATCCCCATTTCCTTTTTCAATCGCTCTAAAAGTTGCAATACCCAAGTTTCCGTATACTTATCTAAAGCAGAAGTAGGTTCGTCCAGCAGCAAAAGTTGAGGCTTATGGTATAGTGCTCGCGCCAGCGCTACCAATTGTTGCTGGCCTCCGGAAATTTGCACGCCCGACTCGCCTAATATAGTAGCGTAGCCTGCCGGAAATTGGCTGAAATACCGATCAAAGCCATAATCGTTCATAAATGCTTTCATCTCTGCCATGTCTACCGTTTTCATATCATCCAGCACGATATTATCAACCAAAGAAGCATTGAATAGCTTTATTTGCTGAGGCACCACACCCAGTAATTTCCGCCAGGAAAGCATAGAAAACACCTCGATTCCCTTTCCGTTGACTAACATATCGCCGCTTTCCGCTTGATAAAAACCTTGTAAAATTTGCAGTAAGGTACTCTTCCCGCAGCCGCTTTCCCCTTTGATCACAACGACCTCTCCTTTCCGGACTTCAAAAGAAACATTCTTTAACAACAAGGGCCTTCCCCGAAAGCGAAAACATAGATCATTGACCTGGAGGCGCTCAAAACTTTTTACTTCCGCCTTCTCAGCCTCCTCTTCTTCTTCAAACTCTGCTTTCAAATCCGTAAACTCTTTCATCCGGTCCAGGGCAACGCGGGCTTCTTGCAAGCCAATGTAGGCACCTGCAATAGCCGCAACAGATCCCATAGTGATGCTGACGAGCTGGATGACGGCCATCACCACTCCCATTGTTAACAAGCCTTCAATAACTAATACCGAACCATATAAAATAATCCCCACTGTAAAAAAAGTACCGATGAGTTGAGTCGTCATTCCAAAGTTCAGCCCGATCATGCCCAGATCAAACCGAGCTATTTTGTGGGCCGTGTAAAACTGCTCCGTCCATTTATCAAAAAAAGGCTCTCTCCCATCTACCTTTATCGTGCCAACCCCCTGGATCGTATCGATATAATTGCCTTCATTCTGAGCATACGCCGCCATGACTTTGCGCTGTGCAGCCAGAATCTTGTTTTTAAACCTGAAAACAATCCAGATAAACACAGGAATCCAAAGCAGAGCAATGCCTCCAATCCGAGGACTATAGACCAAAAGGGCCGTCAAACTCACCAAAACCATGACGAAATCGATGGCCACGGAAGCAAAAATGACTGCAATGGTCCGCTGAATGCGGGCCGTATCATTCATCCGGGCCACTAAATCTCCGGTTTTGCGGTTATCGAAAAAGGGTTTGGGCAGGCGAAGCAGCTTGTGATAAAAGTATTGTAAAATGCGAATATTGAAGTCTTTATTCTGCCGCAGCAGAAACAAGCGGCGCATATAGCTCATTCCCAAACGAGACAGCAACAGGAACAACAACAAACCCGCCCCTACATAAAGCCTGAACACATCTCTTTCAGGAAGGATAACATCAATCAGTTTCTGAGAAAAAACTGCAATGGACAGCCCCAGTATGGATACAAATACTCCAAGGATCAAGGATGTAAACAACAGGTTAAAATCAGGCCTGGTAAAATCGTACATCCACTTCAACTGCTGCCAAATGGTTTCTTTTTTGGCAATTTGAAATTGATCCGTTCGCTTTACCAGTAAAAGGGTATGAGATTCCCACATTTGCTCAAGTTCATCGGAAGGAATGCTTTTTAAAGCTCTTTCTGCGGGATCGCTTACCAGAAAAGTATCTTTTTTTTCATCATAAACATAGCATACCAGGAAATGAAGAGCGGCATTATTTTTTACCACATGCAGAATAGCTGGGTTTTCAAGTGTTCGGAGTTGTTCTATGGTGGCCTGATAACCTTCCGCGTGAAGATCAAGTTCTTGGGCTGCCTGATAGAGGCCAAGCAAAGTAGTTCCTTCAGCGGAAGTGCCACTTAGCTCGCGGATGCGTTCTATAAAAGCAAATAATAGCCTTTCAGAGCGCATTTTAATGCTTAGCTATTGCAAGTCACAAGAAATTTCCAAAGAAAATTATTAATTTTTTCTTTTATAAAATTCCTAAAAACCTTCTCCGTCAGGGAAATCAGGAAATCCACCTTCAACAGGAGTAATTTCTCCAGCGACACAGTCGGTGAAACCGCAATTAAGGCTTTGATAAATTGCGCCCAGGTGGCAAGCAAAAACCAAATTACCTGCGTTAACAGCTTGGATGTACAAATTTTCGATTTGATCACAGTTGGCTGATGATTTTGCATAACCACCCTGTAACTGAGCCATTTCGCCAAAAGATAAGCTTTTCATGGTAAGAAATATTTTTTAAAGTTCGTTTATTAAGTCGAGTTTGAATGAATAGGATAGACCTATACACCGCAAATATAATTTCATTATAAATAAACGATAAAAGTTAGCAAAATCACCCAAAAAATTAAGCCAACTACATAAGTGGCCAGAATAAACAGCAACCATCGACCTATCCCCATATTCTTTAGTAGATTCAAGCCGTAAGCAAGGAACAGAATAAAGGCCAATTGAAATAAGTGGGCCATCTGCAATGGAAAGATCATCCAAATCTCAAATCGGCCCGATCAAAAAGGTCATAAAGGGATAATTGGGGAAGGTAAGCCAGATCGATTAAATTATTTATTTCCCTGGTCTGATAGATGAGGATTAGAACGAGTCTCCCTAAAGCAAAAATAACAAAGGCATTGGCGACGGTCCGGAAGAGATCTTTGAACGTTAACTTATAATTCACAACTAAGTTCCCAATATTCAAACAAAGAGCAGTGCCTAATATCGGCAAAATAATGCTTAGCGGAACTAACAGATAAAACAACCAACTCAAGGAGTTTCCTACTTCCAAAACCCTGTTCTATCTGTTCTATAGTAAGCTCAGAAGCGAGGGTGTTGAACATGACCTTTCTGGAAAAAACAAGGTTTTGAAGGATAACGTAATGGAGCAACTCTATCAATATGCAGATAGCAATGGTAATGCGGATGTCCGTCTGGAAGTATTTTCTGAGCATGCGTTTTATTTTTCTTCGCAAACATAATACTTAAGTAGTAAAAGTTGATAAAAAAAGGGGGTAGCGGCTTTGCCGCTACCCCCTTTTTTTATCAACTTTTACGGTTATTTCAAAAACACCATTTTACCTACTTCAGAGCCAAAACGCGTAGCTACTTTGTAGAAGTAAATACCTGCATCCGGCAATTCATTCGTAGTTACTACAAATTCATTATAGCCTTGGCTACCTATTTGACTTTGCTGCATGACCAATTCACCAGCACCATTGAACACAGATAAGCTCACTTTGGCTCCCTCTGGAAGATTAAAGCCGATCTTGGTTTCTGTATTAAATGGATTCGGCTTGTTCGGGAACACTTTGAAAGCCTCTGCGCTTGTTAATTCAGGGATTATATCGATATCGATATGCTGTTTGCGTAAATCCGCCGTGTAAGCCTCTGGCAATAATTTATCAGAAATTGCGATAAGATCTGCCACATTGCCTACGGCGTCATTGGCTTTCAATACGAGTGTGAACAAAGGTTGATCGGTATTTAAGCTGACAGGAGTAGCGCTAATCCAGCTCATTAATACTTCACCTTTTTCCTTGAGCATATTGATGTTTGCCGGTGTGAAATCGGGTAAAGCCCCTGGAATCACATCAACTAGTTCCATACCTGCACTTTCTAGGGCAAGAGCTAATTGCAAACCGAGCATTTTTTCAAAATCCGCTGCATAAACTGGATATTCAATTACTTCTCCCGCCTTCATTGCTTTTTCGAACACCTGTAAATTAAGGCTGCCATTATAACGCTCCTCTCCTTCTTCAGAGGTAAAGGCTTGCGAATTCACATCATCCGTTACATCCCCGATTTTCACGGAGATGAAGTCACCATTAGGTTGATCCTGCATGATATTGTTGTAGGTAATATCCTCAGGGAATGGTGGCGTAAATGGGTTCGTCGGGTTCGGGAAATTATGGCTGCTTCTTACAAATCTCCAGGAGTTGTTATTCGGCAGAGCCGGCACAATCTGAAGGATCAATTTCCGGAATTCTACCACATCGAATGTAGTGATCACTCCATCATTAGTAGCATCCGCGGCAATGATTTTGTAAGGCGACCCCAGAAGCTGAACGCCCAGGATGTGCTGGGTAATCAAAACAAGGTCAAAGGTGGTTACGCCATTCAGGTAGAAAGTATCCTTGAATGGGGTAATATTTTGAGTACTTCCAAAAGGAACCGTGAAGGAATAAGTCCCCTGCGAAGGCGTTTCCATAAACCCGCTAGTCGTTCCTGTTAGCGCAACGTCTACATTTTTTACAGGTAAGCTCAATTCTGTTACACAAGTTCCCGAAAGCACCAGGTCCATAAGATTCAAAATAGAGATTAAGCCGTTATTGAGTTCAACGCTAGCGATTTGCGTGGTACCTCCAATGTTCTGAACGGCCTCAGCCGCAAGTGGATTACCATCCAGTGTTACCAAGGTAGAGTTACCAGGATTGCCCACCAGGTTAACTTTTATATTGAACAATATGGCATTATCTGGTAAAGTTACGCCTGAAGAATCTGGATCCGCCCATTCAACTGTGATATCATTATTGGTAATATTTGTCATAATACCAGGAATAGCAAGATCGTTTATTTCCACTATATCCGCTACCGAATTGTTATTCACATGAACAGAAAACTGGAAAGACTGCACGCTGGCAAAATTGCTTACTCTAACCGGCACATCGATCATTTGGCCTGCTTCGCCGGAAACACTATCAGCGGAGAAAGTCACATCGCCCCCCAGGCCTACAAAACCAGTAGCGGTTGTTTCACAACCACTTTGATCATCGGTTACGGTTACCGTGTACAGACCTGCTGAAAGATTACTGACTACTTGCGTAGTACTGTTTGCAGGGTTATCCCATTCAAAAGTGTAATTCCCGGAGCCCCCGGTAACCATTGCTGTAGCAGTACCATCCATCGCCCCCGGGGAGCTTTCCGAAGTAGTACTTACCGTAGCACTAAGGCTAAGTCCAGGACCTCCGTTTACTGTTACAGTGGCTACACAAGAATTTTCATTTCCATTATTATCTACAACCATTACAGCAACCGGGTTGTCTCCCAGGTTGGTACAATCAAAGAAGTTCGGAGAAGCAGTTTGAACGATAAAAGGTCCGCAATTATCTGTAGAATTGATCATATCCAGCACATCTGTAGGCAGGATATTCGCTGTACCATTCGGCCCAAGATCTATCACGAGGTCTTGGCAAATCAGGAAGGGCGGCATCACATCCTGGATGATCACATTGGCTGTACAAGTAGCCGTGTTGCCAGCAGAGTTAGAAACCGTTAGGGTAAGGGCGTTAAGACCGATATCACTACAATCAAAATTAGTTTGAGAAAGGGATAAAATCGGGTCTCCACAATCGCTAATACTTCCGGCATCGACCATTTCCGGCAGAACTTCTATGGTACCATTTTCATCAAGGTCAACTGCAATATCTGTACAAACGGCATTTAAATTGGCCCCACCTTCTACAAAAACATTGGCAGTACAGGTATTAGCATTTCCATTCTCATCATTAACGGTAAGGGTAACAAGATTAGTCCCAATATCTGAGCAATCAAAAGCAGATTGAGAAACGGAAATATCAGAGATGCCGCAATTATCAGAACTACCATTGTTAATTAAGTCAGGGTTCAGGTTTACAGTTCCATTTACACCAATTTGCAAAGTTACGTCTTGGCAATTTGCTACCGGAGGCAAATTATCCTGAACATTTATACTGGAAACACAATTGAGAATCGTACCAATGGCATCAGATACATTTACACTGATAGAGTTCAAGCCAAGGTCTTTACATTGCAGGTCAGTCTTATTCAAACTGATCGTTAATTGATTACAATCCGTTATCGGCAGGGCGGTCAACACATCTAAAGGGGTTAGCGTATAAGTTCCATTGGCACCTAAGCTAACGGTTCCTGGCTTACATTGTATGGAATTACTAGGCAAATCACGAACCGTAATATTTGCCGTGCAATCATCCGTATTGCCAGATTCATCGGTCACGGTCAAAGTAACACTTTGAACTCCAATGTTATTACAATTAAACGTAGACAGACTAAGGCTTAAGGTTACATCTCCACAATTATCGGTACTATTATCGCCTACTAATTGTGGGTTTACGTTCACGATTCCACCCGCCCCGATCTCTACATTTGTATTTTTACATTCTGCAACGGGAGGAGTAATATCCTGAACGGTCACAATACCAGTACAAGTCGCCTCATTATTATTATTATCACTAATAGTAAGGGTAACGCTATTGGATCCAACATCTTCGCAGAAGAAAACTTCCTGAGAAAGAGATACAAGATCAACAGCACCGCAGTTATCGGAGCTATTGTTGTTAATTTGAGCAGGTGTAACGGCAACTTTACCGGAAGGATCTAATTGCACAACCAGATTCTGGCAGAAAGCATTAGGAGGTAAATTATCTTCTACGGTTACCGTAGCATTACAGGTAGCAGAATTGCCATCATTATCAGATATTGTTAAAATAACCAGATTTTCTCCGACATCATTACAAGCAAATTGATTAGGAGCTACGGCTACGTTTACAGTACTTCCACAAACATCTCCACCACCGCCATATACTAAGTTGGGGTCTAATACAGCAATCCCACCTTGTCCAATTTCGATCGTGGCATCCAGGCAATTAGCGATCAATTCCGTGCTTCCATCTACTGTTACCGTAGCAGAACAAGTAGACATATTTCCGCTGTCATCCGCAGCGGTAAGGGTCACAAGCTGATCGCCAATATCATCGCAAGTAAACATGGATGGATCAACACTTAAAGTCGGTGCCCCGCAATTATCCATACTACCGGCGCCGACAGCATCAGGATTGACATTTACAACTCCATTTACACCGATATTTACTGTAATATCCGTACAAAGGGCTTCTGGTGCAAGGGTATCAGATACAGTTACAGTAGATTGGCAGGTACTATTATTTCCATTTACATCTTCAACAGTAAGAACCACCGTTTGCATTCCTATACTACTGCAATCAAATACTAAATTATCCAGACTTGTATTGGCAATCCCACAGTTGTCTGTGCTCCCACCGTCTACCATAGAAGGCAATAAGTCTGCCGTTCCGTCAGTACCAAGATAAACATCCACAGGCACACAGACCGCAACCGGCGGTGCATCATCAACGACGGTCACTTGTGCAGAACATGTATCGGCATTCCCGGAAACATCTATTACATATAACTCCACTGGTTGCTGGCCGATTTGATTACAATCAAATTGAGCAGGAGAAAGGATTAAGGTATCCAATTGGCAGTTATCGCTGCTTAATCCTCCAACTAAAAGAGGGTCTACCACAACCTGACCGGAAGTATCTAGCGAAACGGTCACATCTTCACAGAAAATGCTCGGTGGCAGGTCATCTTCTACAGTCACCGTGCTTTCACAAGTAGCAACACTGCCACTTCCATCGGTAGCGGTAAGTGTAATTTGGTTTTCTCCTATATCATTACAATCAAAAGAACTATTTTGAATACTTAGATCAAACTCACAGTTATCCGTAACGCCACCATCCAGATCAGAAGCAGCGATTAAAGCAATGCCGCCTCCATTTAACTGTACAGTAATATCTTGGCAATTCATCTCCGGAGCCATAATATCCTGTACGGACACATCGGCCGTACATGTGGAAGAATTACCCGTTTCATCAATAACCAGTAATTCAACGATTTGCATTCCAATGTCATCGCAGGTAAAGCTTGAAGGCGTGACTTGCATAGTTGCTATGCCACAATTATCAGAACTTCCACCATCTATATCAGCGGCAGTAACTATTGTCTGGCCATTTTCATCCAAAAAAACATTTACGCCCTGGCACAGCGCCACAGGAGCATCTACATCCTGTACTACGACCTGAGCGACACAACTTCCAGTATTCCCACTACTATCGAATACAACTAACTCGATCATGTTGGTTCCAATATCCGCGCAGGTAAAATCAGATTGACTAAGCCCTAAACTATCCACCCCACAATTATCGGTACTCCCAGCATCAATCATTTCCACGTCAAGTTCAGCTTCTCCGTTAACGTTAACATTTAAAGTTACATCCTGGCATAGAGCGACAGGAGGATTAGCATCAATGATCGTAATAGTCGCAGAACAGGCATCGGTACCAAAATCATCTTCAACAGTAAGGATTACGGCATTGTCACCAATATCTGCACAAGTAAACATGTTTTGGTTCAGCGTATAAATCAAGGTTCCTTCTCCAAAACTACCATTGTCTACCAGTATGGCGGAAACAGCTGCTTCGCCAGAAGCATTCAACTGTACCGTTATATCCTGGCAAACAGCAGTAGGGCCAAAACCAGGAGGAGGTAACAATGTGAATACCGCACTACAAGTATCCATATTACCGGCGGCATCCTGAACACTAAGTTCTACACTATTATCCCCCAAATCTTCGATATCAAAGGTATTAGGTGCAACTGTTTGCATATCAATACCGCAATTATCAGAGCTCCCTCCATCCACATCTGCCGGAGGCAAGGTATAGACTTGATTGATGGAGTCTAGTTGAACCGTTATATCCTGACAAACGGCCACAGGAGGAATGGTATCTTCAACGGTAACCTGAGCCGTACAATCGGCAGAATTTCCGCCATTATCTTCACCAGTTAAAATAACAGCATTACTTCCCAGATCATTACAACCAAAGCTTGTAATATCTAAACTAAGCATTGGTGTACCACAATTATCATTTGTACCGTTATCAATATTATTTACAGTAATACTCGCCATTCCATTCGCATCTAACTGAACCGTAACATCCTGGCAAGCCATATTGGGTCCTAAAGCATCTTCTACCTCTACCTGAGCTTCGCAAGTAGCGGTATTCCCGCCATCATCTGTGACGGTCAGGGTAATTGTTTGTGTTCCAATATCGTCACAATCAAACATATCCTGAGAAACACTGCTCATAGCAATGGAGCAATTATCAGTAATAGTTCCTTCAACAGAAGCAGGATCCAGTACTGCGGCGCCATTTGCATCCAGTTGCAGCGTAACATCCGTACAAGTCACCGTAGGAGCCATATCATCTTCAACGGTTACAATCGAAGTACATGTAGAAGTGGCAATATCATCGGTAATGGACAAGATCACCGAATTATCTCCAACATCCGTACAATTAAAAGTACTTTGGGAAATGGCGAAATTCAAGGTTCCCGTACCTGTGCTTCCGCCGTCGAGATCAGCAGGAGTGATTGTATCCGCCCCCATGGCGTCCAACTGAATCGTAATATCCAGACAAACGGCAGCCGGACCTCCGCCGGGCCCCAACACAGACACTGTAGCCTCACAGGTATCCGTAAAACCAAGGGCATCATAAGCGATGAGATCCACCGGGTTTGCGCCAATGTCATTGATATCAAAAAAGGTTTGTGAAAGGGTAACCGAGTCCAGATCACAGGGATCAAATGTGCCGGCGTCCACCTGGGAAACGGCGATAGTTGCCGTACTATCCATGGCATCCAGTGCAATGGTAATATCCTGGCAAAGTGCTGTAGGCGGACCATTAACAGTAAGGGTACCGAAAGCACTTCCTACTGCGGGGGCAACCCCAATGGGTACGGGAGGAATCCCTTGGGTAGCTTCAACCGGGCTTACGGGTTGATTTGTTATTATAAAATCGGAAATACTGCCCGGGCTACCAGTTACTACTAATTGCACAGAGAACAATGCTCCCCCATCCGGAATAGAGACGGTGGGAAACCTAAAAAAACCAACCCCTATCCTTCCCTGGGAAGTGTCATTGAAGTTAAAATCATTGTTGAGATTTAAACTGATTCCGAAATTTCCCACATCAAGGTAGGAAAAGACAGTGGAATCCCATTGAAAAGAGGATTGGAAAGTGGCAATGTCCGAGAAGTTCTCGACATTAAAATCCACCCAGATTGTGTCACCTGTTTGTACACAAGTATCGGGTGTAGAAAAAGTTACTTGCCCCATACTATCGGAGCTGCTCAATAGGTTTAAAATGAGCACAGAAAGGACCATCGTATAAACACGCATACGGTCATGGGATTTTAGCGTTAAAAAATAAAGTTGGTATGTGCTTACTTTACAAGCATTTGGCCAACCACAAAATCGGAACAAACACTTATACGATAAAAACACAAAATTGCTGCAAATAAACGATTTTTATTAGGTAGTTCAAAAAGTGTTTTTCTCTACCTGCCGTATTTCTTAGAGATCATGTCAACTTATTGATCAATGCCTTATATATTTATTTTTTATATAAAGTGTAAAATTTCAGACTTTTGAAGTATAAAAAAGCAGGGCTTGCTGCACCTTTCTGACAGTAGCCACTGAAATTGGGCGGGGGGTTTTCTCACAGTATATATCTTACTCATTGAAGTTGTTCAAAAACGGACTTGCCATTGGCAATGAAACACTTTTAAGCCAACTTCGTTAAAAGCCACTATACCTTTTGCAAGGAATAAAGCAGGCTTTTTCCTTTGAAGGTTTCTACTAAGAAATTTTAAAAAGGTTTCAAAAGAGGAGTAGAAATTTAAGTTTCTACTTTAAAAAGAAGAGAAAACTAATTACCTGATGAGGCAGCAATCAGTTGATCTAATGACCAAAGAAGGAAAAAAAGCAGGTCGTTAAGCCTGCCTGATCGTAGCCCCAGGTCCTCCTGGGGAAAGGGTTATTCTATCTAATTTCTTCCGCGTAGCGGTAGCCAAAACACAAGAGCTATAGCTTATGACGTGCTTCCGCTACGCGGAAGTTGATCTCTAATATCTTATAACCCTGGGAGGACCCAGGGCTACGATCAGGCAGGCCTAACGGCCTGCTTTAAGGGCTTGCTAAGTTAACTTCGACCAAATGAAATCATCTAGTGCTTCAGGAACTAAATCCTTGACACTTTTGACGGCTTCTTTTGGCGGCCT
>CAZHZT010000145.1:0-13633 GCA_964537285.1 uncultured Saprospiraceae bacterium | reverse complement strand
GAATACAGCCTTGATTTTTTGCTACTTTTTTATCAAGAAAAAAGTAGATAAAGCTATGATTAACAGAGTAATGTAGAGACTTTTCACAAACATGAGTGATCCCGAATTTTTGGGATCACTCATGTTTACCGCCCTTCGGGAACAAATAGAATAAAAGGAAAGTAAAAACGTGGAAAAAGAACCTTTGATATTAAGCGGCGATTTTGTGTATGTATTGGATACCCTGGAAAAAACGAATTTTAGCATGTTTGTCACAGGGAGAGCAGGAACTGGTAAATCCACTTTGTTGCAGTTGTTCAGGAAAACGACTAAGAAAAAAGTGGTCGTACTGGCTCCAACCGGAATTGCAGCGCTCAATGTTGGAGGGCAAACCATTCATTCCTTTTTTGGGTTCCCGGCTCGTTTACTTTCCGGTGCAGACATAAAGAAGCGACGTAAAGGGAAGGTTTATAAAAATATTGAAGTACTGATCATTGATGAAATTTCGATGGTAAGGGCAGATGTGTTGGATGCGATAGATCTTTTTCTGAGAAAAAACCGGAATAATGGAAAACCCTTCGGAGGTGTTCAGATGGTCTTCTTTGGCGATTTGTTTCAACTGCCCCCTGTAGTGGCTACCGAAGAGGAAAAATACCTTTTTTCTACTTTTTATGAAAGCCCGTATTTTTTTTCTGCAAAGGTCTTTGAAAGGGGGTTTACGATGGATATGATCGAGCTGCAGAATACATACCGGCAGAAATCGAGATATTTTTTGCGTTTATTGGATGCGGTTCGCACCAATCAGGTGGATTACGAAGATCTGGAGGATTTGAATGAACGGGTTGATCCACGATTTAAAGGTTCTGATTATTTCATTACGCTTTCGGCCCGTAATGCGGGTGTAGATTTTATAAACAGGAAAGAACTGGAGCAATTGGAGGGACCGGAATTCAGGTATATATCAAAAATTAACGGAGATTTTAATCCCAAGCTATATCCTACGGATGCTATACTAAGGTTGCGAAAAGATGCCCAGGTGATGTTTATAAAGAACGATCCTCAGCTGCAATTTGTCAATGGCAGTATAGGTAAGGTTGTAGAATTAAATGATGATTCTATTAAAGTAGCACTTGAAGATGATGAGGGAAATGCAAAAATGATCGAAGTAGAGCGCATGGTATGGGATATTATCCGTTACAAAGTAAGCGAAAAAGACAACAGTAAGATAGAATCCGAAACGATCGGTAGTTTTGAGCAATATCCTTTGCGCCTGGCCTGGGCCATCACGATTCATAAAAGCCAGGGCAAAACCTTTGACAAGGTTATGATTGAATTGGGGCAGGGAGCATTTGAGCATGGGCAAACCTACGTTGCGCTTAGCCGGTGCCGAACGCTGGAAGGAATCGTACTAAGGCGTCCCTTAAGATTTCAGGATATTTTAGTGGATGAGCGGATCTTGGAATTTTATGAACAACACTTCTAATTCCATTAGTACAAACATATAGGGGGCAGGACAAAAGGCGCGGCCGCGCCTTTTGTCCTGCCCCCTATATGTTTATGAAACAACAATTTTCTCTAGCGTTGGATACATTAAAAAAATTATATAATTTATAAAAAACCGAATAAAAATTAAATTTTCATTTTTCACCCCAAAAAATATATGGTCAAACTTTGATTTTAGGGAAAAAAACCTTTTCTTTGTTGTGCAGCAAAAGTGTCAAGGAAAAGTAAATAAAAGAAATGTTTTAAGCATTTTTCCTCTCTCATTATGCTACTCGTCCTCCATTCTAATGTACTGAAATAGTTTACAATGCACTGCTGTTTTAGAAGAATCATGTTCTTATTACTAGCTTTGTAAGAGAAGGTTTTTGCGTTGTGTGAAAGTGTATTACGATTAATGTAAAATCTATTTTTTCACCCTATAACTCATTTCACATGCAGGAAATTGAAACCTATAAACTTACGTGGACGCCAGCGGATAACAGAGGCACCCTCCACTTGGGTTTAAAGGATGGAACCGGAGCAGATATTGCTCTTGACAGCCCGTCTGAGGCACACTTCTTGATGGATTTGTTACGTAACGAATCCCCTTGTTATTACTACGCAGCAATCGGTATGGTCGGCACCGGCTTCGAACCCGTTGGGGAAGGAGAAGAACAAGCTGCCTAATTGAATCTTAATTAACTACTTTTTTTCACTCACTATTTAACACTTAAAAATCATGGATGGTTATATCGCAACCATAACCGCAGTAGGTTATTCCTGGGCTCCAAGAAATTGGGCTTCTTGTAATGGTCAATTATTATCTATCAACTCAAATACAGCTCTTTTTTCTCTTATTGGTACAATTTATGGAGGTGACGGCCGTACAACTTTTGCTCTACCTGACTTAAGAGGTCGTTCTATGGTACACCAAGGGAATGGAAGTGGACTTTCACCAGCAACTATCGGGCAGAAAGGTGGTGTTGAGTACGTTACCTTAAATAACAATCACTTACCTAGCCATAATCACTCCGTTAGTGGTACCGTTACTATTGGCGCATCAGATGAAGATGCTAACGAAACGGATCCTACGAATCAGGTACTAGCAGTTTCTGGTTCAAATATTTACAGAAGTTCAGCTTCTTCGGGTGTTGCACTTGGTGGCACTAGCTTTTCCGGTCAAATTGGAAATACCGGAGGGGGACAATCTTTCGATAACAGATCTCCATTTTTGGTGGCTAATGTCGTTATTTGTCTTTTAGGAACTTATCCTTCAAGAAGCTAAGATGGCTTATATTCTGTAACTTAGGTTCCAGAGTACTAGTCGTTATTTTTTGAAAATTTAAACTTTTGCTTGAATGGCATTAAATGTCCAATCTTCAACAGGATTGCAGTTTTCTCATCAAAGGTGGTGGCTTGAGTTGGAAGATCAATGGAAAAAGGCTTTTAATGAAGTGGTACTGAATAAAGGAGCCGTTTCTTCGACCCCAACTTCTGAGGAGTTGGAGGTTATCGTTACTTCCCCTGTGCTGAGGTTTGCAGGGCCAAGGGCAGATTTTCCAAACATGTCCTTTGAACTCACTAACTTAAGTGGGATCAAAGGCTTACCGAACCTGGAAATATTGGTTGCTATTTTTCACCAGATAAAATCCATTCGTGAGTTAGCAAGCCTTCCAAAGCTTAAATCACTTTTTCTGAATAATAATTTGATCGAAAGCTTGAAGGGCATAGAGGAACTAGATAAAATGGAGATGCTTTACGTGAATGTCAATCAAATAGAATCTATTGAGGAGGTTAAGCAGCTAACCAACCTTAAGGAATTTTACTGTAATTATAATCGTTTGAGCTCTTTGAAAGGAATTAATCTTAAGCACGAAGGAACTCTTAAGAAGTTTTTCCCACTTCCAAATGATGATTTGTCTTTCCGGGAAGTGCAAAGGGTGGAACAGAAGATTGGAATAAAATGCCGCGAAGGGTAAAGTAAAGGTTTTCCTGAATTATTCACTTTTAAAAAAAAATAAAATTTTATCAATAATGGAAGGTACACTAGGTGTAATTACAGCCGTTGGTTATCCATGGGCTCCAAGAAGTTGGGCTTCTTGCGATGGCCAATTACTTGCTATTTCAAGTAATCAGGCATTATTCGCTTTGCTAGGTACTACGTACGGTGGCGACGGTAGAACGACATTTGCTTTGCCAGATTTCAGAGGCCGTGTGATGGTGCATCAAGGTACTGGCCCTGGATTAGGTAGTTATATGATGGGCCAAAAAGGTGGTAGTCAAACTGTTACGTTAAATGTAACTCATATGCCACAGCATTCTCATACAATTTCAGGTACAGTTACAGTAGGTGCTTCTGACGAAGATGCCAATGAAACAGATCCAACGAATCAGGTATTGGCCGTTTCGAGTTTTATTTACAGAGGTGCAGCTTCTTCTGGCGTTAACCTTGGCGGCACCAGCTTTTCTGGTCAAATTGGATATAGCGGAAATGGACAGCCTTTCGATAATAGATCTCCATTTTTGGTAGCTAATATGGTTATCTGCATAGCTGGAATTTTTCCTTCAAGGAACTAAGGTTTTTTACCCTTTGTAGGGCGTTTTATTGATACAGACGCGCAAAGCGCGTCTGTATCACAAAAATACTGTAGCAATCTTTTATAATATTGCTGTACAACAAATATGAGTCATCACGAATTTTCGTGATGACTCATATTTGTAAAAAGAAACTTTACATAACCTTGTCAATCAAGGCTTTACTTACTTTTTCCTTGATGGGAAAGTAGCAAAAAATCAAGGCCGGTCCTAAAGCATTGATTTACAGCATCCATTTTTAATCATGGTGACAACATGAAGTTCCTTAAAGTTAAGGGATAGCTCATGTTTTTGTAATAATATTTGGGAATTTGAATATTTTCCTTATTTTTATAGGAAAATTAGTAATGAATTGTGTAATTTTTAAATAAGGAATTATGTCGTCAGTAATTAAATCGAGAAGAAAAAGACGCCAGGAGGCAAGAACGCGCAAGGATGAAAAGCAAATCCTGATGATTGTAGGCATCTCTGCAGCAGTGATCCTGCTGATATTGTTCTTAATGTTCTTAGCGTCCTAAAAGAGAAAAGGTTTAATCAACATGAGTCATCCCGAATTTTCGGGATGACTCATGTTGGTGAAAATCTTTACATGTTTCTGTTAATCAAGATCTTATCTACTTTTTTCTTGATAAAAAAGTAGCAAAAAATCAAGGCTGTATTCAATTTTTAACGCTTTTTGAAAGGCTGGCAGCCTAAAATGAATAAACTCGCCAAGGCTCAAACAGTATTCATTTTTTAACGGCTGCCAGCCTTCCAAAAAGCTAAATTGAATAAGGCCGGTCCTAAATATTGATTTACAGCTTCTATTATTAATAATTTTGACAACATGAAGTTCCTTAAAGTTAGGGGATGATCATTTTTATTAAATAACCCAGGTTGCGGCAATTTAGCCTCATTTTATTGAATCGTAGCTTGCATCAAATAATAGATCTCTTCTTCATTGAAAAGATTAGGTTTAAAGCTATCTATCGCTACTTCAATTGAGTTCTTTCCTTTTTCCTGAAGGATAAACGCTGCTCCATCATCCTTTAATTCAATGCCTTTTGAACGGGCGTATAGTTCAATGGAAGGGAAGTTCTTTCCAATATTCTCCGGTATTTTTAAAGAACTATTATCAGGAATTTTATTTACTAATTGATTCGGCAAACCCCTCCATTGCTCGGCAAGCGGATTGAGCAGGGCCCACATTAAAAAAGTAAACAATAAGCCACTGAAAGCCATGCTTCGCCATACCAGCTTGGGATTATTGAGAAATAGGCCAAATATGCCAATGAAACTTAATATCCAGTATGAAAGGGAAATAATCATGCTTAACCGAAAGCCCGGCCCTTTAAGTATTTGAAAGCTGCTAATCATGAAAACGGTGGCTAAAAAGAATGTGGCAATCAGATTGATGATAAAAACGCCTCTGACAATGGTTTGGTGAGGATATCCCTTTGAAAAATAACGCAGAGCTTGCCGGCCTGTTATTAAAGCCAATATAGGGACAATGGCTATGGAGTAGCTCACAAGAGCTGCTGCCAGCCATGCAATTAAAATCACCGCCATTTCTTCTCGTTTCCGTCCATTCCGGATTAGTTCCCATAAGCCGGCAACGGTGAAGCCCAGCCAAGGAGCAAAACATGCTAAAAGAAAGAGACTGTATTGAACCAGGTTGGCTTGCTTAAAGCCCAGCCAAAATCCTGGCACCTCCAGCGGTAACATGCCTAAAATGGAAATAATGATCACTGCAGGTGGCCATATAGCCCAGATATACAGTTTATCCAGCGTTTTCCCTTGCGGATGTGCCATGCGTGAGATCAACGCGATCATCCCACCAAAAAGAGCAAAGCTGAAAGGATGAGCCAATATCCCTAATAATAAACTTGCGTAATTTAAGATTCTCCAATTATTTTTCGGTTGTTTTACAAAAAAAATGGTGGATAAGGCATAGAGAATGGTAGGGAGCAATAACCATGCATCTGCAGTGGCAAATTTTCCGGCACTGATAAATGCCGGAGCGGAAAGAGCAACAATCAGGGTAAATAAGGTGGCACTTTTTCCAAAAAGTGGAGCCGCAAGCCAGTAGAATAGATATCCACTGAGTAAGTAGAGTAGGGGAGTACTCAGCCGGAGCCAGAATAGATGCAGGCCGCTCAAGTCAAGGAGAAAGCTCGTCCATTGGGTGCCTAAGATTGGAAACAATGCATCAGAGGCATTCAGGAAATCGTACTCAACCGGAGAAACGATGGTAGTAAAATCGTTCATGATCAATATATTGATCAGGCCAATGACTAAGGCTACCCAAAATACGATTTGTATGTCTTTGAAGTCTTTCATGTGTTTTTATTCTCTCTCGAAACGATCCTCAAAATAGTCGTTCTTTGACAAATTGTGTGGAACTTCAAAATGATAAGCCTTGAATGCCCTTTTGGCTGAAAGGCTTATCATTTTGCAGTTCCATTTTCCACAATTTATCTCAAAGAACTAAAATAGTTTATGTAGAATGAGGTGCGTTGTGGGGGTATTTTCGAAAAAAATGCCTCAAAACGAACATCATTCCAATAAAAAGCTTTCCTGCCAGGGGCAACGAACTGCTTTGGGGACTGCCTCAATAGTTGTCGTTATGTTAAAATAGATCCTTTTACAATCCCATGACGCTTTTCGAAACGTATGTGTGTCGCTTTTTTTACAAATAAAAAACAATAAAAATGAAATTATTCGGCACACTAGCATTTATTTTAAGTTTTACACTACTTACATCAGGCTTATTCGCTCAAGATGACGACGCCTATATGGGCGTTCATTACAGTCACGTTTCAAATAAAAAAGCTAAAACGCTCGGTTTCGATAATCCCAACGGCGTTTACGTCACAAAGGTTTTCAACAACAGCAGTGCTCAGAAGGCAGGAATCAAGCCATTTGATTTTATTTACGGTATGGGCAATCAGGAAATGGACGAAGAAACCAGTTTTGGAGATCTTATGGATAATTATAAGCCTGGTGATAAAGTAGATGTAATGCTGTACCGTCAAGGCCGCAAAGTGACCGAAAAGGTCAGGTTGGGCAAGCGGTCGGATGCTAAGCCGATAAAATTGAGCAGAGAAGAGGATGCTTTTTTTGGCATCCAACCGCGCCACGATAAAGTCCCGAAAGCATTAGATTACGGGCAGCCGGTTTCTATTGTCGGCAACAGCACCGCTGAGGCCATGGGGCTTGAAGACGGTGACATCATTACTTCTATAAATAAAAATCCGATTTACGACTGGCATGATGTATCTACAGCCATCGATGATCTTGTTGCCGGGGATGAAATTGCGTTGGAATACTATCGCGAAGGAGAGATGCTTTCAGGCGCAATGCCCATAAAATCAGTTGCGGCTACCTACGATGAGGACGAAGAAGATCAGGATATTGTCAAAAATTCGGTAATAGATATAGAAGATATGGAGGTGGAAATGGAAGATTTAACGAAGCGCGAAGCTAAAGAGATGAAGAAAGAATTTGGCGTTGATATGCCTGTGATCAATAATTTGCGCATCGATCAATTGAATATTTTCCCGAATCCCAACACAGGGCGCTTCAACCTGGCTTTTGGTCTGCCTCAGGAAGGCGATACCTACATCCGGGCGTATAACGGGCCTGGTCAATTGATCTACCAAAGAGATTTACCTGGCTACCAGGGCAACTTCCAGGATGAAGTGGATATAACGCAGAATGGCCCAGGGACGTATTTCTTGATGGTTCAGCAAGGGCAGACTTCGGTGACGAAAAAGGTGATTGTTACAATTCCTTAAAAATATGAGTCATCCCGAAGATTTGGGATGACTCATGTTTTTAAATGGTTTATTGAACTTTTTTATTGGGGTGTTGGTTATAGAATCCGTAACAAGGACACGGCTCAAATTTCTTTGACAATTATTTGAAAATTGGGTTTGCATAAAATAAAAAAGTCTATTACCTTTGCAGTCCGATTTTGAGAAGCGTTAAAATAGTAAAAGATCTCGTAGCTCAGCTGGTAGAGCATTTGACTTTTAATCAAAGGGTCCTGGGTTCGAGCCCCAGCGAGATCACATAACATATTCAAGATAGCCTGTCAATCAGGGATTTACATCTGCAGAAAATTTGCAGCGGTCGTTCTGGCAGTCATTTTGATTAAAAATTAAGTTTAATTTATTGAAAAGGTTCTAAGTTTCTTAGGGCCTTTTTCTTTTTTTGTGGCATTCACAATTAGGTCTGCAGGTGCTACTTCAAGCAACTCTGCAATCTAAATAATTTCCGCCAGATAGGTTTGATTCTGGGTATTACACCAATAATTCACCCTTGTCTTGGTATAAGCCAAGCTTTTTTTTTGCTAGCCATAACTAAGACCCGTGCTGGTTTTAAGGACAGCTTATGTCGGTCGGGATACACTGACTTTACCTTCATTTATGGGCTTTTGCCCGAAATGGACAGTTATGCAATGTGTGTGCCTGGCATAGGCATCCGTTCCTTGCAAAGATAAGAAATAAAACTTGAGGGTGAAAGCCCTTGACGGGCAAGTTGCCGAAGCCTGTTAGCAAGTCACCAAGCCTGCTCGGGGTTTATCGGAGGGCGTTCGTGGTGACGGGGAGTCTGAAAGAAGCGCTTTTGCACTATTTGTGCGAACCGCCGGATACGAGGCCCGAATTCCGCACTTGCTGCGGAAATGGTGTGAGAGGGCTGCGGTGGGCTTATTGCTCATTGTTTCTTACTCGATTACTTGTCGTATTTGACCTTTACAAATACTTTTTTAGATCAATTTTTTTCAGCTTTAGAAATTCCCCCTCTAAATGGTCAAAATCATTATCACTCGTAACTAAAATCAGGTTTAGGACTGACCCAGTAGCAGCAATCCATAAATCATTCGGTAGTGGGTAAAACCGGTTGATGAGAAGTGTTAACCTTAAGTAGTAAAGCTTATTAGATAAATCCATCAACGGATTCTACCCACTACCAATCATTCTTACCCATATTTCTGGCGGTAAAGGCACCTTTTTTGGTAGGATGTTTTGATTGGCTAAATGCATCTATTTCAACATATCGCTCAATAATTTCATCAATGTTGATATCTGCGATTAGAAATCGATTCAACAGGGAGATAAGTTTTTCTGTTTTATTCCTACCCCAGCCATTCTGTAAGGCCAAAGATTTTATCTCTGCGACAGAAACAACAGATATAACTATGTCGTCTTGACTATTGAGTAAGCCTAGTTCCTCTTCTAAATTGATTGCCTGATTTTTTCCACGGACATATACTACTAAAATATTGGTGTCTAATAGGTAGGTCATAATTAATCTAACTGGGATAATAATTCTTCAAGTGACTCTTCTATTCCTATTTCTTCGGTCAACTTAAAAAATTCTTCTTTTTGAATTGGGGTGTAGTTTTGCTCTTTTTTCATCTCATCCAGAGTTATGGTAGATCGAGTAGGTCCAAAAACCTTATCTAATAAACTACCTTGAGATCGAATCGAGCTTATATCCTCCTGAATCTTGGTTAGAACAGACTCTTCGTCAATCTCCATGATTTCTTTGATGATGCTAAATTTAATACTATCCAGTTTTTTTGTCATACCCTTTTAATTTCAATTTCTAAGATACTACATTTTATTCAATCTTTCAATTTTTCTTTATATTACAAGCAACGGCAGTTTGTGAAAAAGCTCCATTTTTTAGTCGCCTTAATTTCATAACAGGCTGATTTTCAATAAACATTTTTTCAATTTCAATAGCTTTTTCACAGTCTGACGGAAGAGGCTATACGATCGGCCGGAGATCTAGCGGAGGCTGGGCGTATAGCCTGTGTGTGCCTCGAATGCACCTAGTGCTTAAAGAACTAAATCCTTGACATTTTAGACGGCTTCTTTTGGCGGCCTACTTCGTTGCTCATCGGTCAGGTAACTTTGGCTATGCTCTTTCTTCGCGCCTCGTTTGCCACCAAAATAATCGCTTCTAAAGCTATCAAGGATTTAGTTCCTGAAGCACTAGTTATTGTTTAGTGCAAGATAAGCAATTCCGGTTGTTAAAACAACTGCTCTAGGAGCTGTAAGTCCTCTACAGGCAAGTTGCCGAAGCCTGTTTGCAAGCTACCAAGCCTGCTCCGGGTTTATCGGTGGGCGTCTCTAGTGACGGGGAGTATGAAGGAAGAACTTTTGCACTGTTTGGCGAACCGCCGTATTCGCGGTTCGAACGTACTGTGGTTTGAGAGGTGCACCCTGGCCATTTATTGGTCAGGGCTGGCTACTCGGCTAGGTACCGCATTAATTTTTCTAATTTGTTACCCAAGCAAGATAATTTTCAGGAGTGATTATTTTAAACTCAGCTTCTTGATATTCTTTTTTCCACGTTGTTGGTGCTTTTACATTTTTCTTTGGGTTCCATTTAAATTCATATCCATATAAATTCCCCCCCCTGTCTTCTACCCAATCTATTTCTTGTTGGTCATATGTTCTCCAAAAGTAATTATTGACGATCATTCGGGTATACTCCTGATATTTTATTCGCTCACTGATTACATAATTTTCCCACAACATTCCCTTGTCGTTTCTTAATTCCAAAGGATTCATATTGGCAATCAACATATTCCTTAATAGTTTTCCTGCCAGTCAAGGGTTCCCCGGTATAATTACCAACATCAAATGCTGAGGAACCAGTTACTAAAATTTTAAGTCCTTCAATATGGTCTACCATCAGTTTAAGCTTCATTCCAATATCTGGAATCTTTTGAGCTTCGTCAATTATCAATACTTTTATATTTCCAATCAGCCCCTTATAATTTTGCACGCTCCTTCTCTCCAACAATGTTAAAACTTCAAAATCTTCGCCGCTTAGTAGTAAGTGAGGTTCATTGAGACGATTAATTATTTGATTTATCAGAACTGTTTTTCCCACTCGTCTAGGCCCAAGGAGCACAACCACTTTATTTGGCGCTAGTTTTTTGAGGATTTGACTTTCTAATTCTCGCTTTATTAACTTCATTTGCGTCATTTCATTGACGCAATTTACATTATTTGAGTCAATATGTGAAGTTTTTTCTTGATTAGGTGGTGCCTAACCGGTTAGTGCATATGCTATAGCGACCGAATGGGAGCTATTGAAATTATGCACTTTATGTGTGCCCGGCATGGGCATCCGTTCCTTATAAAGGTAAGGAATAAAACTTGAGGGTGGGGCGTTCTTGGTGACGGGGGAGTCTGAAGGAAGAGCTTTTGCACTGTTTGTGCAAACCACCGGATGCGAGGTCTGTATTCCGCACTTGCTGCGGAAGTGGTGTGAGAGGTGCACTTTGGCCATTTATTGGGCAGGGCCGCCTACTCGATGTGTGCAAGGCTCCTTTATTCATTTTGAATTTTAGCTAAATATTCTCTTGGTGTCAAAATTGACAATTCACTTTCTTTGTAATCTTTCGTATTCCTTGTAATTATTATTTCATGTCCCGATTCCTCTGCGCAATAGTTTTGGACCCCATCTTCAAAATCCTTAAATTTTGAATTAGCCGCCTTGTCAATTATTGTCTGTCCAACATTCTCTACATTGACTATCCTTAGAATTTTCTTTGTTTGTGTATCTGCTTTCCTTTGATTCTCCAGTTTCCCGATTATATAGTTTATATTCGTAATGCTTATTGGTGAAACACAAAGCTTAACCTCTGATGATATTGATTCCTCAATTATTTCAGCGATATCATCCATAAAAGGTTCTCTGTCAAGCAATAAGTCTAGAAAAACATCAGAGTCTAAAAATATTTTTTTCATTTTCTTAAATATTTTTCTACTAGAGCGTCTTGAAGAATTTCTTTGTAAGAGGTAAAATCTTTAGGTAGTTTGACTGAGCCTTTTAGATCTCTCACCAATTCCATTGAAGTCTTTTTTTTCTTTGATTTCTCGGTTTTTGTCAAAGATTTCAGATATTCCTCAACTATGCTTGATAAGCTTTTGCCACTTGATTTAGCATATTCTTTTGCTTCATCAATGACCATTTGATTAATTGACAATGTTAACTTGCTCATACGTATGTTTTTTTACGTGTAAAATAAAGTGGTTTGTTTGACTTTGTCAAGTGAATCGCATTTTTTTTGCTTGGCACTAACGGTTAAGAATTTTAGTTTTTTGACATAAGTTTTGAGAAATGGAACTTCAAAATGACAAACCTTTCACCCACAAGGGCATTCAAGGCGTATCATTTTGAAGTTCCACACAATTTGTCAAAGAACGAGAATTTTATCTGCCTCCCCAATCAAAAGCCTTTCCTCCCCACCCAAGCTTCCACTCAAATGATCTACTCAAAGCGACTCCTGTGGCAGGTAAAATTTAGTCCTGCACTTGTTGCGGGATGCCGCCCCAAGCTTAACCCGGCCAGCCAACTATTATTGGAAAGTATCAATAGGTTTCTTCCTTTCCAAAAGGCTTTCTTGGGCTTGTTTTTCCAATATCCGGCTTATATTTCAGAAGTTCAAATTTCTTCTATCCAACTTTTGGGTTTTTCTGTGCTTTTGGGAGAACCGATTCCATCCTTCCACAGGCTTCCAGAAGTTTAAAGAATTGGACGGTTGGATACGTAATCGTCTAAGGAAAGGAGGGTGGCGGCTGTCTTGCAGTCCGGTCATGAAAATGGCAGTACCGGAAGTCCTCCTCCGCCAAAGAGGATAGTTCCGTTTCTGGAATACTACCTCAAGGTCAAATATGCTAAAACCTAGGTCTGTTCTTTGAACCGCCGGATACGTTACCCGTACGTAAGGTGGTGGGGGAGGTGCACCCTGGCCAGTTATAGATCAGGAGGGTCGCCTACTCGACTGGCAGCTGACCCGGTTTCATTTTAGTTTATCTAACAAACTAATTTTTATTTCTGTTATTCTTTCCAACTTGATATCATTGGTTAAAAAATCATCGCATCCTTCTTCAATCGCAGTTCCAATTTGAATAGCATCCATACCTTTCAAAAATTTATATTTAGCTCTTAACTCATAGGCTTTCTGGGCATGAGGCTTATTGACTGGTAACATATTTATTCCTGATTTCCGCAAGAAATCATCAAATTGAACTATTAGTTTTTCTTTTCCATCTCTTTTAGGCTTTACTCCAAATTCAGAATAAGTTATTACGCTGGTTATCATTTCATGTCCATCTGTATACAGCGATGTAAAGTGTTTTCTCAGACTGTTCTGGTAGATAGGATTTCCTTCAATCAGGTAAATAAGAGGTGCCGTATCAATAAATATTTTCATCTATTACTCGATTAATTATAATATTGATATCTCAATACACAAGCTTAAATTACAATTTACTGTATTAATTTTCATTTTCTTTCCTCAATTCATTTATATATTCTTGAGCATCTGAATTCCATACGCCTTCACCAACTCCCATATATTCATCTAAGATTGATTCAATTTTATTCTTTCTATCAATCCGTCTTAGAACCTCTTGCAAAATTAGTTCTAATTCGTTTGGTTCAAGATGATTTATTTCCTCAATTATTGTTTGTATTCTTGTCATATCTTTATTACTTTTTTTAACGAATTGACTTAAGTAGTTCACGGAATTAAACTACATAAACATATGATGCTCTTTTGCGCTGA
>CAZHZT010000144.1:0-13680 GCA_964537285.1 uncultured Saprospiraceae bacterium | reverse complement strand
CTTTTTTATCAAGAAAAAAGTAGATAACCCACTGATTAACATAAACCTGCAAAGGTTTTACAAAAAATGAGCCATTCCGAAAACTCGGGATGATTCATGTTTAATGGCTTTCTAAATTAATTTCGACCAAATGAAATCATCTGGAACCTTTCACAAAAAAAGTCAAAGAAAAAAAATAAGCTTATGAAAGCTTTGAAATATACGCTGATTTTTATCTCTGTTATCGGAGGACTAAACACTCTTTCTGCTCAAATGTGGAATGGAGTGGACACGCTTTTTGGAAATGAATGGATACAGTACGATCGTCCTTATTACAAAATTTCAGTTCCGGCATCTGGATTTCATCGCCTCAGCTTAAGTGAATTGACTCAGGCGGGCTTCCCTACCGGAAGTGTGCAGGGAGCTGAACTCAGGATGTATCATCAGGGAAAAGAAATACCTGTTGAGGTTTCCACGGAGGCGGTGTTGAGTAATGATGACTATATTGGGTTTTGGGGAGAAAAAAATCGAGGTGAAATTGATAGCTACTTATTTGCTGACCCCGAGGGAGAACAGCTAAATCCTCAATTCAGCATGTACAATGATACCGCAGCTTATTTTTTGACTTGGGGAATCCCAGGTTCTAGCCCGCTTCGTTACGAAGAACAAGCTAGCGATTTTACAAACTTACCGGCTAAAGAAGCATGGTGCTGGGCGGAAGAATGGCAAGTGTTTTCTCAAAGTTTTATAGAAAAACGATACGACTCCCAAAACCTGGTGGCACTTTCGAATTATGATGAAGGAGAAGGCTGGGGAAGTTCTTATCAAAATGAAAGAAACATTGATTTTTCACTTGAAGGCTTGTGGACGGACGAACCTGAGGCCTCTGTTTCTGTAAGACTATTCAGCGGCAGAACCTCGACAAGCGGATCGCACGAACTGGAAATATTTTTCAATGATCAGTCTTACTATCAGAGCGAGCCAGCCGATTATACTTTGCTAAAAGTTGATATGCAAGCGGCTGCTCAGGATTTGGAAGAAAACGTATCCCTTTTCATAAGAGGAAATTTTAATAATCAGGATCGGTACTCTGTGGCCAATGCCTATGTTCGTTATAAAAGAGACTTTTCCGCGGCAGGGAGTTCTTCGTTTCCGTTTAGCCTGGAGACAGCCACTCAAAAACGCTATTTTGAGATAGATGATTTCAGTGCTCCTTCCGGAAGCGCCTACCTATATGATTTGACCAATGGGCGAAAAATCTCCACTGTTTTGGATGATAATGTTGTGAAATTTACCTTGCCGGCGGGCTATCCGGAAGCGGAGTTTTTATTACTGGATTCAGAAAGCTTTCTAAGTATCGGGGGAATTGTGAAAGCAGTGAATTTTGAAGACCTGAGAACATCTGATGCGGATTTTATCATAATTTCTCATCGCAGGCTTAACCAGTCAAGCGGAGGTATCAATCGCGTGGAGGAATATGCAGATTACAGAAGGTCAATGCAAGGCGGAGGATTTAGTGTAAAATTTGTAGAAGTTCAGCAACTCTATGATCAATTTGGGTATGGAATTAATTATCATGCCATTGCATTGCGAAACTTTGGGAATTACATTGCCGGTAACTGGGGAAATGCTCAGCATATCCTGTTGCTGGGGCATGGGTTTGAATATAACGGCATTAGGGGGTATTCCTCTGAATTGATGAATACGCACTTTGTGCCTACTTTTGGAAGGCCCGGTTCCGACCATTTGCTTTTTTCTAATAACTACTCTTCCGTTCCTGCCTTGTCTGTAGGCCGGATAGCAGCCAGAAACCCGAATGAAATAAAGAATTATCTGGAAAAACTTAAGTTACATGAGCAAGGATTTCTGGACGGTCAGACGGTTGAAGCACAGGCCTGGAGGAAGAAGGTACTTCATTTAGTAGGTGGAAATCCCAGTGAGCAGACCCTTTTTGAATTTTACCTGGGGCTGTTGAAGAATGAGATTGAATCCAATGCTTACGGAGGGCTTGTAAATACCGTTACCAAGACTAATTCGGGCCCGATCCAGACATCTATCTCCGAGGAAATCATTAATGAAATGAATAATGGAGTGGGGATAAAAACCTTTTTTGGGCATGGGGCGGTGGTCAATACCGATTTTGGGTTAGATGATCCTTTTATTTTTGATAATAAAGGGAGATATCCTTTGATTTTTTCCCTGGGGTGTTTATCCGGAAATTTATACGATAATCAGAATAGTGTTTCTGAGCGCTTTGTGCTGGCTCCTGAAGTGGGGACAATAGCTTACATGGCTTCTTCGGGCTTTGGTTTTACGAATGCTCTCCAAGTAGTAGCCGATGGCGTTTACCGCAGGCTTGGCGGTTCGCATTATGGGCAGAGCATCGGTGTGGTCTTTAAAGAGGCTTTAAAAGAATTTGATAATAACAATTCTCTGCCTATTAAGAGCCTCGTTCAGCAGTTGGGTTATCACGGAGACCCGGCCGTGCGGATCAATAACCTTCCTCAGGCGGATTTTATTACCGATATCGCCAGCGTAAAAATAAACCCCCAAACGATAGATGCCCAGGTAGATTCCTTTGAACTCAGTTTTTCTATTGTAAACCTGGGCTTCGTCCTTGCGGATACGTTTGCTATTGAAATAGACCGAAAATTCCCAAATGGCCAATCGCTTCAAATAAAAGATACCATTCCAACCAATGGTACTATAACGGAGCTTACTTATTCTATCCCTGTTGGAGGAAGTGCTGCAAGTGGTATTAATACGCTGGAGATTCGATTGGATACGGATAATAATGTGGATGAGGCGCCACTGCCTTCCGCTGAATCCAATAATGTGCTGAGGAATTCCAGCGGCCAGACAGGGGTGGAATTTGTAGTGATAGATAATAGCCTGGTACCCGTCAACCCGCCTGAATTTGCCATAGTGACTCAAACCGATATTGACCTGATTGCTTCTACTACTGATGCGCTGGCTCCGATGCAGGCTTACGTATTTGAACTGGACACTACGGCCTACTTTAACAGTCCGGTAAAGCAAATATTCACGCTTAATGATCAGGGAGGCATCATTCAATGGAAACCGGAAGTCAATTGGCAACCTGAAACGGTTTATTACTGGAGAACGGCCGTACAAAACGAAAGTGATCCGGATAGTTTAAATTGGCGGACAAGCTCTTTTGTTTACCTTCCTGACGCAGCACCCGGCTGGAATCAATCGCATTTTTTTCAACTTGCTGAGAATGATCTTGAAAATATTGTTATTGAAGAGCCCGACAGAAAGCTCAAATATGTTGAGAATGTATTTAGTATTGTAGGAGAGGCTATGGCTGGAACATCAGCCAATGGAGACCTCTCTAGGTTATTAATTAACGGAAATCGGGTATTTAGAAGCCCATTTAACAGTCAGAATCTATCCATCGCAGTCCTAGATCCTCAAACGGCTGAATTAAAAAAGACGCCTGGAGGAGGAAATGCTTTTAGTTTTGGCCTTAATACACCCGAAAAAAGAAAAGCTATTATCGATTTTATTACAGATAGCATACCTTCAGACCATTATGCATTGTTATTCACCTGCCATCTTGAAGGGGCCAATTTGTTCTCCAAGGAATGGGGGCTCGATTCTTTACAATATGGTACCAATTTATTCCAGATACTAGAAGCAGAGGGTGCGATGCTAGTGCGAGAGTTATCAAAAAATGATACGCTCCCATACATTTTTGGGTTTATAAAAGACGGGCCTGTATTAGGTGAAAAACTGGCTTCTAATGAAGATGAACGGGTAAATGTTATTTTTGATATTCCGGTATTTTGGGATAGCGGTGAAATGCAATCCGTGAAAATAGGTCCTTCTCAAAAATGGGAAACCTTATTCTGGGAGACATCAACCGTCGATGCCGGTTTAAGTGATTCCATTGATGTGCGTTTAAGTGGTCTGAGAGCGGATAATTCGTCTGAACTGTTATATGAGGACATACCTTTGAACACTCTGGACTTAAGCAATGTAGACCCCATTGAGTTTCCTTTTATAAAGCTTTCCATTGCTACGGCGGATTCGCTCAACCGGACTTCCCCTCATTTGGATTATTGGCGTATTTATCATCAGGGAGTGGGGGATGCAGCAGTTGCTACCAATGCGATACTTGACTTTCACGCCGATACGCTTCAACAGGGAGATCCCTTAAGGCTAACTACTGCTGTTCAAAATATTGGGTTGGAAGGGCTGGATAGCCTGGATGTTCGTTTTTCTATTTCAGATACCAGAAACAATCAAATAGAAATCCTGAAAAAATTATCGCCCCTGGCTCCGGGTGAAAGTGCTCCGCTTAGCCTTGAATTGGAAACGAATTCCCTGGAAGGCGCCCATCAGCTGATCGTCCAGCTTGATCCGGAGGAGAGGCAGGTCGAGCTAAATCGGTTTAATAATGTGCTTGTAAAAGCCTTTTATGTTCGAAAAGATGAAGCGAACCCATTACTGGATATCACTTTTGATGGTTCCCGGATTGTAAATGGGGATATTGTTTCTTCTGCCCCCTTTATTTTAATTGCCTTAAGAGATGAGAATCCCTATTTAAAATTAGAGGACACGACCAGTCTGAATATTTCCTTACGTTATCCGAATGGTGACGTCAGGCCAATCTATTTTACTGATCCCGATGTACAGTTTTTTTCACTGGATCAGGAAAAAGGAAGCGAAGCCAGGGTAGAGTTCCGGCCAACTTTTGCTCAGGATGGGACCTATACTCTAAGTGTAAATGGCCGGGATGCTTCAGATAATGTAGCAGATCAATTAGACTACGAGGTAGAGTTTGAGGTGATCAATGACGAAATGATCTCCAACATTTTACCTTACCCTAATCCCTTTTCGACCTCCTGCCGCTTTGCTTATGTGCTCACCGGAAATAGGCAGCCCGATGTATTCAAAATACAGATTATGACGATTTCTGGCAAGGTGGTCAAAGAAATTAGCAAGGCCGAGTTCGGGCCAATGAAAATTGGAAAACATCTTTCAGACTTTGTGTGGGATGGTACGGATGCTTACGGTGATAAATTGGCCAACGGTGTATATCTTTACCGTGTTATTACCCGAAATTTCGATGAGACTATAGAACATTATGAAACCAATGCAGATCAATTTTTCAAAAAAGGCTTTGGGAAGTTGGTGATTCTTCGGTGAATAAGGTCATTATTGATATTAAAAGATTCTTTCTTCCTCTTACAGGTGGAAATGTTGTGGCGCAACTTGTTGCACTTTCACTTTATCCTGTTTTAGGATATTTCTATGCGCCCGAAGCGTTCGGCCTGAGAAGCCTTTTTGTAGCGTGGGTGAGTGTTTGCCTTCCTCTAACTACTTTTCAGTATGAGGTAGGCATTCCATTGCCAAAAGAAGATGGGGAAGGAGCAAGCTTGGTTTACAAGGCTGTATCAACCACTTTTTTCACGATCCCTCCTTTATCATTAGCGAGCTATGTTGTTATATATTGGAAGTTTCCGGAGCTAAAGCCTTATTTTTTTCTCTTGGTGGCTACATTATTTTTAAGTTCTTGGCATGCCGTTTTTTTTCATTGGGCCATAAGAAAAGCTCATTTTCATCTAATAAGTAGGGTCAGAATTGTACGCGCCTTTTTAAAAGGAAGTATCGAGTTTGGAGGAATCTGGATTGGGCGTTGGCCTCTTTTTCTGGTTTTGGGTTGGATCGTTGGGAGCATAGGGGGCCTAATTCCTTTTTTCAGGAAGTATAAAAAAGAAATCCAACACCTCGACGCATTCAAAGGGGAACGATTAAGGCAGAAAGGAGAACAAGTAGCGGGGAACAAAAGCCATAGATTATTTCCTTTGTATATGATGCCCGCTCAGTGGGTTTATCAGTGGAATCAGCAGTTTTTATATTTTTTTTTCCCGCTGTACTTTTCGTTAGAATTTTCGGGACAACTGGCGATTGCAATGCTGCTTGCGGCTATTCCATCTACCGTTTTAGTAGATGCTTTTTCGCAGGTGTTCTCTTCAAGGACGGCGAGTTTGTATGCTCACAAGGATAGGACTTTATATGGCTATGTCTACTGGTCTTTTTATATTATTTTGGGAACAGGCTTGTTGGTTGGGGGAGGAATATGGGCCTTCGGGGGCTTAGTGATTGATTTCATATTAGGGGAGAAGTGGGGGGTAGCTGCGAGTTGGACCCCTTTAGTAGGTGCGCTGGCCCCGTCATATTTTTTGTATGCCTTTTCCTTTCATTTGCTTAATTTGCTAGGTGAGCAGCGATTGATTTTAGGGTTCAATATATTAAAAGGAATATTGTTGATAAGTGGAGCGTTTTTTGATTTTTTTCGCAATGATCCCTGGGAGGCACTCTTATTTTACGTAATGGTCGTAAATATCGTCAACTTTTTACAGTGCGTGGGAGGCTTGATGATGATAAATAGAAAGAGTTCATGAAGAAGCTTGCAATTATTGAGTTATCGAACCACCAGGAAATAGTACTGGATTTCATCCGCTTAAGTCGAGAAACTCATTTGATCGTATACCTAACTCAAACATTGTTTGAAGACTTACAAGATGTGGTAATCCCGAGAAGGATTGACTGGCAAGTTGCTGAAAATCTTGATGCGTTAAAGAAAAAAATTATAGACAATCCCTTCCCATTACAAGGAGCAGATTTTATTTGCTTGGTGACCATTGATAATCATATTAGTTTTTTTATAAAATTTTTAAATAAATATAAAAAGATGCTGCCTCCTACAGTTGCTTTGGTTCACAATGTACACTACCTAATGAATTCAAAGCAATCTGTCTGGTTATGGGGGAAAGGCCTTGTTTTTTTTGAAAACGTACTTAAATGGTTGTTAAAACACCACTTGGATAGGCATGCTCAGAATTGTTCTCAATTACTACAGCAATTGGATTATCTGGCAGGCCTCTCTACTGAGATGAGTTTGCGATTAAAAAAGTATATTTCTAAAGAAAAGGTATTTAAATTAGCAGAATATTTGCCAGTTCCAATAGTGGAAGTTGATTCGGGAGGACGGTGGAATGCAGAAACATTCCGAATCGGTCTGCCAGGCACCCTATTTTCTTTACACAAAGATTATGGCCCTTTGTTAAAAGCTATTCGGTCTTTAAAAAAACGAAAGGATCCGTTTAGTGTAGAATTCTATTTTCTTGGTAAGCCCAAAACTAAAAAAGATGAAAACTGGATTCGGGAATTTCAGAATGAAATGGCTCCCTGTTTTAAAGTTCACTATTTCAAAACCTATCTTTCTCAAAAAAAGTACGAAGCCTTGATGATGAGCATGGATTTTCTGATTTTACCGCTAAAACCTTATGTTCCATTTGGAATTTATAAGGAAGAAATGGGGTTCTCGAAGATATCCGGAGGCTTAAGAGATGTATTTCGGTATGGAATACCAGCTATTTTACCCCGTTTTTATCCTCAAAATATTGAAATAGCTCCATTACTCAAGACTTACCAGTCTAATAAGGAACTTGTTATGCAAATAAATGAATTTTTAAGTACAAGGGAGTTTGAACAGATAAAACAATTGTGGCGGGAAAAGTCCCAATGGAGGAAGGCGAAACAGGAAGAATGTTTTAAGGCGTGGATTGATGGAATGATTGAAAGGAGGCTGTCATGAAAAGTAGAGAAAACGTTTGGGGAACAACGCTCTTGCTGCTGCTGATCTATATAGCACTGCTTCCAACCACGAAATTACTTGACCTCCCTTTGCTTGGGAGCAAGTTTCAGCTAACGGAGTTTGTTTTCATTCCGCTATTAATAAGTTTCTTTTGGCAAAAAAGGAATCTTTCTTTTTCTGTTATGGATGCAGGCGTAGCGATTCTAGCTGCCTGTTTTGGGGTAGTTTATTTATTGTCTCCATCAATTATTGGAGGCTTGGAATTGTCGGGTTTATTTTATCTGGCACTATTGTATTTAATTGTTAGTGTTCTAACCCGAAACCTAGTAGCTTCATTTCCTTTCTGGCAACGAGCCTTCGAACTACTAGCTTTTTTTTTAATTATTAGTGTCGCTTTAAGCTTGGTGTTATATTACTTCAGTGGAAATGAGCTGTTTGAGGTGATAGATGTTAAGCAAATGCCCGGAGGTAAGACAATTGGGAGGGTGGAAGCCTTTACAATGAGTCCGAATATGTTGTTTTATCTGTTGTTCTGGTGTTTCTTGACCTTATGGTATTTAACTCATGTGAATCGCAGGGTGTTGATTCTCGTAGGATTGGTGATAGGCATGGTGCTTACATTCTCAAAATCTATTGTTTGGGCAGCGGGGATATGTCTTTGGATATGGTTTAATGAAAGCAAGAGAATGAGTAAGTTGATTTTTTACCTGGGCTGGATAGGCATTTTGCTGGGAGCTATATTGATTAGTCATTTCGTGGCAACACCCGAAGGTAGCTGGGAGAACGCCAATGCTGAAGGAGCTAAGTTGTACATAGGGGAAAAGTCGATAGCGGAATTTGATGGTTGGGAAATAAGGCCAAGCAGTTATGTTTATTTAAAAAAAGCTGCCTGGAAAATATTTTTAGAAAATCCGATTTTAGGGAAGGGACTTGGCAGTTTTGGAGTTGAACTCAAAAAGAAGCAAGAAGAAGGTGTTTATCCGGAGCAATTCCCTGTTTACGATCCTCATTCAACCTATTTGGGATTGATGGCAGAAACAGGCATAATTGGAGCTTCAGGATTGATACTGTTTATCATTTTGAGTTTTAAACAGCAACTAACTCAAAAGAAATTAAATGCTCAAGCAGCAGAACAATCCATGCATTACCTTGAAGGATTGTACAAGGCGAATATCATTTTTCTATTATTTTTGCTCTTAGAAGCTATATCTACTGATGTTCTGCATTTTCGGCAGTTATGGATCTCTCTAGGTATAATCAATGGCCTTACATGGAAACCCGAACTTCGACCTTATTAAGTACTTTGCTGCTTTTATACATTGTTAGTTTACCTTTTACCAAGGTAATTCACTTGCCCGTGATTAGCTGGAAAGTTCAACCTCCGGAGCTCATCTTTTTAGGAATTGGGATAGCTTTTGTTCTGCATTTCAAAAAAATGGGGACTTTATTAAAGCCTGGTTTTCTGGATAAAAGGATCCTGTTTTTTTGTTTAGGAGTTTTTATTGCCGGCGCCATTTATTTTGATTTATACAATTACCTTACTATTGCAGGCTTATTTTATTTAATGGTTTCCACTTATGTATTGAGTAGGGTGTTGAGCCAGCAAGGAGAGAAGTTATTTGCATTTGTGCTGAAAAGTTTTTCACTATCTGGATTGATCGCGGCAATCTCTGGAATTTTTGGGGTTATAGCTGCAGGAATGGGGTTTTCAACCTTTCTGATCAATGAGTACGCTGATTATCCCTATTTAGGTGATGTATTTCGTGCCAAAGCTTTTACTCCCGACCCTAATCTATTGGCTAATTTTCTAGGGATGGTCCTTTTTCTTCGATTGGGAAAAATATTGAACGATAGAAAAATTACGCTTAGAGATATTGGATTGATCATTATTCTTTTTGCAGCTTATCTATTAACTTTTTCAAAGTTTTTACTCGTTTTTATAGCCGTATTATTGCTGTTTTCCAGCCAATTTTTTAAGAACAAGCTTATAAGGGTTGGTTTTTGGATAGGGGCTTTTGGGGTTTATGTTGTATTTTTATTTCTGGTACATTTCGTCGTCGTTGATTTGGAAAAAGAAGGAGGGGAGATAGAATACATTACAGAAAATACAGTTTATGAAGGCTCAGGCTTTCGGATTGCTGAATCTTCCTATTTTATTTTGAAGCGAAGCTGCTTGATTTCAGGATGGCGCCGCTTTCCGGTAGGAGTAGGCTTTGGAAAGCATTATCAGTTTTCAGAAGTGTTGAAATTGGAAGGCGTTTATCCTGAACACATTCCCAGTTATGATCCGCATTCCATTTATTTTGGCATTCTTTCTGAGCTAGGTATTGTGGGGCCACTACTAATTGCTTTTTTATGGGGAAGCATATATTTCACGGTAGGAAAAGCCCGTAAGGCTATTAAAGATGATGGAAGAGAAGACCGATTCTTACTATGGGCTATAAGTGCTATTTTAACACAGGCAGCAATGGAAGCCATAGCGTTAGATTTACTGCATTGTCGGCATTATTGGGCAGCATTGGCAATATTGGGAGCATTGTTGTTAAAGTGGAAGAGTCGCGAGAAAACGGTCGAAATTGGTCGGCCAGCTTAAGTCATCCAGGGTTTCTTGAGTGATGTTAAGTCGGGTGTCGCCATTTTGAAGCCATTGCTGGTAATGCATTACAATATTCTGTTGGATACTTTCCAGGGAGCTATTTGCGTCGAAGACTTTACCAGCATGTGTTTTTTCAATAAGGTTTTCCCATTCCGTTTCTTTATGCCCATTGATGAATACAATAATGGGTTTCAGTGCGCCAAGGTATTGATAGAGTTTAGAGGTTAAAATACCTCGGGACAAAGGCAATGACCAGGATAGGAGTAAGTTGATGTGACTTCGGCGCTGGATGTTCCAAGCCTCCTGATAGGTGAGCAGGCCTTTGTTTTCACTAAGTTTTTGCAAATCATATTTGTATATCCATTTGTTCCATAGCGCTCCATCTTTGCCCGCGTAAATAATTTTTAGATGATGTTGTTGTAGTTTTCCTTCCTCAAGTAATTGCTTTATTCCTAAGAAAATAGGATCTATTTTTTGGAAGCCAGGATAAAGCGAACCGGTGTAAGCAATCGTAAATTGCTTATAGGGGGGAATACTAAAATCATTAAACTGCTGAATGCCATTGCGGAGCACTTGCACTTGTGGATGCATTACTCTGAAATGCTCCGCAAGCCCATCCGAAACGGTAGTAATAAAATCGGCTCTTTTTACAAAGAAACGATTTACCCATAGCTGAAAACGTGGCCAAAAGACGTTTTTCCGTTCCATATCCACGTGTGGATCTCTAAAATCGGCTACCCAGATGAGGTTCGGTCGAAAACACTTTAGTAAATAGGCGATCCAATGATCTGCCCAGGGGCGGAAAGAAGAAAGAATAATGGTTTTCTCTGTCTTTTTAAGAAGTTTTTTTCCTTTCATAAACCCCAAGATAACGTAAAGGATTCCGCCATCGGCCAGGAAAATATTAAATGGAAAACTATCGGCCAATTTGGTTAAAAAGGCCCACAATGGTCGTTGTTTAGATGAAATGGAGAGATGTGTATTGCCGCCGGTTCTTTGGCTGAGCCACCTTCGCAAATCAAAAGTGGTGATAGGTATAATATCTGCTTCATCAACAGGTAAGGGATCCCTCAATAGTCTTTTCCTATTGCTGGTGGTGAGCACTTTGATGTCAGCATTTTTTTCTTTAAAAGCAGTATAAAATCGGTGGTTTCGGAGTGTTCCCGTAGACTTAATTGGAGGGAAGTAATAGTGGATGAGCAATATAGAGATAGGCTTTTGCAATTTATTTTTTCTCAAATCTAACGATAAAATCAGTACAAATAAAAGGGAAAACGAAGGTTTGGGAAAGCAATGAACGCAACCAATTGATTTGGCAGGCAGCAAAACGAGGGTTTAGGTGATGCAGAAAAGGAATGGAAGGGTTTAGCCAATCCATTTTGAGGAGGGTAAAGTGAGGAGAATATAGAGGGCGTAATTGTTGAGGAGTTAAGGCTAGCGGCTTGAATGCTTGACCCATTACTGTTTCTTTAGGAAACAGCTTGGAGAAAGGTCTAAATAAGCTTCTAAGCCTGAAGTCTATGGAGTTCTTGTTTGCAAAACTAATAATAGCTACACCTTGAGGAGCGAGCTGTTTGTAGAGGTTCTGGAAAAGTTGTTCTAATTCTTCAGTGCTGAGGTAAGTAGTAAGGCCCAAGGCAAAGATGAAATCGAAATCGCTCCAGTGTTCCGGTAATTGTCCGACAGGCAGAGGGAGCCTTTGGTTTTCAGGGATGTTACTCTGGCGCAGCATTTCTTGGGAAATATCACATGCAAAGTAGTCTTCTTTTTCAGGGGTAGATAAGAAATCGTAGAGCCAGCCCACACCAGCACCTATGTCCAGGATCTTGCTTCTCTCCAAGGGTAGGTCTGCTGTGGCCCGTTCCATACGTTCGAGGAAGAAGTGCCGAAGATAGGGATTGTTCCATTTTTCTTTGTAATGGGGGGCGAGTTGATCGAAGAAGTGGTGAATGGAGGTGTTTTTATTCAAAGGGATGGTTTGCTGTTTAGGTTTAGTGGCGTGGAGTGAGGAATTGACCTTATCGCTATTAATCTAATCAATTACTCCCTGCGTGCTCGGATTGCAAATCCTCGCAAGCAATGTTATGTACGCTTGGGAGGATTTGCAATCCGAGTACAATAAGCTATAAAAAGATTATACGTTAAAAAAGTTCTTTAATAGCGTTCATATACACCGAAGCCACCTTCTCCTCTGAATATTCTTGTACCACTATAGCTCTGCTCGTTGCCCCCATTTGGATCAATGCATCCACCGAAAGATTCCCTATGGATTCTATTGTCGTTGCGAGGGAAGGCACATCTTTTACCTTTGCCAAATACCCATTTTTGCCCTCAAGTACTAATTGACGACAACCGGGAACATCTGTAGCAACCAATGGGCGCCCGCAAGCCATTCCTTCCAGCAAAAAACGAGGCAATCCTTCCCTGTAGGAAGGCAAGACCATTACATGGGCGGCACGAATAGCTGTCCGTATATCTTTCACCAAGCCTAAGTATTGTAGTGGAGAGTCAGCAAGTATACGCTTCCACTCTTGCCCGGTAATGGCAGCAGGGTTGGCGGCATCCAAGCTGCCTGCAATCCGGAATTGCCAGTGGGGGTATTTTTCAGTCAGCATCTTTGCAGCGGAAGCGTACTCTAATACCCCTTTGTCGTAAAGCAGGCGTCCGGCCATGAGGAATATCCGGCTGTTTTCCGGTTCAAAGGTTAAAGGAGCTTGTTCAAAATAATTGGTGTCAATGCCTGAACCAGGAACAACCTGGCCTTGTGAGGGCGAAATAATTTTGCGGTCGATTAACCAATTAAGGTCATCCGCATTGTGGACCATGACGAGCGGAAGTCGTTTAAATGCGAGTTGATATAACCTCAGAGCTATTTTTTGCGACCATTGTGCGTTTATGGCCGTATAGCCCAATCCGGTTAAGGTGGGAATGGAAGGAATGCCAAGGCGCTGAGCTACAAAGCTTCCGTAGATATTGGGCTTAATCGTAAAATGTAAGACCATATCCGCTTGCTCTCGTTTATAAAGCCTGTAAAGCTGCCGCAGCAGGCGAAGATCATCATAAACTTTTTGACTCTTGGGCTTTAGTGCGTTTAGTGGAACGTAGGGTATGTTTTTTTGGATGATTTCGTGAGTGTATTGATCTTCAGGAGCTGCGACCAAGATTTCATAATCTTTTTTTAGGTTGTTTAAAAGCGGTATTCTGAAGTTTAAGATATTCCAAGATGTATTGGTAATCAGGAGTATTTTTTTCATTAGAAAAACGGAGATATATGCCGTTCTTTAACAAATTGTGTGGAACTTCAAAATGATAAGCCTTGAATGCTCTTGTGGCTGAAAGGATTATCATTTTGAAGTTCCATTTTTTCACAATTTATGTCAAAGAACTATATATCCTAATGTATATAGTTTTGCAAATCGGAAGTTAAGTAGTTCACGGAATTAAACTACATAAACATATGATGCTCTTTTGCGCT
>CAZHZT010000143.1:0-13812 GCA_964537285.1 uncultured Saprospiraceae bacterium | reverse complement strand
ATTGGTTCATCTTTTTTTCGCAAATATACTAAATCAACGGGTTTAACCCATTACCCTTCTTTTTTATCAATTAGCTTGTGATACAGTTCTCTAATTATTAACACTTTTTCTTCTGTAAAACTGTATTTCATCATTCTTTCAGGTGGTAGTGGCGGTACTCTATCTGAAATTGGGATATTCAATTAACTTCAATAGTTCTTCCGTCGAAGCATTTTTCATCAACCACCTTCTCCGATGCCATTGTTGTGGAGGTTTTCGGCGAATAAATTCGCCTGTACATAGTAGGGGCGAATTTATTCGCCCAAATAAGCAAGAGGGAAAGCATACTCCAACTTTGCAGCGCATGTAAGCATGGAGGTCAACTTCTAGTAGCCATGGCCGGGATGAAAATATACTCTTACAATTTTGGGGAAAGGGCTTTAGCCGGAAATACTAAAGAGTAAAAATATACAAAGGATAGAAATAGTCTTAGATAAACCCATTGTCTTCCCTTGAGAAAAGGGTTGGAAGTTCTTTTTTTTCATGGCGGTTCGTTTAGTTTTATTATTCTTCAACAAATTTAATAAAAAAAGCTTGCCGGAGCCTCTCTCCCCAACAAGCTTTTAGAAACACATCGATCCCATTTATATTTTCAGATTCTTTGACAGGAATTGTGTTCTTGACAGAATACCTAGTAGGGGCGAATTTATTCGCCCACCCTTGTACATCCTTTTAGCCACAAGGGCATTCAATGCTTATCATTTTAAAGTTCCACACAATTTGTCAGAGAAAGTATCTTAATAAACAGTTAGACTAGTATCTACTTCTTTAGCATAAGCCAAAACCCCACCTTTCAAATTGTACAAATTGGTATACCCAAACAGCCTTTCCAATTCCCGGATCGCATCCGCACTGCGCTTGCCACTACGGCAATGGATAACCACTTTCTTGTTCCGGTCAATCTGATTCGCACTCGAACTGATTTGAGATAGTGGAATTAGCTCCCCGTCCAAATTGACAATATCATATTCGTAAGGCTCCCGTACATCGATCAACTGAAAATCAGCTCCCTCCAATTCCAATTGCTTCAGTTCCTGGACACTGATCTCTTTGATTTGCTTTTCCTCTAGCGGTTCCAAACCACAGAACTGCTCATAATTGATCAATTCAGTGATCTTGGTATCCGGATTTTTATGCACTTTTACGATGCGAGTGGTAAAAGAGGCAGCATCAAACAAGAATAAACGCCCGCTCAAGGGCTCTCCAACACCTGTGAGCACCTTAATTACCTCGCTGGCCTGCATACTTCCAACAATGCCTGGTAATACGCCCAGGACGCCTCCCTCAGCGCAATTCGGCACTAAACCCGGAGGTGGTGGTTCCGGGAACATATCGCGATAGTTTGGCCCACGCTCCCCATTTTCTTGTAAATAATTGAAAACCGATACCTGACCTTCAAAACGGAAAATGGAAGCATATACATTAGTCTTGCCTGCAAGAACACATGCATCATTCACTAAGTAACGAGTGGGAAAATTATCCGTACCATCCGCTACGACATCATAATCCTTGATGATTTCCAATGCATTGTCTTTACTGAATTGCGTATCATAAACCTCAATTTCAATATATGGATTCAATGCTTGCAAGCGCTTTTTGGCCGTCTCCGCTTTAGATTCTCCAACATCATCCACTGTAAAAAGTACCTGGCGTTGCAGGTTGCTATCATCTACTCGGTCAAAATCCACAATTCCGATCTTACCAACACCAGCAGCAGCAAGGTAAAGCAGTAGTGGGCTACCTAATCCCCCCGAGCCAATGACCAATACTTTTCCGGCTTTCAGCCTCTTTTGTCCTTCGATATTGAACTCAGGGATGGCGATATGCCTGCTGTATCGCGCCATCTCCTGAGGACTTAAATTATGATTACCCATGAAAATTTATTTTTTATCGTTCTTTGACAAATTGTGTGGAACTTCATAAGTTGTCAAAGAACGAGATTTTTTTTTAATTTTTCCCTCCTGCGATTGCAGGTATAATGCTAATTACCGTATCTTCCTCAATGGCAGTTTGCTCTTTATCCAGGGAATTGATATCGTTCTCTCCGATGTAGATGCGGATGTAAGAGCGAATATTCTCATTGGCGTCGAAAAGATACTGCTTCAGTGTTTGATGTTTTTCAGTTAAGTTCAGTACAGCTTCTTTGATATTGCTTCCTTCGATTTCGATGGTCGCTTGATCAGATGTGAATTTGCGAAGCGGAGTCGGAATGATAATTTTTGCCATGATGATATGTTTTTTAAAGATTTATTTAAATACTCTGTAAGCTAAGAGATTATAAATTTTTAACAAAAGATGGGGTAACATCCATTTGCTCTATATCAATAGATTCCTCAAAGAAAGCATGTTCTCCATCCTTGAGTTTCCAGGATTTGTAATTGGAGATTTCGCCATCCATAACCGATACAATCACGTAAGAGAAAAAGGGCATTGCCTGCTTCAGATCATGCTCAGAAGCAATGGCCGGGTGATTGGGATGAGAATGATATACCCCCAATAGCTGCGTACCATTTTCCAAAGCATAACGTTCAGCACGCATATAATCTAGTGGAGAAATTTCGAAACGACGGCGCTGGTCGCCCTCCTTACTATTGTCCACTGAACGAGCCAATTGAATGAGCCTCAGATCGCTTCGATCCTTTCCGTATAGAAAGCCGCAGCATTCATTTGGGAAAGCCTCTTTTGCATGTTCATTGATGTGTTCGACTACCTGTTGGCTGAGCTTAATACTTTTCATTGCGATTTAATTTAAAATGATGAATTTTACGGTATTGGGATAGCCTCTCTTTTTTGCCTGGGGTTTAGCCAATTTATGTCGCCCCACACAGGGCTAAAGTCGTTGGCTTCGCCAACTTGGTTTAAGTAGTTCACGGAGTTAAACTATATAAATAATCTTTGCCCGCTGTAGAAGCATTTTTTGCTTGGAGATCGACACTTTTTTGGGATTTTTCGAAGAAAAATCCCAAAAAAGTGTCGATCTCCAACTCAAAAACCTTACTGCCAAGGGCATCGATAGCTTACACAGCCTAATTCCGTGAACTACTTAATTACTCTGTGTATTTTGAGGCATCATCGGCGAAAGTAGTAACGATAGTTCCTTCGCCCACGGATTCTGCTATTTTTATAGCTCCTACGAGATTGGCGGCAGCCGAAGGACTGATTAACAGGCCTTCTTTTTGAGCAACTCTTTTTACCATGTCGAGCGCCTCTTCGGTATCAATTAGATGAAACTGATCGGCTACGGATTCGTCATAGATCTTGGGAACCATAGCTGTTTCCAGGTGCTTCCATCCTTCTAATCCATGTAAAGGATTATCTGGTTGAAGGGCAATGCGTTCAATTTGAGGATTGAGCAGTTCCAGCCTGCGACTGGTTCCTACAAAGGTGCCTGTCGTGCCAAGGCCTGCAACGAAGTGCGTGATGTTATGATTAGTTTGCTCCCAGATCTCCAGGCCGGTAGAATGGAAATGAGCCTTCCAGTTATTGTGGTTACTATATTGATCTGCGTAATAGTAACGCTCCGGGTAGGCCTTTACCATAGCTTTAGCTTCGCGTTGAGCACCGTCAGTAGATTCAAAGGGGGAAGTATAAATAATTTCAGCTCCCAGTTGCTTCAAAATTTGCTTCCTTTTCGGGGAAGCATTCTCAGGCAAGCATAATGTTACGGGGACTCCCAGAGCAGAGCCTATCGTTGCGTAGGCAATGCCCGTATTCCCGCTTGTAGCGTCTAAAAGATGCATGCCTTCTCTCAACTTCCCCGACAAGATGGCTTCTTTAAATATAGCGAGCGCTGCTCTGGCCTTTACACTATTGCCAAGTTGTTGCCATTCCAACTTAGCCAGGATGGACACCTTTTTGTTTTCATAGACTCGATCAAGTCTGTACAAAGGTGTTCTTCCAACAAAAAGTTCTAATTGTTTAAGCCGGGTCTTTAATGACTGGCTCACTCCCAATGTAGCAACCATAATATTTTTTTTTGTAGTGGACAAAAAAAGCCTTTCCAAAAATGCATTGGAAAGGCTTGATTTATTTTACTTTATCTATATCTTCTATGATATCAATAGATTATTTGCCCTTCCATCCGGAACAGTACAGCAACAACAGCAACAGCAGCAAAATGGATTAAAGCAAATAGTCATTATTCTGTATTTATTTTTTACGCTTGCAATATAAAACAATTTCTTTATTAGAGACAAGTTTTTAACGAAAAAAAGCTGTACTTGTTCAAATTCTATTGATGGATTTAAGTATTAAATGTTCTTTCTCCGACATTTGGGCGTAATCTAAATTTAAATGCCCCATATCAAGTCCTAAATATTTATAAAATAATTGGAGTGCTTCCAGTTTTGAATCATCCAATCCATAGCTTATATTATCATGAAAGTAAGCCCTAAGGTCAAAATCAGGATTGGGATTCGGAATTAAACACAATAACTGAGGAATAGACTCCAGCCCCAAGCTTAAACCATAATTCAAGCGATCAATAAATCCTTCACTTAGCGGTTTATTACTTACCCATACTGCAAAAACAAAGGGCAATCCTGTAAATTCCTTCCAAATGATCCCCAGGTCATAAATGTAAGGATGCTTTTGCTCCAGGCCAATCGTTCTATCTCCGATGACCAAGCCCGCAGTAGTTCCTTTTATCTCCGTTTCAAAACCTGGGCCTGAATTCAGGATCTCGGGGCTTACTTTCCAATAATGTTCCAGTAAAACCTGAGTAAGCAAAACCGAAGTCCTCGAATGATAATCCAGGTAAAGTTTTTCGACCTCTTCAATAGGCTTATCGGAATAAATACATACCGTTCGCACCGGCCCGTCACAACCAATACAATAATCGGAAAGTATGTGAGGATTGGCAAGGCCCGGTAAAGCACCTACAGGGACGAGCCCCAGATCTGCCTCATCCTTCACCAGTTTCTCTGCACAACGAGAAGGTATATCCAGTTTTAAATCAATAAACTCATCCAGTTTACTTTGAAAAAGCCCGTATAAAAATGGCTTGGTATTCAGGTAGCTAACGGCAGTAACCCTTAATCTTTTCATCTAATAAAAATCTGTTATATCCAAATTAGCCGCTTCCAAGTGACTGACATCGTTTGCCTGACCAATTTCAAAGCGGTTATTTTTAAAATGGGCTACGTATAGGCCCGTATTTTTATGCTTATACTCTTCCATCTTGTGCAATGGTTCCTCCTTAAGAGTAACCATCAGGCAGCGCATTGTACGCCCGTGTGAACAAACCAGGATATTTTTTTCCGGCCTTTCCTTCAAATGATCAACAAAGCGCGAAACCCTTTGTGAAAGCTCAAAAGCACTCTCACCATTGGGAATGCGGGCATGAAAATTTCCTTTACGCCACTCCTCCTTCATTGTTAAGTAGGTATCATGCATCCAGGGCTGTGTTTTTTGGCCCTCATGATCTCCCCAGCTAATTTCATTGATATCTTCAAATTGCTCCCATGGAAGGCCCGCTTTCACGAAAGGTTCAACCGTCTGGTGTGTCCTCCGAAGTTTTGAAGTAAGCACCACTTCAAAGCCTACATCTTTATAATAATCATAAAATGCTTTTGCCTGCGCAATTCCGAGATTGTTGATTGAGGCATCTACCCCACTTCCCTGCACTATGCGCTCTCGATTTAAATCTGTTTCGCCGTGACGATAAAAGAAAACAGTCTTATCCATATAAAATTAGCTTTTTGTGATTAAATACAGTGTAACCTAAGTTAATAAACACTTTGTAGGCCTCTTTTAATCTTTATTTCACTACCGGCAATGATAAATAACCTTTATACTGATTATCCTCTTCAAAAGCAGTATTGGTAAAATCATTGACTACATTATACAAAGTATCCCTTTCTATCGGCTCCCGATCTACCCTTCTAATCAATTGTACCAGTTGTTTTGTGCTCATAGTAGGTTGCTGTTCCTCAGACCCCGCCATGGTATAAATCTTGGTTGTATCATCAATGGTACCATCAATATCATCCACCCCAAATGCCAGGGACAATTGGGCAACATCGCGCCCAATCATGGGCCAATACGCTTTAATATGATCAAAGTTATCGAGATAAATCCGGCTGATGGCGTAATTCTTAAGATCTTCAACGGTTGTTGTTTCCGGTACGTGAGACATCTGATTGTCTTTATTACGAAATTTCAGCGGAATGAACGTTTGGAAGCCAGCCGTTTTATCTTGGAGGTCCCTCAACAATTGAAGATGATGGATGCGATGGCCATAATTTTCGATATGCCCATAAAGCATAGTCGCATTGGAACGCATGCCTAGCTTATGCCATTCTTCGTGAATTTGTAGCCACTGATCTGCCGAGCACTTTCCACCGGCGATCTCATCTCGGATCTCCGGATGAAAAATTTCTGCACCGCCACCTGGCATAGAATCCAATCCTGCCTCCTTCATCAAGCGCATACCATCAGCATAACTCAGTTTATCTTTTTTAAAGATGTAGTGATACTCTACAGGCGTTAATGCTTTGACATGCAATTCAGGCCTATGCTCTTTAATATTTCGAAATAGTTCGGTATAAAATTTTACGTCGTATTGAGGAAGAACGCCACCCACAATATGCACCTCCGTAACAGGTTGATCATCATAGGCTTTAATCATATCCATCATTTCATCCATTGTATACTCCCAGCCTTCTGAACGCTTCTTGATCAAGCGGGAGTATGAACAGAAAGTACAGGTGTAAAGACAAACATTGGTTGGCTCGAGGTGAAAATTCCGGTTAAAGTACGTTTTATTTCCGTGCCTCTTTTCACGGATATAATTTGCCAGAGCTCCTACAAAGCTCAAATCTCCTTTTTCAAATAAAAGGACTCCTTCATCTTCGGATATGCGCTCATTGTTAATTACTTTTTCTGTAATGGCTCTGAATTCAGGAGATAAGCGGCTTTGATTAAGGAAAAAATCCAGTTTTCGGCTTGTATTTTCCATTCGTATTGATTCAGATTTTCTTTTTTTGTGATTAGTAGTTAGCGCTTAGCTTTTTGCTCGTATGTTTGTGGCTAATTACCAATACTAATGATTTAATACAAATTTTTGTAAAAATATAACAAGTTTCGGAACTTTCAGTTTTAATTGAAATCCATTTAACATTTAATTGATGTTATCTATATTAATTCCTGTATTCAATTTTGATGTAAGGGCATTGGTTGAAGACTTACACAAGCAAGCAAAAGAAATTGATCTTAAGGCTGAAATAATTCTTTTGGATGATGGTTCAAAGGATGAATTCAAGATAAAAAATCAATTTTTGAAAAACTTAGCAGGAATTAAGTATGAGGAACTAAGCAAAAACATTGGGAGAGCAGCTATTCGCAATCGCCTGGCTCAAATTGCCCAATATCCTTACCTTTTATTTATGGACAATGACGCTCAAACAGAAAGTCCACAATATATAGAGCGCTACACCCAACATTTAGAGCCGAATATGGTCATCTATGGTGGAAGGACCTACTCTCCCACCCCTCCAGAAGATTCTTCAAAATATTTCCATTGGTATTATGGTAGCAAGCGAGAAGTAAGTTCAGCCAGTGAGCGGCAAGGAAGTCCGTATGCAGGATTTCAAACGAACAATTTCCTAATCCCCAAAGATATTTTTTTGGAAATACAATTTGACGAAAGTTTAAGTCAATATGGCCATGAAGACACCCTTTTTGGATGGGCACTCGAAAAAAAAGGTATTCCAATTGAGCATATTGACAACCCACTTCGGCATATCGGACTGGAATCATTTGAAGTTTTTATGGCCAAGCAGGATAAAGCTATTGCTAATTTGTGCAGCCTTTACAAGGCTGGTAAGCCCATTGAAACAAAATTATTAAGGGCGTATCATTTTTTAAAGAAAGCCAGATTGCAACATATTTACAGCCTGTTTTTTAACTATTTTAAAAATTCTTTTTTAGATAAGCTCCAGCAAGAGCAGCCAAACTTAATCTTCTTAGATTTGTATAAATTGGGTAAGGTGATTGAGATGATGTGAAGGGTAAAAAAGTTCTTTTATAAATTTTCACTAACAAAATAAGCACTCCTCACCGCTCCCTCCATATAACCTCCAAAAGAAGAGGCCGTTTCGGCTCCTGCGATGAATAACTTCCCGTTTAAATAAGTTTTTTGATAGAGCACATGCCCATTGTTTTGATGAGCCAGAACATGAGAATTATATTTTGTAAAAGTGAATCTTTCTTTGCTCCAAACTACCTCTTCATAATCAATATATTCATCTACTTTTTTTCCATAATATTTTCGCAACTGAGTAAGGACAACTTCCAGGCGTTCTTCTTTCTTTAATTGGTGGTATCCTGAATTCAGAAACCCCTTCAATGCATAATGATTATCTTCGTAATCTGAATGATCATAAAATTCAGTAATCGGTCCTACATTGCTAAAGATGGTACCGCTCAAGCCTTCTTCCCTCCAAAAGGGATGCTCAAACCGAAGCCCAACCTTTATTGATTCTCCCATCCAGGTATGTGTCTTTTTCATTACATCGATCAACTCTGCAGGCAAACCAGGCTGGATATCAATGCTCTTCAGCAACAAATAAGGAGGAATCGTTGAAACGACTTGTTTAGCCAAAAATCGATTCTCCAAAGTTTCAATGGCAAGTATTTCCCCATCACTGCGAATAGACTTAACAACATTACTCAAAAAGACTTGCTCTTCGGGAAGGGAATCCGACAGCAGATTGATTAAATTCGAGGTACTTCCCTGGATTCTAAAGCTGGGGTCTGAATTCGGCGGCAGGGAAACCAATTGAGGCGGGCTGGTAGAAAAGGGTTCGTAAATAGCTGTTTTTCCAAGGCGTTGCTCAAAGATATTTACACCTAATTCTTTTAGCAACTTGTTTAGGTAGGTATGTTTCTTGCCCAGCCAGGTTGCCCCCATTTCAATGGGAGCGGCATTTTCTTGCTTGCTGGTTTGTATCCGCCCTCCTAGCTTGTTTCTAGCCTCAACAATAAGCACCTTTAAGCCTCTATTGCGAAGGAGGTAGGCCAAAGTCAAGCCTGTCAACCCACCACCAAGAATGATGATATCCGATTCAATAACTTTCACGGTTAACGTTTTGCGGTTAACGTTTTGCGGTTAACGTTTTGCGGTTAACGGTAAACGGTTAACGGTTAACGGTTAACGGTTAACGATCTTCCGTTTACCGTTTACCGTTTACCGCGAAACGTTTGCCGTTTAAAACTTTATACTTTCCACTTCTTTAAAAATCGAAAACTCTATATTTTCAATTTTTTCCCGGTAAGCTTTCCACTCCTTCTCGATAAAGTTATTGATACGCCCCACCACTTCGCGCGTTTGAATACGTGCTTTCTTCCACGCATACCGGGCCATTTGATTCGGCTCCCCTTCCGAGTTCCGGATGTAGGAGTTGACTGTATATAAGTTACTATTCAATGTATTATCCACTCTTTGTATTCCTTTTTTTCCTGGAGGAGTCCGGTATAAGTTTTTAAAAGTTGTCAGGCTATCTTTCAGCATTTTGCTGTCCTCCTTGATTTCTTTTTTCGTACTATCAGGAAGATTTACCAACATCTTTTCCGTCAAACCAATCGTTTTTTCCATATCCTTTAACAAATCGTACGCCATTCGGGCAGTATCCACCAGTTCAAAATATTGCTCTAAAGCAGCCTTTTTGGCTACAGCTTTTTTCCTGTCGAACGGCAATCGAGGGTCCGACTCCACGGTTGCCATAGTAGAATCCTTGAAATCACCGTAGAACAGCTTAATTTGGTATTTCCCCGGAAGTAAAATACCTCCTGAAGGTTCATTATCATCCGGTTTGGGTTCGCGATCAGAAGGATAGCGAACTCCAGTGACGCTCATTCCCCAGTATAGGCGGTTCATAGCGGTATCAATATTGGTTTTATACTGTCGAATAGTATCACCATTTGTATCCAGTACTAGAACTTTTACTTTTCCATCCTTAGCCGGTTTGGGTGTTTTAGGCTTTTCTTCCTCCTCTTCTCCCATTTCATCCTCTCCTTCATCTTTCTTCTTTCCCTTACCTTTCTTCTTTTTCCCTTCCTCCTCTTCTGTTTTTTCTTCTTCGTCTTTCTTCTTCTTTTTTAAATCAGGATTTACCCAAACAGTCATAGCCAATCCATAAGGGCGGTTACTTCCCACGAAACCAGCATCACCGGTATAACGAGTGCCCTCATAAGAAGCATAATTTGCCTGATAAGCTGTAGGAGGCGAAAACAAGCGGAATGGTTTTTCCAGGACTGCCCCTTTGGTTTGGGCAATTTCTCTCAACGGGCGGATATCATCAAGAATAAAGACTGCTCTGCCAAATGTTCCTACGATTAAATCGTGCTCCCTAGGATGGATCTTAAGGTCCCGGGCAGGAGCAGACGGGAAATTATGCATCCACTTCTGCCAATTTAATCCATAATCGAAAGAGACATATAAGCCAAAATCCGTTCCCAAAAATAAAAGGCTGGACTCAACCGGGTCCTGAACGATAGCCCATGCATGGCCATTAATTTGCTCTTCATGGGCGATCCGGCTCCAGGTTTCACCATAATTCGTGGTGTGATAGGCCATTGGGCGCCAATCATTGCGCTGATAATTGTTTACCACCACAAAGGCTTCTCCCTTTTTAAAAGTGGAAGCTACTATTTGGTACATGTAGCTGCCTTCCGGGCAGTCCGGCAGGCGGTTAGCCATATTGGTCCAGTTTTCGCCGCCGTCACGGGTTAGTTGAAGGTTTCCATCGTCAGTACCTACCCAAATAATGTCTTTATCTAGTGAACTGGGGGCTATACATGTAATCGTAGTATGGTTCTCTGCCCGTGTATTATCGATCGTTAACCCTCCGCTCAGGTGTTGCTTTTGCTTGGAAGTATCATTGGTCGTTAAATCCGGCGACAATATTTCCCAACTTTGGCCACAATCTTTGCTATGATGTAAGTATTGGCTCCCGAAATACACCCCTTTGTTGTTAAATGGATCTGCAGCAATGGCCGCATTCCAATTAAATCTTAACTCCTCTCCGTCGGGATGGAAAGGTTGGATATACGTTTCCTTCCCAACTTCCCGATCTATGTAACTCACATTTCCTCCCTGATACATTGCATAAAGATACCTGGAATCATCTAGCCTGGGCACTACATCAAAGCCATCACCAAACAGCAGTTCCTGAAAATCGCTGTTTCGAATTCCACCAGAATGCCAAACGTAGGCCGGCCCTATCCAGGAGCCATTGTCCTGAAGCCCTCCATACACATTATAGGGGATCTCCATGTCATAGTTGATGTGATAGAACTGAGCCAAAGGTAAGTTTTCAATAAAGCGCCAACTTTTGCCCCTATCGTGAGTGATGTTCAACCCTCCGTCATTTCCTTCAATGATATAATCAGGATTTTCGGGGTGCACCCAAAACGCATGGTGATCCGGGTGAATATACCCATAAGAAAGTAAGGTTTCGAACGTCTTACCTCCATCTTCACTCTTAGTGACTATCGAATGAAGATTGTAGATTCGATTTTCATTAACAGGATCGACAAAGATGTCAGCGTAATAAAAAGGCCGGTTTCCGATATTTTTAGAAGCCCGCAAGCTCCAGGTCTCCCCTCCATCGGTGGATCTGTACAGGCCATTTTCTTTAGCCTCAATAAGCGCGTAGACAATATTTGGCTCCGAGGGGGCTATTGCAAGACCAATCCTTCCGATATCGCCTTCCGGCATCCCTTCTTTGGTTGTCATTTTCTTCCAGTTCTTGCCGCCATCGTAGGTGAGGTACATACCAGAGCCTTTCCCTCCGGAATTAAAGAACCAGGGCTTCCTTCCGAACTCCCACATAGCTGCAATGAGCTTATTCGGGTTATTAGGATCCATGACCAGATCAGCACATCCGACTCCTTCATGCACATAAAGGATTTTTTCCCAGTTTTCTCCCCCATCAGTGGTTTTAAAGACACCTCTTTCTTCGTTTTCACCCCAGATTGAACCTAAAGCTCCAACATACAAGGTGTTAGGATCATCCGGATCCATGATGATGCGATGAATGGTTTTGGATGCTTTTAGCCCCATCATCTTCCAGGTTTTCCCTCCGTCTATACTTTTGAAGATCCCTTCCCCACTATTATGGGAATTTCGAGGGTTTCCTTCACCGGTTCCCACCCAAATTTCATCTGGGTTGTGCGGGCTCACCGCCAGTGCTCCAATGGATTGTACAGGTTGATCATCAAAAATAGGCTCCCAGTTAAAACCACCACTAGTAGATTTCCAGACGCCTCCCGCAGCTGTTCCTACGTAAATAATTTCTTCAGGAGCATTGATATTAACATCAATACAAGTAACCCGGCCGCTCATTCCGGCAGGGCCAATACTTCGCATTTTCAAGGCTTTCAAGTGATCGAGATTCACTTGTTGGGCCCAGGAAAAATTTAAAAAAACAATAATAAATAAGCAGTTAAGTAATCCTCTTTTCATTTAAACTTTAATTTTTTATAACAGATTTAAAGATAGAAAAAATTTGGCGAAAGCGTAGTAAGGACTCATATAGTTTTAATAAAAAAAGGGAATGACTAATGCCATTCCCTTTTTTTTAAACTAGACTTGTTCTAACGCGCCTACGGCGCGAAATTCCTTTGAGAGGGAGTCCGAAAGGGCTATTTTGCTTCGCAAAATAGCCCTTTCGGACTCCCTCAAAACCAAATTTACTCTGCTTTCAAAGCTTCTACATCGGTAAATCCTCCACCATTATGTAAGTCTTTCAGGCCTTTAGCTTGCAGGAATGCCAATGCCTGCCCGCTTCTTCCTCCGGCAGCACAATAAAGCACAATAGGCCGATTCATTGATTTAATTTCATCAACCTTTGCCATTACCTCCCGTAGAGGAATATTAATGGCACCTTCCACATGACCTTCATCAAATTCGAAAGGCTCCCTTACATCAACGAAAGTAGTGTCCGGTGATTTGACTATTGATTTTAAATCCATTGGCATCTGTTTTTATCAAACTTAATTTTGAAAAAATTTTGGTAAAAATACGAATAGGCTTTAGAAGATTAGAAAAGTTTCGAAAGTTTATTTCAAAAGCTAAACTTTCGAAACCCTCTAAACTTCCTCAACCTCTAAGGCATAAATAAAACAAACTAAAATCACACCTTTTGATGATTTTTATCATTTAAATATCTCTCAATCGCTCCTTACTTAGTGGTGTTAAAAAAGAATTTAGAACTTTTTAAATAAACGCAATTACATTATGACTACCGAAAAAATCGGGATTGACACCCTGCACTTTGAACACCGCTTATGGTCTAATGAACTCAAATTTGCTCAAGATGAATTAACAATCTACGAGCACCGCCTGGAAGAAATGGTTCGAAAGTATACCAATATCGAAATGCTTAAAGGCCTGGAGAAATTCCAAAACAAATTCATCACTCAAAAGAAAGTATTACACGATTTGCTGAGCAGGATTGATCGCCATGAACATCGTATTAGTGAATTTGCTAAAGCTCATGCCGAAGACGGCCAGGAACTCTCTTTCACTGATCACAACCAGATTAGATCGGAAATGGAAGATTTTAAACGTCTTTATGGAGAATTAAAAATAGGTTTTTATAAATTCGTTACTACTTGGATGTAAAAGTTTGTTGTTTTAAAAACATGAATCATCCCTTAACTTTAAGGAACTTCATGTTGTCATGATGATTAAAATAAGTGCTGTAAACCAATGCTTTAGGACCGGCCTTAGTATCCCCTCAAAACGTAGTGGCAGCGGATACACAAATT
>CAZHZT010000142.1:0-14119 GCA_964537285.1 uncultured Saprospiraceae bacterium | reverse complement strand
CGTTTTGAGGGGATACCGGCCTTATTCAATTTAGCTTTTTGAAAGGCTGGCAGCCATTAAAAAATGAATACTGTTTGAGCCTCGGCGAGTTTATTCATTTTAGGCTGCCAGCCTGCCAAAAAGCGTTAAAAATTGAATACAGCCTTGATTTTTTGCTACTTTTTTATTAAGAAAAAAGTAGATAACACATTGATTAACAGAATCATGCGAAGGTTTTCTTCATAAACATGAGTCATCCTGCACTTTCGGGATGACTCATGTTTCACTCTTATTTAACCCTGGTAACTTTTCCATTTTCTTCCAACACCATATAGGCATCCTTATACCCTTTACGGTGAACTTCCCTAAGTGCCTGATCAGCTTCGCGTCGACTTTCGAAGCCGCCAAGGCGGAATACGGTCAAGTTGCCTTTTTTACTTTCTTCAACGATACCAATGCCTCTTAATTTTGAAGTATCAAAATTTTGGGGATTGCGAAAGGCACCAAGCTGAATTTTATAGCCTTGATTGAAGCCAAAGTCCGTATCACTGTTGAGAGAGCCTGGTTGTTTTTGAACAAAAGTCTCTCCACCGGAGGTTTCCAGTAGGATCCTTTCCTCCTTGGAGTCTACGGTCTCTGTAACCAGGAAGGCTTGTTTAAAACCTTTAGCCTGAATATCTTTTCTGGCTTCTTCTGCTTGTGATTGGCTGGAATAAATACCTACCCGAATTTTTATCGCTTTATCTTCAGGGATGCTGTAGACATTTCCAACACTTCTCAGTTTTTGGTATTTGGTCATGTCAATATTTTCCTTTTTATCAAATACTGCGGCTACCTGAACCGAATACCCCTCGCTGATATCGCCCAGATAAGGCCTGTCGTCACCTGAGCCAACAGGCACAACAAACTCCCCGTTTGGATCTTTATCAGGCTCTGGTAGCGTAACTTTAGGTTCATCCTTCACCCCAGTACCAGAAGGTTGCAAAGCAAGGGTACCCAATGCCGTTTTATCTTTGATATTTTCAATGTAAACGGTCTTCATGATTTCCAGATAGCCCGCTTTAGAAAAGCGAATGAGGTAGTTATTTGCAGGCTTGATAGGGAGCAAATATTCGCCTGCATCATTGGTCGTTGTTTCCACTTGGTTACCGTTTTCCTGGTTCGTTGCTTTTACCGTAACATCCCTCAGGGCTCTGTTCGTTGTTTCGTCAATAACCCGACCGATAAAGCGCTCTTCTTCTTTAACCAGAAAAATATCAAAGGACTTGCTGTCTTTATTTCCTATAGTCTTAACATCTACGGAATAACTAGCGTAACCTGTTTTACCGACAGAGATCCGGCAGTCGAGGCCAGAATACGCACGGAATTCGTAACGGCCATTGGCATCTGTTTTAAAAACCGGTTCTCCGCAGGCAGAAAAATCCACGATGGCCTCCGGAATTGGCGAACGCGTAGTAGCATCGAAAACATTGATTTCTACATAATCTGTTTTTTTATTAAAACGATAGATATCCTCCTGACCTTTTCCGCCCGGACGATTAGAGATCATGAATCCCACATTCGCTTCCTGATCATAAATCAATCCGTAATCATCTCGTGGAGAGTTAACACCATCTCCAAGGTTTCTGACTCCTGTAAAGGTGTTTCCTAGTGATTCAGCCATAAAGATATCCATACCGCCCAGACCATAATGCCAATCAGAAGCAAAGAAAAAGTCCCGGCCATCAAAATAAGGCGAGATCTCATGTCCTTGAGAGTTAATGGTACTTCCAAGATTTACCGGGGGTTCCCAACTATCTCCCACTCTCTTTGAAACAAAGATATCAAACCCCCCATAGCTTTCCGGACGGTCAGAAGCGAAGTACAGGGTATTGCCATTATTAGTTAAACAAGGATAGCCGGTAGAATAATTGGATCCATTGTAAGGAAAAGCCTTAGCATCACCCCAGCTTCCATCGGGAAAAACAGGAGCTATATAAATGCTCATTTCAATACCCGCCGCCTGGATTTGGCGGATACCATTCCTGAAGTTATTGTTCGTAAACGCTACCCATTTTCCATCTTCGGAAAATGAAACAGGGCCAATGTTTTTGCCATGCTGTCCTTCAGAGCTGTAAAACTGGATACCCGCTAAGTATTTGTCAGCATAACCACTTGTAAGAAAAAGTTGATTATCAATTCCTTCCTTTAATTTTATCCGGTTCTTGACCTTTTCCGAAAGGGGGATGTCATTACGGGCAGAAGAGAAAACCACTCTACCTCTGAAAAAAGCAGGACCAAAATCACTGAATACAGAGTTTAGGGGTTCAGCCGTGACCTCGTAGGGAGTCGATTTACCTTCTTCAGCAAGTGCAAAATCACAAGCTTCTGCGAAATGGTTACCGAACGCCGGATAGGCCTCGCCATAGATCAGGAAGAATTGACGCGCTTTCTGGTAATTGCCAAGAGCCATTTCTACTTTGGCATAATTGAGCAAATGAACAGGGTTAACCCCTTTTTTATCAATTGCTTTTTCGTACCATTGTTCTGCTTCGTACATTTGGTTGATCATGCGATAACATTCCGCAAGGTTCGCCAAAGCGTCAACATTATCTGGCTCTTTTCCTAATACACTGTAATAAGCTTTTATGGCTTCTTCATATTCATAGAGCTCGAAGAGTTTATCCGCTTTTTTAATGCTTTGACCGAGCAGATAGCTCCCTGCGAAAGAAACACAAACAAATACCAAAAGTATTTTTTTCATATGGATAAGGTGTAATGATTTCGAATTCAATACGTAAACCTCAACAAAAAAGTTGCCGAAATTAAATTTACGACAAAAATCGTGTAAAATGCTAAGGTAAAGTAAGTTTTTTACCCATAAAATATAATATTAACGCATATTATTGTATAATTCTAAGAATTAAATGGGTGTATTTCATCTTGTCGCGTGCCTCTATCCAAAGAAAACACCTTCTCAAGAACGGCGACAAAATGAAATACACCCATTTAAATTAAACATCAGCCCAGGATTAAATGCGCTGCCCATACGTCATTTTCGAAGAAAATTCCGTTAAACTCTACAAACACTTTCGCATTTTTAAAAAAAAAGAAATATTTTTACCCGACCAAAACCGATAAAGAGATGAATGTTTCAGCACTACAAACTCAGCTTCCGTTCAGAAAGCGGCAAGTTGCTCTCCCGACAACAACAATATCTAGTGCTTCAGCGACATTGGTAAAACGCAATGCCTTACGGCTAAAACTGTTTTCCTCCTATTTGCTGATAAAGATATTGACTTATCTTTTTTATCCGGTTGATACAACAACCGGCTGATTACAACTACTGGCGAAAAAACAAAAAACTTAACTTCTGGCTTAAACCGTAATATTGACTAATTTACGGTTAAAGAATATGGAAAACAGGTAAAGATTAAAGGAAAATAGTATGATTATTTATCAATCCATTAAAACCCTTTATCTTGACTTTTTACAAAACTTCAATCTTTTACCCTATTTCCTTATATCTTTAACCTTACGTCCCATAATATATCATAAAACTGTACAAAAGCATAAACCGCAGCTCAATCCATGAAGAGACTAACTATTACCCTTTGTTTTTTAATCGGTGCCTTGAGCGCCTACAATCAAAACATATTCTCCATCGACTCTGCTCCTAACATCACTTCTTGTGATGCCACTTTAACCGATAGTGGCGGAGAAAGTGGAGACTATGGTCCGAACGAAAATTTTGTAACAACGATTTGTTCGGACGACCCGGGAGGTTTAACCCATATCCGAGTCATTTTTACCGGCGGCTACATTCTTTCTGATCAGGATAAACTATACGTTTTTGATGGTTCAGATACGAATGCAGACACGCTCTATGAGAGCATCCTGCCGGCTGTTAACGAAAGTATTATTGTACAAACCACTGCCGCAAATGCTGCCGGCTGCATGACAATTCAATTTGTATCCAACGGAGCAGGCAACGGGGCAGGATGGCTTGCCAATCTTTCCTGTATTTCTCAATGCCAGCCTATTGTCGCTCAGTTGGATGGTACTTTCCCGGAAGCCATACCTACGGACACCGGCTGGATCGATATATGCCCCGGGGATTCCATCTCTTTTTCCGCCTCAGGGGTTTACCCTCAATCTGGTTTAATCTATAATCAGTCTGATAACCAATCCCAGTTTTTATGGGACTTTGGGGATGGTGTCACCGTCAGTGGTCAAAATGTATCACACGTTTTTGATGAGCCGGGAGGCTACCGTGTCCAATTGCTTATCACAGATCAATTGGGTTGTGAGAACACCAATTCCATCAATCAACGCGTGCGCGTAGCGCCCGCCCCGGTTTTTGACGTTCAGGATAACTTTCCTTCCGAGATTTGTTTAAACGATACCATTAACTTATCGGCTATTGCGGAAGACACCACCACTAACAGCACGATAGTCGTAATGCCTACACAAGCTTCTTTTAAAGCGAATGGTATTCGATCGGACTCCATAGCGCTGCCTGACGGAGTCAATGTCGCTTACGAAACCATTATCACCTTTGATCAATTCCTGCCGGGCCAAACCTTGGAATTCGTGGAAGACATTGAATCGATTTGTGTTGTCATGGAGCACTCCTGGTTGAGAGACCTTGAGATCTCCCTGACTTGCCCCGACGGCACTAGTATTATTTTGCATGATCACCCTACTAATCTGGGAGATGAAGTTTTTCTTGGTTCTCCAATCGATGATGATGATTTTAATATCATCCCCGGCATTGGTGCCGAGTATTGCTGGACCAATGACGCTACCGCCGGCACCTGGCTGGAATACTCTAATACCAATGATCCTGATACGCTTCCTCCCGGCAATTACAATTCTTTCGACTCTTTGAACCTCCTCGTGGGATGCCCATTGAATGGAGATTGGACAATCAGTGTCGAAGATAAATGGGCATTGGATAATGGTATTATCTTCTCATGGAGTATAGCCCTAAACGATGCTCTATATCCTGATTTAGAGATTTTCACTCCTGAAGTAACCGACTTTAGCTGGGTCAATAATACCACAATAATTGACTATACCCCTGAAAATATTGTCGCTCTACCTCAAAACCCGGGTAATGTAAACTATCATTTCACCGCAACTGATTCTTACGGTTGCACCTATGATACAGCTTTAAATATTCGTATTCTTCCCCAACAGGATCCTGCTTGCTTCGAATGTGATAACTTCACTTCTACTATTCCTGAGCAAGACACGATTTGTGCAGGGGATTCCACTTTTATTGATGGTTCCAGTTTATTCCAGGATTATGAGCCGGTAGTTACTTTCGAAGCGGTTGCAGGTACTACCTTTGGGAATGCTTCGAATATAGCGGCCCTTACCAATACGCCTGTCCGGGTAAGTGAGATACAACCCGCTGTGCTATTTGACCCGCTTCAGCAAATCGAAAGTATTTGCGTAGATATTTCAAGTTCTGCAATCGGCCAGATCCAGCTTTTCGTGCGATCTCCTTCCGGCGATCTATTCCTGCTGGTTACAAGCGATCCTGCCGAACCAGCAGTATTTGCGAATACTTGCTTTGCACCTTCGGCAATGACCCCCGTAACGGGTGCAACGCCTCCTTATACAGGTACCTTCCAACCGGAAGGAGATTGGAGTACTCTGAATGGAGCAGTTGTAAATGGGATCTGGGAGTTAGTCGTCTTTGACTCTTTGGGTGATGATGCGTTTGCCACCATTGATTCCTGGTCCATTTCATTTACCGATAATAATAACCTCGACTTTTTCTGGTCACCTACCACGGGAGTAGAATGCGTCGATTGCCCTTCAACCAATCTATCCCCTGATGTAACTACAGAATATATTTTATCAGCATTTGATCCAAACGGCTGTAATAGGTCCGATACGATTACGATTGTAGTAAACCCGCTCTCACCTGCACCTGATGTAAGCTGTAATGTAAGCGGTTTTAATGAAATTACTTTTTCCTGGCCTGCTGTTCCCGGATTGGATAATTATGAAGTAAATGTTGATGAGGGAGGATGGATCCCCGCCAATGGAGGAACTTCTCACACTGTTATTGGCTTAAATGACGGAGACATTGTCACCATTCAGGTTGAAGGAATAAATTTAGACAATGATTGCCCGACCAACATCTCTTTTGATACTTGCACGTATACAACCCCCTGTTTTTTGCAAGGTGTTGTAGATAACACCCTTGACCCAACTTGTTATAACACAACCGACGGTTCGGCAGAGATTTCTGCAATGAACAACAATGGCCAAACAACTTATACTATCGATGGAGGCACTCCGCAAGCAAACGGTTCTTTTTCAGGCCTGGCGTCTGGTCCACATGAAGTAGTCATTATTGATCAACAAGGTTGTTCGGATACTGTTTTATTTAACCTTGATCAACCGGATACCCTGGTCTTAATAACCAACTTTGATTCCGTTAATTGTAATGGAGGCAACGATGGAAGCATCGTCGCTCTTCCTCAAAATGGACAGGCTCCTTTTGATTTTGACTGGACTGGCCCTTCAGGTTCCTTACCAAATGCTCCGGCTATCAGTAGTTTAAGTGCAGGAAATTACTGTGTAACGCTAAGTGATTTTGCAGGTTGTCAAATTTCTACCTGTATTGAACTTCCCGAACCTACTGCCGTCGAACTTGATTTTGTTCAAACCCCTTCTAACTGCGCAACCCTTGCCGGGGGAAGTGCTACTGCAATCGCTTCAGGAGGAACCGGTGGTTTCACTTATCAATGGAGCAATTCCGCCACCAGTAGTACCATAAATGATGTTTTTGCAGGCACTTATTCCGTTACAGTACAAGATGCCAATAATTGTGAAATTATTGATTCTGTTGAGATCACTTCTCCGGACACCCTTTCTGTTGACAATATAATTGCAACTGACGCTATTTGTAATGGTGAAGCAAATGGCTCTTTAGAGGCCTTCGTAAGTGGAGGAATAGCTCCTTACAGCTACCAGTGGAGTGATCCTTCCAATCAAATGGTAAACCCTGCTGTGAACCTTGAGCAAGGCACTTACACGCTAACTGTCACGGATGCAAATGACTGCATCACAACCATAACGGCAGCTGTTAATGAGCCAGCAACCCTCTCTGTATTGCTGGATATTACCGATGTAGATTGCTTTGGAGAAGCTACAGGAGTAGCATCAGCTACCGTAAATGGTGGAATTGCTCCCTACGGCTTTGATTGGGCCGGCAACCTTACTACGGATACTTTTGCAAATGACTTCATCGTAGGTAATTACACCCTTATTGTAACAGATATTAGCGGGTGTACCCAAAGCACTGATTTCACCATAGATGGCCCGGATGAACCTGTTAATCTGACTATTGAACAAACCCTTGTGAGCTGTAATAGCCAGAACAATAGCGTAGCTGTTGCTACAGCTTCAGGAGGTAGCGGAGGATTTCAATACACATGGAGTAATAATGATATGGATGAAACAGCTGAAAATCTGGCTCCACAAATTTATTTCGTAACCGTTACAGATGTAAACGGATGCACCGAATCCATTGATATTTTTATTGAAGAGCACGATATAATTGAAGTTGAGCTGAGTGAAATCGCTCCGAGTTGCTTCGGGTTTAACGATGGCTCTATTGAAGTAACCTCCGTGACAGGAGGCGCCGGAAACGGAACAATTGGAGATTATAACTATCAGTGGAGCCCCTCTCCTATTCTATCAGATCCATTCATCATTGATCTGGAGGGTGATCAAACCTATATGCTAACCGTCACAGACAATCAAGGGTGTTCTAATACATTTGAAAGCACATTAACCGAGCCTTCTCAGATTACACTGAGCCTTGACATCACAGACGCAAGTTGCTTTAGCGGAGATGACGGGACAGCCGTCGTAACAGCAACTGGTGACAATCCGAATTTCACCTATAACTGGAGCAGTAATGTACTGAACAGCAATAACAATATTGCCACCGACCTCGAAATTGGAACCTATGCCGTCACTATAACGGACGGGAACAACTGTTCCGCCGATACATCTTTTGCGATTGAACAGCCAAGCGGTATTGAAGTGGAATTCGAAACCACCGGTAACACATGTTACGATAGCCGGGAAGGAACAGCTACTGTAAGCGTTTCCGGTGGTTCTCCACAATATTCCTATCAATGGTCAAATGGATCAACAAGCAGCAGTATCGAGAATTTAGTGGGTGGCCAATACGAATTGACGATAACCGATAGCCAAGGATGCTCTACTGTAGCAAGCGCCACCGTTCCTGCACCCGAGGCAGTACTAGGAAATATAACTACCCAGGATGTCACATGCTGGGGTGATTCTGATGGCCGTATAAATATTGAGCCGCAGGGCGGAACGCCTCCATATACTTTTAGCCTTGATGGAAGTGATTTTAATGGTGTGAAAACCATTATTGGCCTTGAGGCAGGTTTTTATCAGGTATTTATTCAGGATACCCGTGGTTGCTCCTGGAATACTTTAGCTGAAGTGGGTACTCCTTTCCAGATCGGTGTTGATGCAGGGGAGGATATTACTATAGAACTAGGAGACAGCGTGCAGTTGAGCTATCTTGCAGGAGGGTTTCAGGGAATGGTAACAGGCCAGTGGATTCAACCTTACGAAGGTACCCTTAACTGCCCGGATTGCGATGAATGCGATACCACTTTGGTAGTTACTTGTGAAGCTCCATTTGCCATACCCCAAATTACGACAACTTACCGCATTGAAATTGAAGATATGAGAGGTTGCGAAGCATCTGATGACATTACTGTAAGGGTCGAAAAGGATAGAAGCTTTTTTGTACCAACAGGATTCTCTCCTAATGGTGATAATCAAAATGATTTTCTTACCGTACTGGGCAGGCCAGGTACGCAGGTATTAACCTTCCAGGTGTTTGACCGCTGGGGAGAACTGGTTTATCGCGCTGATAACTTTGACATCAACGATCGTCTCAAAGGATGGGACGGCATGTTTAGAGGAAATGAAATGAACCCGGGCACCTATGTATGGTATGCCGAAGTTGAATACATCGATGGCCAGTGGGAAGCTAAAAAAGGACAAACAATCTTATTCAAATAAATTAATTTAGATTTTGCTTAAGGCGCATGCGCCAGCCACGATGCGCCTTAAGCAAAATCTAATTTTAAAAAATCAAAAAATGTTTCGTTATACTTTTACTCTGATTTTTGCATTATTTTTCCTGACAGGGCCCTTAAAAGCTCAAGATCCACATTTTTCACAATTTTATGCGGCTCCTTTGCATACAAACCCTGCCATGACAGGTGTTTTTGAGGGGAAGTTTAGAGTAGCCCTGAACTACAGGGATCAATGGTCAAGTATCCTTCAGGATAACCCGTTTCGTACGGTTGGAGCTAGCTTTGATATTCGCCAGCATATTGCCGGAGATGATTACTTCGCTGTAGGGGTAAGCTTCTTGCGCGATGAAGCAGGCTCTTCTCGTTTTATCCAAAACCGCACCCATTTATCCGTATCTTATATGAAACAATTGGGGGGAAGCCGGTATAGAGCTTTTGATCAATTTCTTATTGCAGGAGGCCAGATTGGTTTAGGCCAAAATCGTGTGGATGGCAACCTTGCCTGGTTCGACAATCAATTCGACAATTCCATATTCCGTCCAAATACAGCTTTACCGACCGGAGAGGGAGATCTTGTAGGTGATAATCAAACAACCGACCTTTTCCTTGATTTTAACGCGGGCTTACTATATTATGCTACATTCGATGAAAACAGAAGCTTTTATATTGGTGGTGCGTTCAATCACCTGAACGGTCCAAATGTTTCTTTCCTTGGTGATAGTGACGAAGTGCTTTATGCGCGTTGGCTGGGTCAAATTGGAGGTGAATTCCCATTTAATAATAATCTGTCTTTTTTACCTGCACTTGCTGCTACAGGACAAGGGCCTTCCATGCAAACGGTCCTTGGAGGTAATTTCCGGTATACTAATAACGACTGGCGAGAACTGGCAATCAGAGTTGGCGGCTGGGGAAGAGTTACCAATAAAGATGAAAGCGGCACTTCACTGGATGCTTTTATTGTCTCTGCTATCTTAGAAGTAGAATCCTGGAATTTCGGTCTTTCTTATGATATTACTGCTTCTTCCCTGAGCAATGCCAACAATGCCAGGGGTGCTTTTGAGGTGTCACTGATCTATGTACATCCTGATAGCAGAAGATATAAAGTGAATTGCCCTAATTTTTAGCGGCAAACGATGTGCGGGGAACGGGGAACGGTCAACGGGGATAGGCCTTTGGCCAAAACGTTGGCGTATACTGTTTTTATTCAAGAATAAGTTAAGTACTTAATGAAACATCTTTTAGCGGATAAAAAGCTTCTGTTATTTATTTTACTTGGAGGTTTTTTCGTGACGAATGCCCTTCTTGCAGAGTTTATTGGAGTTAAAATCTTTGCACTGGAGCCTTCTCTTGGTTTAGAGCCATTCGATTGGAATTTATTCGGACAACAAGGCTCCTTACAATTTACGGCAGGAGTCCTTCTTTGGCCTGTTGTGTTTGTTATGACGGATGTGATCAATGAATATTATGGCCGAAAAGGGGTTCGCATTCTTTCGTTTATGGCTGTCGGCTTAATCAGTTATGCTTTTTTGTTCGTCTATTTTGCCATCTCCCTTACGCCAGCCTCCTGGTGGTCAGAAAGTTTTGCAGATCGGGGTGTACCTGATATGCAAGCAGCTTTTTATGCCATTTTTGGTCAAAGTTTATGGATAATAATAGGCTCATTGGTAGCTTTTTTAATAGGACAAATTACGGACGTTATCATTTTTCATCGAATTCGGAGAATTACCGGTGAGCGAAGCATTTGGCTTCGCGCCACCGGTTCCACACTTGTTTCTCAACTTATTGATAGTTTTGTGGTATTGTATATTGCCTTTGTATTGGGCCCACAACAATGGGAACTATCCTTATTCTTTGCTATAGGTACCGTCAATTATGCCTACAAATTTTTAATGGCCATTGTGCTTACCCCTCTTATTTATCTGGCACACTGGATCATTGATGCTTACCTTGGGCATGAAGATGCAGCGTATTTAAAAGAAATGGCTGCGAAAACGAGTAAAATAACGATTTAAAGATTGTCAATTGGCTAAGTACAGCGTGTAAAAAGCAGGTTCATTTGGGGAAAATTATCTAGACTGGTTGCGATCTTAGTCAGGAAATCTTCCCAATCCTCAACTCCAAAATAAATCACGTTCTTTGACAAATTGTGTGGAACTTCATAATGATAACCCTTGAATACCCTTGTGGCTGAAAGGGTTATCATTATGAAGTTCCATTTTCCACAATTTATGTCAAAGAACCATAAATCACCCCCCCCGCTCTCCCCTAATCCATAAAATAAAAAAATACTAGCATCGTTAAGAAATTTGTTTTACATTTGAAAGATCATCAAAAACAGATAAATTATGCGTGTATTCATTATTAAGGTATGTAGCTTCTTAATCTTCTGTACTTCAGCTGCCAGTATTCTGGCTGCTCAAAAAACAGAGATTGGTATGGCATCCTACTATGCAGACGAGTTCAACGGAAGCAAAACGGCCAGCGGAGAAACCTATGACAAAACCAAAATGACAGCAGCACACAAAACACTAAGCTTTGGAACAGTTGTTCGTGTGACCAGATTAGATGACAACAGAAACGTTGAAGTACGCATTACTGACAGAGGCCCTTATGTAAAAGGCCGAATCATTGAACTTTCCAGGCAAGCTGCGCAATCTATCGGTTTAATCCAGGATGGCATCACTAAAGTCAAAGTGGATGTATTAGATAAAAAAACAGTAGATAATTCCGATAAAAATAAAAAAGAAACCGCTTCTAAGTCGACCGCAAGCAATGAGAAGGGCACTAAGGAATACGAAGCGCCTACAGTGCCTGGTGATATCAATGAGCGAATTAAAAAACTAGAAGAAGAGAAAAAGAACGCTTCGGGCAATACCCGTACCAACAAAGCGGATATTCCTCCACCTCCTCCCCCTGTAGCAATTGGGTCTGCCGGATCACCAGCTTCTCAGCGGGCGACATCAAAGAATTACCAGGAGTATGACCTGTTTAAAATATCCGTCCAAAAACCTCGTCGTGCGGGCTTTGGCGTCCAGGTAGTATCCCTTAAGGACTATCGCAATGTTCTTCGCCAAATTGCTGATCTTCAGGAGACTTACTACGACAATATTCTGCTCAGTGTTGAAAATGATATCGATGGCCTACCTATTTACAAAATCATTATCGGCCCTTTCCGCAGCAGGCAAGATGCGGAAAAGTACAAGAAAGATGTCAAGAAAAAGAAAAAGCTGAACGGTTTTGTAGTGGATTTGGCAGCTTCCTAGAGAAATAAATAGGTTAGTCATCCCGAATTTTCAGGATGACTAATCTTTTGCAAAATCTTTACAAAAAACTGGCAGTCAATTCGCTATCTACTTTTTTCTTGATAAAAAAGTAGCAAAAAATCAAGGCTGTATTCAATTTTTAACGCTTTTTGTCCCGAACTTGATTCGGGACAAAAAGCTAAATTGAATAAGGCCGGTCCTGAAGAATTGATTTACCATAATCATCTTTAGCTGCAATGACAACGTGAAGTTTCTTAAAATTAAGGTATGACGAATAGACTTTATTCTGAAATAGTTGACATCTACCCATTTCTATCTAATTCACGATAAGCTATAAGCAATTGCTCTGAATCCATATTTTTCAAGTTGATAGGGTAAGCATTTTTCTCCAAGAGCCATTTAGCAGCTTCTTCAACAGGAATATTAGGGTATCCGTTATCCCTGGCGAAGTGAGCGAATTTCATTATCCGAAAAGCATTAAACCACTTGAAAAAGCGCTTTTTGAAGCTCTCCAGACTACTTACATTATTTTTTATCTCTTCAAGATTCCCTTCAAAATTATTTTCGATCAAAAAACGGTATAAAACAGAATCCTCTGATGAGGAATGACGGAAGTAATTTTTTTCAAAATATAACCGGTCCAATTGGTTGAAAAGATTTTTCAGTTCTTCAAATGTTTGGGGAGAATAAGTGTTCAGAAAGCGACCGGAGCGGATGATATCCCCAACAGCCTTTCCCGTGCCAAAGGGAACGCGATTGGATACTCGTGGAGAAGGAATAACTTTAGTGTTTAGAATTTGACCAAAAGTATCGAGGCAAGTAAACTTATGTAAAAAATAAAAATCTTCTCCCGCCTTTCTCTGATTCATGCCTCCTTGTGCCTGATAAGCTCCTGCCCTGACAGCCATAGCTGAGCCAACCGTGTGATAAGCGAAAGGAAAGCCTGACCAACGCTGAACCTGAATAAAATAACGAAGATGCAATTCATACTGAACAATAGCAGTACGCTCAGGCCGATTTACCTCTAATTCATCGTACGGGTGCTCAAAATAAAGATTACAAGCTTCCAACTTAGGATTATTGTTAAAAGCTTGCTGAATGGATTGGAGATAATTTTTCAGACAAAAGGTATCTGCATCAAAACAAACGATAACTCCGGTGTGCTCTTTACCTAGGAGCGAAAAACGATGAACTGCTTCATCCATTCCTAGTTTTCGCGCGAGGCCTACCCCCGCCTTTTTAGGGGAAAGGTTTGAAAAATACACAGGAAAAACCTTGATTCGATCTTTATTATGAGAGCTTGCCCAAAGAATAAGGTCTTTTTCAGTTTTTTTATTTTGATCTTTTACTCGCTGGTCATCCGATTGGCTATCATTAATTACGACAATGATTTCCACGCTGCAGCCAGGAGCTGTGCATTCGAATATTGACTTTATACTACTTAAAATATATTTTTCATTGTAGGCAGGAATTACAATGATTACTTCTAAATCATTTTGCGGAGATTCTTCAATTTGAGGCTGTGCCAATCTATTTTTCTCAAGATAAACAGTCATTGAATTGTGATATTTTCAATTTATAACTTGTTGTTCAATCTAGAATTTGGGTTCTAGATGATTTCATTTTGCTGCTGATTAATGCTTTATCTACTTTTTTCTTGATAAAAAAGTAGCAAAAAATCAAGGCTGTATTCAATTCTTAACGCTTTTTGTCCCGAACTTGATTCGGGACAAAAAGCTAAATTGAATAAGGCCGGTCCTAAAAAATTGACTTACAGCATCTGTT
>CAZHZT010000141.1:0-14231 GCA_964537285.1 uncultured Saprospiraceae bacterium | reverse complement strand
TTGAATACAGCCTTGATTTTTTGCTACTTTTTTATCAAGAAAAAAGTAGGTAGACCAATGATTAACAGTTACTTGTAAATATTTTCACAAAACATGAGTCATCTCGAAAATTCGGGATGACTCATGTTTATACATCTTATAGGCTTTTTTTACTTCTTCGCTTTTTTCGCCCAGGAATCCCTCAACCCTACCGTTCGATTGAAAACGATCCTTTCTTCCGTGCTATCCGGATCAACACAGAAATAGCCCTTGCGCAGGAACTGAAAGCGATCACCTTCCTTAGCACTTTTCAAATAAGGCTCTGCATAAGCAGGATTAATAATGTCAAGGGAATCCGGATTAAGGAACTCCATGAAGTCTTTGTCTTTGTGACTACCAGGCGCTTCATCATTGAACAAACGATCATATAACCGCACTTCTATCGGAACTGCATGGTCAATGGAAACGAAATGCAAAGTTCCTTTGGCCTTAATTCCGGAAGTATCTTCACCGCTCTTACTATCCGGATAGTAAGTACAGAATACCTCTACGACTTCACCTGCTTCGTTTTTCACAAAATCTTCGCAGTGAAGAATATAAGCCCCTTTCAGGCGGACATTTTTGCCCGGCCCCATTCTAAAATATTTTCTCGGAGGATCTTCCATAAAATCCTCTCTTTCTATATAGATCTCACGGCTAAAAGGTACTTCACGCTTGCCTGCTTCCGGATCTTCCGGATTATTTTCAATCTCCAGCATTTCCGTTTTCCCCTCCGGATAATTGGTAATTACCACTTTTAGCGGATTAAGCACACACATCACCCTTGAGGCAATTTTATTTAAATGCTCGCGAACAGAAAATTCCAGTCTTGAAATATCAATTACATTTTCCCGTTTGGTTAATCCAACTTCTTCAATGAAGTTGCGAATCGCCTCTGGAGTATAGCCCCTGCGACGCATACCCGATAAGGTTGGCATACGAGGATCATCCCAGCCGCTAACATGCCCACCTTCTACCAATCTAAGCAGTTTCCGCTTACTCATAATGGTATAAGACAGGTTCAGGCGCGAGAACTCAATTTGCCGGGAAGGAAAGATTTCCAGTTGTTCAATCAGCCAGTCGTACAGAGGTCGGTGGTTTTCGAACTCCAGGGAACAAAGAGAGTGCGTTATCTCTTCAATCGAGTCCGATTGGCCATGCGCCATATCGTACATAGGGTATATATTCCATTTGTCACCAGTTCGGTGATGCGGCATCTTTTTGACCCGATACAAGTAAGGATCCCGCATATTCATATTAGGATGGGCCATATCAATTTTGGCGCGAAGCACCTTACTCCCCTCTTCAAATTCCCCGTTTTTCATGCGCTCGAACAAGTCGAGGCTTTCCTCTACACTGCGATCCCTGTAAGGGCTATTCACTCCGGGTTCTACAGGAGTTCCCTTCATTTTCGCGATTTCTTCCGGTGTAGAATCATCTATATAGGCCTTACCATCTTTGATCAACTTGATTGCAAATTCATATAATTGATCGAAATAATCGGACGTAAAGCGTTCTTCTTCCCATTCAAACCCAAGCCATGCAACGTCTTTACGGATAGCATTCACATAATCCGTTTTTTCTTTTTCCGGATTGGTATCATCAAAACGGAGGTTGGTTTTCCCACCGTATTTTTCCGCTAGTCCGAAATTGACACAAATGGCTTTTGCATGCCCAATATGTAGATATCCATTAGGTTCAGGAGGGAAACGCGTGTGAATGCGCCCATCGTGAACTCCATTCTTCACATCATCATCAATTATTTGCTCAATAAAATTGAGCGATGCTTTTTTTTCTTCAGTCATGATTAAAATATTTACAATGGAGGAGCCATTAGATTACTCCATTAAGAAACTACATACGTTCAGGCATCTCGATGCCCAATAAATCCATTCCTTTTTTTATAGTGTTGCCTACAGCTTTGCTCAGCTTAAGGCGAAAAGCCACTGCTTCCGGTGTATCTGCACCAAAAATGGATAAATCGTGCCAGAACTTGTGGTACGATTTAGCCAAATTGTAACAAAATGCTGCAATATGCGATGGATCGTACTCTTTAGCAGCGGCTAATACTGCATTAGGATATTCGTGTAAGATATTCAGCAGATCTTTTTCCTGAGGCTCTAGTTTCTGGTATCCAGTAGATAAACTCCAATCGATATTCTCGAGCTCTGCCCGCTTAACAACCCCATTGATCCGAACGTAAGAATATTGGATATAAGGCCCAGTTTGCCCTTGAAGATCAACAGATTCTTCAGGGTTAAAGATCATTCGTTTCTTTGGATTTACCCGGAGGATGAAGAACTTCAAAGCTGCCATACCTATTCTCCGCAACGTCTCTTCTTGTACTTCCGATTCTAAATTATCCACATCTCCCCGTTCAACAGCCTGTCTTCTCGCGGCTTCGGTTACTTCCTTCATTAGGTCATCAGCGTCTACCACAGTCCCTTCCCGTGATTTCATCCGGCCCGTAGGAAGATCTACCATACCGTAGCTCAGATGATGCAGGCCTTCCGCATAAGGCTCATCAAGGCGTTTTAGAATCTCGAATAAAACCTGAAAATGATTATCTTGTTCATCGGCCACGACATAGACCATTTTATCGGCGCCAAACTCCTTATAACGGATATGTGCCGTACCAATATCCTGAGAAGTATACGTAGAAGTGCCATCGCTCTTAATCACGGTTTTCCGGTTGAGCTTAACATCTTCGAGATCAATCCAGATCCGTTTGTTATCTTGTTGAAATACATCCTCCGACAAGCCTTTCTCGATCAACTCTTTGCCTAGCAGATAAGTTTCTGACTCGTAATAGAGCTTATCAAATTCCACCTGCAATTTTTTATACGTTTCTTCAAAGCCCTCATACACCCAGGAATTCATTTGACTCCAAAGCTGGCGTACTGCTTCATCTCCATTTTCCCACTTGATGAGTAAGTCTTTGGCTTCCTTGCCCAGAAGGCTATATTCATTGAAGTAATCGTTTTTATAATCTTTAAAAAAGGCCTCTTCGGATTGGTTTTCCTTAGCTTTTTCATTAAAAACCGCTTTAGCCTCATCGGTAGTTTGCCATTCTTTATACTCCGCACTGAAACGCTTGGCAAATTCTACGTAATATTTACCCACAAAGTGATCCCCTTTAATGCCTGTGGATCCAGGCGTAGCCCCACCAGCAAATTTCTTCCAGGCCAGCATACTCCGGCAGATAGCGATTCCCCGGTCGTTCACGATCTGGGTCCGGATCACCTCATTACCCGCCGCTTCCATAATTTTGGAATAGGACCATCCAAGCAGAATATTCCGGATATGGCCGAGGTGAAGCGGTTTATTGGTATTGGGGGAAGAAAATTCCACCATTACCTTTCCCTTCTTTTCCTGGGCATACCCAAATTCATCTTTCAAAGCGACTTCTTCAAGAAAGATTTTCCAGTAGCCATCGGAAAACTCAAGATTGAGGAAGCCCTTGATAACATTGAAAGCAGTAATTTCCTCAACTTGATTTTTTAATGCTTCTCCTAATTCATTGGCGAGCACTTCAGGTTTTTTACGCGCCAATTTAACAAAAGGAAAGACAAGGATAGTATAGTCTCCGTCGAATTCCTTACGTGTAGGACTTATCTGAACATCGGAGCTATTGATTTCGGCACCAAAGAGTTCAAGGATAATTTCGACGAGTTTATGTTGGAGTTTTTCAATTATACTCATTAATTGATGATTATTCTTATTTATTGATTTTTGCAAAATAAAGGAATCATGCTCTAAATACCTGCATTTTTTTCGAATAGTCTGTAAATAATAGTTCTTTGACAGAAATCGTGAAAGAACGTAAATAATTAACCCGAGTTACGGTTAAACGGTGAAAGGACAAGGGGGAACGTTAAACAACTGCTTATGTTTACGCCCGGGGAGTTTTTCGCCTCAGGAAAATCTTACCTGGTACACATGTTACGCCGTTTTTGGTTACCCCTTCCCAGAAGCCTTCCAGAACATCACCATCCTTTTTGAGAATAAGTTGATATTTCTTAAAGCACCAATCAAAGGCAACGATCTTACTTTTTTTATCTTTTATTATTTGATCATCCTTGAGCGTTATAAACATTTCATTGAAAGATTCTCCGTCAATATCCATAACAATATAAATATTATCAACGCGCACATCCGACCTGCCAACCACTTTACCATCTACTTTTTTAAGATAAAGTTCCATAAAATAGGTTGACCACAGCCCGCCCTCGTCCTGAGTAAGCGTGCCTTCCCAGGCGCCTTCCCATTTTTCCTGACTAAAAGCGTTTGTGGTTACTCCAAAGAATAAAACAATGCTCAATAATAGTGTTCTCAAGTTCATAAAAATTCTACTTCTTTTTCATTGGTTAAAACTAAAAAAACGGCTAAAGTAAAACCCTTTCAAGATTGCATTACTTGTTTTCTTTAAAGAAACTAAAAATGGTTTGTCCATAGTTCCTTACATTGTAAAAAAATTCGTGATTTTTAAAATTGTGATTCGGATTGTGCTCCAGGACGAAGAGGCCGTCTTCTTTTAAAAGTTCTTTTTCAAAAATCAGATCGGGAATTTCCGGGATATTAGGCAGAGGATAGGGAGGGCCTGCAAAGATGTAGTCGTACTGATCTTTGGTTCGGTGAATAAATTTAAACACATCGGCTTTAACGACAAGGATTTTATCGGAAATATCCAGTTCTTTGGCCGTTTTCTGGACGAATCGCACACAGCCAGGAAATTTATCGACATAGGTTACATCCTGGCAGCCTCTGGAAATAAACTCATAGCTATGGTTGCCCGTGCCGCCGAAAAGATCCAGGACTTTGATCGATTCAAAATCAAGATCATTTTGCAGGATATTAAAAAGCCCTTCCTTGGCAAAATCCGTAGTAGGGCGAGTAGGCCAGTTTTTGGCCGGAGGATAGAATTTCCGTCCTTTAAATTGTCCCCCTATTATTCGCATAACTTCAAACAGAGCAAGTCGTAAAAAAGATGATCGGGAAGGCCTTCCCACATTTTCCCTTTTTTAAAAAATTCGGGGAAAGGCAGCATTTTTAATTCTTTGACATAACGAAATAGAAGGTTGTATATTTCAGCATCCTTCATAATCTGGCCCGACAGATAGACCGGAGATTTTTCAGGTGAAATTTTGAACTGATCAAAGACGAGCATCACGTAGTAAAGGAAATCTTTGGATGTCCGGAAGGTAAAATGATTACTGAATAAGAGGGACTTATTTTCCAATAAAGCCAGGAAAAAGAAACGGTCAAATACATTGATGTATATGCGCGGACCAGGGTTAAAGACAGCTAACTTCTCCAGTTGTAATAAATACCCGGAAGAGAGATGATAAACATGACCAAAGGGGAAGTTTTGAGAAAGCCAATCAGTCATTAAACCTGGCAAACCATAAATATAATGTGACTCAAAAGGAAGGATAGTATCTTGCAAAACTGAAGTTTCAACAGGAATAGGTGCTAACTTCTCGAGATAAGTCCGTTTGGAGGAGGGCATATATAATCTATCCGGAACGAGAGTGACCTGCGGAGTGGTCAGCCCGATCCGGATAGAATGGAAAGCACTATCAAGTAAAGCATCCCCTTGTTTGAAATCGTCAAGTTCTTTAACCAGACGCTCGCTATCCTTGCCTTTTATATCGAAATGATGCGATTTAAGGGCCAGCAAGTTATCCTGCTTATCAAAAATAATATAAGTAAGCCGGTGCGAGTCAACGGCGATCCGTAAATGATAATGATTAGTATTTTTTTTAGAAAAACTATACTCTTGTATATCGTAAATTAATTTTCCCAATTCCCTGAAGTATTAGGCGAATTCATGTCCCCGAATTTGATATACCTGTTAGGATCGTATTTATTATCGTAACGGGCGTAGTACTGTTTGGCATAAGGCCCCATAAAAGAGGAATAGCGCGTTTTTACTTCAATAACGGGCACATTCGTTTTTTGATAAGAAATGGTATCTGCATTCATTTCGAAATTCTCTCCCCCGGAAAACGGAACATACCGGACAGAATCCAGATTGATTCCAAGATTCATAACAGAATCCTTTGCGGGTCTGTAAAGGGTATCGTAACGGATACCGTCCTTATTGCTCGGGTCATCGGGATCACCATAAACCTGAATAATGCGGAAGCTATCGTTGAGCAAAACGTGGTTAAGTGTGTCAAAATCAGCAGCATAGACACCCTTGATTGTACGATAGGCATCTTGCAGACGGCGAATGTCCATCAGCTGATCGACCACAGCATCTTTACGTTTTTTAAGTTCGGCTTTAAAGGTAATAGGTTCGCTAATACTAGCAACCAGAACATACATAAGGCCGGCGATAATAGCTAATAAAACTAAATTGATTACAATACGCATGCTTTGAGGATTTCGTTTGTTTGGTGCAATTATACTATTTTTTATTTAATTTTTGTCTTTCGGGCTTATAATTAATTTAAATCGCGGTAAACGGTAAATCTCGGTAAACGGACAACGGTAAACGGACAACGGTAAACTTTGGCCTAAAAGGATTTGAAAATAAATTATATCCTAAATGGCCAAAAGCCTTATTTGGCAGACCGTCTCCCGCAACTTAAGGGATTAGGCAATTAATAAGCTACCCAAATTTTGCGAAGTAATTTTTTTCTCAGGCTAGGCGGAAAACGTAGGCATAACTTGTCCCGAATGCCTTCGGGACCCAAAGGTACGGCGAGGCTTTCCAACACAGCCTGAGGAAAAAAGGACAAGTAAAATGGGTAGGGTATTATTTTCCTGATCCCTAAGTTAATTATTCAAGCGCCACGAGTACCGATCTTTTCAATTCCGAACAATTCCGGGTCTTTTACCTGGATTTCTTCAATTGTTTTGCCTGCGGCAAGCGCTTTTATCTTTATAAGATGTTCTTCTGCTTCAGATTGGCGCAAAGCTATCGTTAATTTTGCATTAGCATCGAATTTTTTTTCAAGTATTGGGATATCCAATTTTTTTACCGCTTCAATGACATTACTCATCACAGCATAGTCAATAGTCAGGCAGAATAGGTCTTCTACTACTTTTTCAATGATTTCTGCATCATTTAAAGCATTAAAAGTACTTGTTTTATAGGCATTAATCAAACCTGAAGTTCCAAGCAAAGTGCCACCGAAATAACGAACAACGATGGCTAATGTGTTGGTCAGGTCGAATTTAATCAATTGTCCTAATATTGGCTTGCCGGCCGTTCCACTGGGTTCGCCATCGTCATTGGCTCTGAATTTTGCTCCGTCTATCCCCAGGCGGAAAGCATAACAATGATGCCTTGCTTTGGGGTGTAATTTTTTGACTTCTTCTATAAAATTGGCGATTTCTTCTTCAGAATAAACGGGATAAGCGTAACAAAAAAATTTGCTGCCGCGATCTTTAAACAGGCTTTCTGCCGGGCCTGACAAGGTGTTGTAGGTATCTTTAATTATTTGCGCGATGACTTTGTGTTTTTCCTGGGGCTTGCGCCCCAGGTTACGTTACTCGCCCCTAACGGGGCTTTGGGGGCTGCGCCCCTTGGATTATTGCCCCCTCAGGGGGCTTAGAAGCTGGCTTACTTAACTACTTTTTCGGTTACGAGTCCTTTGTCGGTTTCTACTACGATGATGTAGAAGCCGGCAGGTTCATCAGAGAAATCCAGCTTTAAGTTTAGATCGTTGCTAATTTGATTAAAATAAATCAAATAACCTGAAGCATTATAGATTTTAACAGAATTTACTGCTAAACCTTGTTTCCAACTAATGATTAGATGATCTGACACCGGGTTGGGGGAAATACTTATACCATTTTCTGAATCTAACTCTTTTACATTAACAAAATTGTAGGTTACCGGATCAGATTGTGCCAGACATTCCGCTTGTGAACTATTAGAAACTTCCACATAATACTCTCCGCTATTGGTCGTTGCATCATACATCGGACCATTCGCTCCATTAATCGGCATATTATCTAAGTACCACTGATAATAGCCAAAATTATCAGGTATCGATAATTCAGAGTTATTGACCGTGATGGAAGGAGCTGTAGGAGTATCAAAATTAGCAATTTCGATCGATTGGCTGATTATGCACCCTTGATTATCTGAAATGGTAAAAGAGTAATTTCCAGCACTCAAACCGGAAGTTTCTGAAGGAGTAATTTCCACAGGAGGCTGACCTCCGCTTACATTAAAATCAACAGCTCCTGTTCCTTGAGCATCGCAATCATTTTGAATACTTGCCTGAGCTCCAAAGGCTCCACACCCTTCCAGACGAATCTTGTAAATTCTATTGGAAAATGTAGCGACAAATAATTCACCATCAACGTTTTCTCCAAAGGATGAAAAGTTTTGGTTGAAGTCTCCTAATTCCACATTTTCCCAAGTTCCTCCATTATTCTGTAAGCCCCAAATCGTTCCTAAACAATAATCAGCATAAAGATACCAACCCGTGAGGTCCGGAATTTCGGCTCCTCTGTAAACAAAGCCTCCTGTTACGGAAGCACAATTAGGGAATGGTGGGTGGCTGTAAGTTTGAACAGGAAAAACATAAGCACTGGCAGGCTCGCATCCACCCGTAATGAACGGATCGTCGCCCTCGTAGCAACGCCAGCCATAGTTTTCTCCCCCTTCGCTATCAAAGGGCTGGAAATTAATTTCTTCAAATTCGTTTTGACCTACATCAGCGATCCAAAGATCTCCGGTTTCACGGTCAAAGCTAAAACGCCATGGATTACGCAAACCAATAGACCAGATTTCATCCAAGGTGAAATCGTCATTTACAAATGGGTTATCAGGAGGTATAGCATAAGGATTACCATTATCTACATCGATACGGAGCAATTTTCCCAGAAATGTAAGACGATCCTGGCCATTGTTAAGCGGATCATCAGCGGAGCCTCCATCACCAAGGCCAATATAAAGGTAACCATCAGGCCCAAACTTCAAGCAGCCCCCATTATGATTCGAAAAAGGCTGCACAACAGTCATTAGTTGCAATTCACTCGAAGGATCTCCTTTATCCGGATCATTGGGGTCAACGCTAAAGCGAGAAATCCTCGTATTACCATCATTGGCTATATAATTCACATAAAAATAGCCATTATCCTTATAATTCGGATGGAAAGCCAATCCTAGCAAGCCGCGTTCACTCTGGCCGCTGGTATTGATCACAATATTATTAATATCCAGAAAAGGCTCTGATAATTCATTCCCATTTTCATCGAGGATAATAATTAGACCTGATCGTTCAACTATAAATAGGCGACTATCACCAGCATGGGCAATATCAACCGGGCTGGAGAGGCCGGAAGCAAATAAATCCAGCTCAATGTCTGGCTGGGCAGTTAATAGGCCGGTAAAGCAAAGAAGTAGTAAAAGTAAGTAATTACGCATAGAATTTTTTTAATGGGTAAATTAGGGATAATATTAGAATTGAACAATAAAATAGGAGGACAGAAATAATAAAATAAGTTGTCGTGCTGACGCACGACAACTTATTTTATTATTTCTAGTACTTTGACAAATTGTGTGGAACTTTATTTCTATTGATCCGACTTTTTGGGAGCGGTGTTACAAAAATGCTGCGGACGATTAATTTGTTGGCCAAAAAGTTGCGTAGACAGCCATACCAATAAACCATTTCTTGATCATAATTAGCCACTCTGCTACCCTTATCCATTGGATCCAGGCCTATTTGCAACTCCTTCTTTTGGGTAGCTACTCCTGTGGGGCAAGTATTTTTATTGCATTCCAGCGCTTGATGAACTATTATTAATGAACTTCCTGAATCTCGAACTTAATATTATTGAAATGACATATATCCCCTGCTTTTTTCCCTTCTATACATTGATAGATAGGTGCCTCTGTGGATATACCAATGAAATTTTTATCCTCAAATTTAAACTTAGGCTTAGAAACAGCCACCACCATATATCGATCATTAGTTTTTACCACCGCCCCGGGTTTCACTACATCTGACGGGCCAAAATCAATACTTTCAAGTACTTTTAAATGGTCTGTATGCTCGTGTATATTCACCCCTCACTCTCGAATATTTTTTAAATAATACTCGTACAAACTTTCAGGAGAAGCTCCTAACCAATACATTGTATGGATTACCAGAAAGTGAATATACAAGTTCCAGGTTCCGTTTTTATTAAATTTCCGCTCAGAAGTCACTACATAATCGTTGATTATTTCAAAGCTAAAGCGTTTATAGATCCGATTAATGAATTCAACATCTTCATAAATAGTATACCGTTCATCATAGCCATTCAATGATTCGAAATCCTTTTTAGCAATGAACAATGATTGATCTCCTCCTCTAAAAAGACGGGAGTGCAACTGCGTAAACCACGGAGCGATTTTCAATAAAAAATGATTCGGTTGATCAAATTTCAATCGAAAGCATCCGGCATTATGCCTTTTAACTTCTAGAATAATTTGTTCGTCAAAATTTGAAGGTGGGAAGGTATCGGCATGTAAGAAATAAAGAATATCGCCTTTGGCATATTGAGCGCCAAAGTTCATTTGTCGAGCCCTGCCTTTTGGAGCATTGAGTAAGGTTACCTTTTCAAAACGGGAAACGATTTCTTTGGATTTATCGGTGCTCCCTCCGTCTACTACAATGATCTCTGTAACATTTTCTTCCGAAGCATTTGTCAACAGGTAGGAAAGCAATTTACCTATTCTACCTTCTTCATTAAAAACCGGAATTATTATAGATAACTTATTTTCCATTAAAGGCTTAAAGGTTATAAAGTTCCGGCAAAGGTAAATAAATCAATTGGGACTATAAATCATCTCCAGCTTCTTTGGAGGGCATTTTATTTTGTAGCTGCCTTCTTTGGGAGGAGAGGTTATTTTTGGAGCGTCTCGAACCCTTTTTTAATAAGCCACTTTTTCAAATCACTAATTCGAGGATTTCTCAATTTTTTATCTTTGATTAGGATTGTAGGAAAGTTTAGTTTTCCGGTAGTGTAAAGGCTTCTTAATTCCAGAGCAGCCGCTTCCTCTTTTTCTACATCATAAAAAACGAAATCCAGGTTATTTTTTTTTAAAAAAGTCCATATAAAAACGTGTTTTATGGCATCTTTCAGCCCCATAAAGTCGAATATCCTGGTTCATGTTAATAGTTTAGTGCTTTGACTAAATACAGTGTAAAAGACCGATTTTTCGTTCTTTGACACATTGTGTGTAAAAGAACAATTTTTTAACCTCTACTCTTTCCTCTAAAAGAAACTGCCCAAAATGGTGCGCGCTCATTGTTAGGAATTTAGAGGGGAGATGATCGATATAATCATCTCCTCTATCTAAATTTCTAAGCAACAAGTACAAACAACCAATTTTGGGCAGTCTGAACTATCGCTATGGATTATACTCGTTCTTTGACAAATTGTGTGGAAATTCAAAATGATAAGCCTTGAATGCTCTTGTGGCTGAAAGGATTATCATTTTGAAGTTCTATTTTTTCACAATTTATGTCAAAGAACTATTATACTTAGTGCAGGACGATGTTGCCACCGTCCCGCATTTTTAGCTCGACTAGTACGCTACCTGGAAATTCAGGTTAATCGTATATACTACATCGTTTCTTAAACCCTGCACGTTAATATGCTTGTTATTAAGGCGTTGCTTCACGAAATTTTCAATATACTCGTTGTTAGTATCTACAGATACAACACTAATTTCCTGATTAACTGAAACGGTAAATTTAACTTTTGCAGCAGCTGACTCAATACCGTGGCTAATCAAATCTGGATTTTGAACCAGTTTAGTTATTTGTGTTTTTAACGGATTGTCATCAACTTTAACAGGTGCGCTTGCTTGCAAAGAAGAAGCAAATAATACGAATGCGAATACAAAACCGAAGAATTTGATGGTTGTTGCTCTCATGATAAAAATGGTTGTTTTTAAATTAAATGGTTGTTAAAAATGGTTGTTGTTAAAAAGTTATTGGTTGTTGTTTTTTAAATTAATTACGGTGCAAAGATAGGGTTGCGGGGTATGCTTGTCAACTAAAATGGCGCTTATAAGATGAAATCTAGAGGAAAGTCTATGAAAGTATCCAAATCCCCCATTTAGGATTAAATTTTGAATAAAAACGATAAAAACAGCTCATTTCATCTATAATTTTGAATAAATAACTCAAACCAAATAAAATTTTTACCTTAATATTTAATACATGGGGGTATTTCATTTTATCGCTACCTGCAAGAGAAAAGATTACTTTTGGATAGAGGCACGCTGCCGCATGCCTCTAGCTAAAAAAACAGGTAAAAAGTTAGGGCTAAAATCTTTCAAAAAAAATCCAAATTAATTCCTTTTTAATCCACTCTTTTCCAATAATTAAGTCCCTTTTAATTCCCGGCGACTACATTTGCATCAACGTTCATCGCAAAACTATAATTAAACCCCGCTGAGTAAATTCAGATAAACAATAGATGAGCGGCCTGACAGATACTCAGCACAAAACCTAAATGTTATGCCTTTTGAAGTTGCAATTTCCCCATCAACGCTTAGTGTTAGAGGTAACGCTACATTGTTGGAAGGTCAATCCACTGCTGATTTCAACGAAGTTCCAGCTATTATTCCACCCGCTACAAAAGGGCCCTCGAACTCCATCATTCAACGCGACCAATCAATCTGTGTTCGTTTTAGATGGCAAACAAGAGGTATCTTTACTGCTTTCTTAGGTGGCGGTACCTGGAAGTGCGATGTATTATTTGAAAAAATGGGTGGTGGAGAATTTGGATTCAACCCAATGAATGCTGTAGCAGCAGTTGGTGCACCAAACAATTATGTGTTGGATGTTAACATTCCACCTACCACCTTGCCATCTGGCGTTTATCGCGTGGTAGCAAGATTGCGTTGGAATTTTGCCAGCGGCGCACCAGGTCCGATCGTAGCATTTCACGATCTAGACCTTATTGAAGTTTACGAAGACTAAACGCTTCTCTGAGGATGTTTAAAAACAAGTATGTTCATCCTGGAAAAGACTAGTCTGGGAAAGAGATGTTGATTTGAGGAATTTCATTCCTCAAACAACATCTCTTAACCTGCTATTGGGCCACCCCATTACTTAATTCTTATCCCTGATCCAATGAAAAACCTGGAATACCAATTTGATATCGTTCCTCCGGAGGGGAAGCTTGGCTTTGAATCCTTTATGGATGAAGAAACGGAAGATTTCTTCTTCACATACAATGATTCTCTTGGGCACCCCATATTATTTAGCCGGACATATACTTCTCACATAAGCAGAGATAAAGCCTTAAAACTGGCAAAGCAACATATTTCCAATCCCATTCGATATAAAAATATTGATGATGATAATGAGTTTCACTTCGTGCTTCGCTCAGGAAATCATCAGGAATTGTGCCGCAGTAAACCTTTTTTAGATATTGAGGACAGAAACCAAGGGAAAGAGGCCTTGTTTGAAAGCCTGGGGCTAAATGAACCCAGTGATATGAAGTCAAGCGCTTCAAAGAAAGAAAAAAAGAAGGGTCTCCCTTCCCCTGAGCCAGCTAAAACGGTCACAGAAATTCAATCTAAATCCAAGTTTCAAGTCGAGTTTTACCAAGCGGGCCAAAGCGAGCCCTTAGCCGGCAAAGTAGAACATCTTATAAACAATGGAGATAAAGCCCATTTTGAAGGTATAGATATGGATTTTCTGGAATCCTTTTTCAAGGCCCGTTTACCTTTTCAAAAAAGTCGGCACAAAAAGGATCTGCTGTCTTCCATCCCTTCAGATCAGATAAAAATAGTCAATGACAATGCCATATTTGGGGACTTAATTCAGAAAAAAACGAATTGCTCTGTTGAATTTTTCCTCAAAAAGGTACCTAAGGATGCCAAGCTTTTTGAAATCAGTATTTACGCCAAACAACTAGAAAGAGACACGCATTCTTTAATCGGATATAAAAAGGATGAAATTGCTAAAAACGCAGTAATCCAGGCTCCTTTGATCCTGGAAAGCATTATCCCCGGATCCTACCGACTGGAAGCTATCGTCAATTTACTTTCCGAAAATGAAGATGCCTTGATACAAGAACTCAACGGGAGTAAAATTGTGGAGGTGTTTTCTTAAAATATGGGTCATCCCGAGTTTTCGGAATGACTCATATTTGTGAAAAAGATCCACATGTTAACGTTAATCAGAGCTTTATCTACTTTTTTCTTGATAAAAAAGTAGCAAAAAATCAAGGCTGTATTC
>CAZHZT010000140.1:0-14320 GCA_964537285.1 uncultured Saprospiraceae bacterium | reverse complement strand
CTCCCTCAAAAGAAAATATAGCCGCGAAGCGGCGTAGATTTGTATTTGGATTTCCAAGATGAGGAATGCTGGTTTTAATAAATTCCACCCCTGGGATAAAAAAATTGGAGAAGGGAAAATAATTCAGGAGTTGGAAAAGTTGTATGATAGTATATTTTAATTTATCCCGTGACAAAACTATAAATACCTAATGCTGAGAAAACTTTTTTTTATTTTCACAGTGCTAACCTTTGCGCTGAACCTAAGTGCCCAAAGTTATTTTTCTGAAGAAGAACTCAAGGATCTGCAGAGCAGATGGCAAGAAGCCGAATCTTTGATGACAAAACTTGAAACACAAACCATTACGATCCCTGAAGAAAAGCGCCTCCGCTACCATAATGTTGTTCTGAAAAGCAAGATGCGTTTTATCAATACTGCAATTGAAACCGTTAAGGAAAATATAAGTGCCTCGAAAAGAAGAGTGGACTATTTGGAAGACAGGGAGAAAACCTTGCTTTGGAATGCTAAAAAGAATAAAGACGAACTGGCACAGGTGGCCCGCGAAAAAGATGACCTGAAGGAAGAAATGAAGGGCCTGGAATATCAGGAAGAGCAGTTTGGTGGAGCATTTGCTAAAATTGATAGTGTTACTACCGGATACAGGGAGTTTTTTACTAGTCAAAAATCGGTGGCTGTTTTGGATCAACTTTATTTGCTGGACCGGGAATTGGAGCTTTATCGCTGTAAGGAGATGGTTCGTCAGTTGGGTAGCTACGCAGGCTTTCATGCCGGAAAAGAGGGCTACTTCGCTCGCTTATCGGATAATTCAAAAAACCTGCAAATAAGTGATGTTGAAAAAAATCACCTGACGGTTATCGCCTCTTACTTCTTGCCTTCATTTGAAGCCCCGGAGAGCATTGATAAAATGAAAGCAGATTTTTATATTTACGATGATGAAGGTGAAATAGTAGTTTACACCAACTTTGTTCTTCGTCCGATAAAAGCACTTACCGATATTCCGGAAGGAATGCGCTACATGCTTCATGATTTCATCGAAGATGGGCAGGTGTTCTTCGGCGATTATACCATCTGGGGGAATATCATCAAGGAGAGAAACCTGACACCTGGAAAATATACTTACGAGATTATTGTCAACAATGAGTTGACGGACTACTGTACTTTTAGCCTCGAGTAAAAGCCATAAATAAAGGCTTTAAATCAGTAGCTTAGGATCGGCCTTATTCAAAAAGCGTTAAGAATTGAATACAGCCTTGATTTTTTGCTGCTTTTTCATCAAGGAAAAAGTAGATAAGGTGTTGGTTTAGAAATTTTTGTAAAGGTTTTTTGCAAAACATGAGTCATCCCGAGTTTTCGGGATGACTCATGTTTTTCTCGAGGCTGAGACTACTTCTTCACAATAAAAGGCAGACTCGTCTGATATCCATTTTTATTACTGATTTGTAAAAAGTAAGATCCTGAGGGATAATTACCTAAATCGATTTCCTGTTGAAAAGGAGGGCGGTCATTGATTAGCGAGCTGTTTAGGGTTCTGCCGTTGTTATCAATAATTTTAATATCAAGAGGGCCATAGTTCTTTTGGGTATTTACCTCCAGCCAGGTACTGTTGCGAGCAGGGTTTGGAAACAAAGAAAAGGCATCCGGATCCGGAAAAGTGGATGGAATGGAAGTAATGACTTCCTCAACCCCCAGTTCAATTGCTGGTGCAGCATCAAACGTTTGGATCAGGTCTGTTTCTGAAGGCAAATCATCTCCATAAAAAGTGAAATAGTACGGTTGGTTTTTTTGAAGGCTGGCGAGGTGAGTTGTTGAATAATCTAAGCTGCTACCCCAGTAAAAGACAGTGATGTCAGGTGCAGCAGCATTGTTGTAAGTGAATTCACAAAGCAGTAAATAGTAGCTATTATCTTCCAGGAACGCACTGTCAGGGTGGCCTTCCAAACCTTCCAGAGTTAAGGTTTTCGATTCATTTCCAATGCCTTGTATGGTATAAGTTGCTTGTGCTACAGCATATCCCGAACTCATAGAGCTTAGTCCAATTTCAGATGGGTTAACGATACCATCTCCGTTATCTTCCCATTTGTAAAGAACAACGTTCAACTTTTCCCCCGCTAATTCCGGAAAGGCAAATAAATTTATTTTTGCAACTTTAGCAATGTAGCGGTGCCCGTCAGGCATATAGTAGCAATTCCCATAAGTCCAGGTTTGGCCATCATTGAGTTTAGGAGCTGCAATAGCAATATAGTCTTTAAGGTCTTTAGAAAAAAGGTCATTAGTTGTGTTAAATGAGAAAGAAACGCTATTGTCAACAAGCCATTCATCTGTGGCATCAGCCAATATTTTATAAGTAGCTGTGTATTTAGCTACCTTGTTTTTGGGAGGAGTGAAGCTATTTTCAAAAACATTCATCAGCAGCGTATCTTCCGGTAAGACGGTACCAATGTATAATGTATCAGTGAATACCGGCGCACTCTGATTCGGGTTTGTATTTACTTCTACAGCGATGCGGACATTTTCCTGTGTCTCTGTTCCTTTATTGGTTATTCCGGCAGCAAAATGGACTGGAGTTGTCATGCCGGCGGGGATGCTGGTATTGGGGGCAATAGCATATTGATGCTGCAAAAGTCGTAGATTGTTTTGTTCAGTAGGGTTACCATCCCAAAGGCCTATATCATCTATTTTCCATATATATTCGGTATTTCCAAACCAACGAAATCGGAGTTGAATGACCTCTCCTGCGGCTCTTTCCGTTAAATCAACAATGAGGTTTTCTGCCGGATAGGGGATAGTGTTCGGTTCTACTGTCTCTAATACTGGGAAGGAATAGACATTACTTCCTACAATGACTTCAACAAAGGGAGCGGAGTTCGTTAATCCAGACCAATGGCTGTATTGAGAATTAAAATAGAGCCAGACTTCCTGCTTATCACTACAGTCAATTGTTTCAGAGTAAGTCATGTGAACATTATATTGCCCCAGTCCTTGTACATTAAAATTGAAATAAGCGAAGCCATTAGAAGCCGTTTTTGATTGAAATACCGGATAAGAGGGAAAGGGTTCTGCTATATCTGCCTGATCGGACCAGTCCCATTGGTGGGTTATGTTTCCTCCAATGACTCCGGTCGGCCAATATTTTTTGAATGTATCAATATGGGCGTAATCAAAATCTTCTGACCATATTTCATTCGGAGCTATCGATTGTGTTTTATCCGGCGATTGAGCACTTAATACGCCTACTGTTGTTAGAGCAAGGGGAAAGAGTAGTAAAAGAGAAAGTTTCATAGCTTTAGTTTTGAATTTAGTGATCAAATGGAATTATATTAGGTGCTCAGTGTTTAATGCTTAACATTGTTTTGAAATCTATGGTTCCATAGGCATTTTATGGAAATAAAAAAGCCTGGTTGATAACCTCCAGGCTTTTTTAGGAATGCTGTTTTAAAAACATGCATCCCTCCAACAAAATTTCCTAAACAAGAGCAACAAGCTGCTTTTAAAGCAGCTTTATGGCTCACGTTTAAAACTTTTATCTTACTACCTGGAAGCGGTGTGTTTTAGTACCTTCTTTCGTAGCGATACGAAGGATATAAGTACCCGCAGTCAAGTTAGAAGTATTGAATTGCAGTGTTTCATTCATTAAAGCAGGATGGTCTTGCATATCAATTACACGACCTTCGCTGTTAGCAAGTGTAATAGTAGCTTGAGTAGGCTGTTGGAAATCTACCTGAGCCTGGACGAAGTTTGTTGTCGGATTAGGGAAAACCTTGAAAGCATTTTCTTCTAGTGGCGATTCATCAACAGAACTCACCAATTCGATTGTCATACGCGCTACAGCCGATGAGCTGGTGCCAAAACCACCAAGGAACCAAGTTTCATCACCATAATCATAAAGTACAGTAGAAATGAAGAAAAAGTCACGTCTTTCATCAACACCGTGGAAAATAACATTGGCATCGTCCAGATACTCATAAACAATAAAATAGCGAGCACCCGCCTCTAGCAGTACGCCCGGTTCAGCATCAAGGTCAAGAATGTCAACATCATAAAATTCAAAGTTGCCGGCACCAGTTGGGAATGTGAAAGTATTAAAGCCTTCTGGAAGCAATGAACCATCCGCATTGATCGGATCATTTGTATCTGTTTCGAAGTTACCAAAGCCTGGGTCAATATCGTCAGCTACCTTTAGAATGTAGAAGTTAACGGTCTTTCCTTCCAATGGTTCCGCACCACCCGAAACCAGGAATCTTGATGAAACGGCTTGATATGTTTCCAAAGATGTCGGACTCATACGGTATACGTTACCAAAGATATAGTCACTACCAGCACGTGTACTAATAGTAGCATCATCATCCATTGCGAATAATGAACTGGTAACACGGAATCGACCACTTTCAGCATTATTACGGTTGTCGTTCGGTTTGAAGTCAGTCTCGTCAGCACTTAAGGTATAACGAATGAAGTAATCACCGTTAGTCAACTCAGGAGCGTACAAGTTATCAAAAGCAATAAAGGTATCTACTGTAGGAGCAAGTTGTGGAAGAATTACCTGGTCAGAATAAAGCTCATTTCCGCTATTGTTAAGAACCTGAACGGTAATAGTCACATTGTTTGACATCATACCACTCTGATTGATGACATCACAGCTGAAACCGAAGCTATCAGTAGCGATTTGGCTCGCTGGTTGAGCAAATGCGGAAGCAGGGTAGAAGAAATCACCAAGGATAAGATTGTGATCAGGGCGCGTAATCAATTCTACATCATCAATAAGCCAGAAGTAATAATCACCTTCAAAAACGAACTTGATACGAACATTAGGATTATTGGCTGCGATAGCAGAGATATCAATTAATTGAAAGTCATCATTCGCAATTGCATCGTTCACCGGAACGTCTTCATTTATTACAATAACCGTATCATAGGTCATCCCACCATCACCACTAACTTCAATTGAAGTCGTAGATGTAAAGTTTCTGTAAAACTGGTGGAACTTAAGGAATACATCGTTTTCGCCAGAGCAATCCATGATAGGAGAGATTAACTCGCCTCTGTGTGGTGCAGGAGCTGATCCGTCACCAAGTACGGCACCATCTCCACCATTGTCCAGGAAATCGGAGTTAAAACCTGCAGCTCCGTTCGCAACAGAAGGAGATGCAATAGCTGGCTCGGTCCAGAAAGCGCCTTCTGACATAGTGCCATCTTCAGTCCATACCCAAATGGCATTTGCTGAGGAATCCGTATTCGCAGAAGAAATACCTACCGTTGTCCAATCGTTTAGACCACCGTCAAAAGTACTGTTTGGGTCTGTTGGTCCTCCCCAAATAAGGGTTTGGGCAGAAAGAGAAATTGTTGCTGTTAGCAAGAAAAGAAGAGTGAGGAAAGTCAATGCCTTCTTCATATTAGTTTTAATGTTTAGATGAAAAAATGAAATAATAATTCAATATTCTATATTACAAAAAGCAATATAAATTGTTTTTAATGGGCCCGGCGCATAATTAATGCGGGCTTTTGAGAGAATCGAAACAGGCGAATTGGAAATATATATCCTTCTTTGACAAATTGTGTGGAACTTCAAAATGATCATCCCTGAATACCCTTGTGGCTGAATGGGTTATTATTTTGAAAGTTTATTTTTTTCACAATTTCTGTCAAAGAACTAAATATCTAAAATAGGAGATTCTGTTCTTTCCTATTGATTGATATTCTGCTTTCACACAAAAGTCATAAATAATAACCACTAAATGCAAGTGAAGATGCTCGAAATAGGCGAAATTTGTCTTTTTATCGACTAAATTTCTCATATTCTGCTAATAGCTGACATTTATCTACCGGAACGACTCCCACTTTTTCACACACCTGCCCTCCTCCCAGATTGGAGAGAACAGCAATTTCTTCTATTGGGAGTTTCAGTCCTAAACCAAGAGCAGCCAGGCTAACCACGGTATCGCCGGCACCACAAACATCAGCAATATTGCGGGCTTGGGTAGGAAATAAATGCCCTTCTTTTTCGTCATCAATATAAAGTCCTTTTTCTGAAAGCGTTATGAGGTTGTATTTATTATTTAAATGATGTCTTAACTGGCTGGAGGCTTCTTTTAGAGAGTCCGTTACAGGTTCAATCCTTATACCCAGGCCTTCACGAACTTCTTTTAAGTTGGGCTTGAAAAGTGTTACACCTTTGTATGCCAGGAAGTTATCCTTTTTAGGGTCAACAATAGTAGGGATTTCTCTTTCCAAAGATTCGGCAATAATTTCCTTAATAACGTTAGAGGTAAGAACTCCTTTATTATAATCCTGAAAGAGAATCACATCAAATGACTTTTGATCGAGCAGGGTCTTGATCTTTTGAATGAAAGCCGACTCCTCTTCGGGGACCAACCCGAACGTATCTTCCCGGTCTACTCTCAATAAATGCTGATTACTGGAAATGATTCGGGTTTTTACAGTCGTCTGACGGTAATCACTTTCCATGATGCCTTCGGCACTTAAGCTATGCTTTGGAAGGAGGTCAAGAAAGTTTTTTCCGTTCTCGTCCTTTCCGATAACACTGCATAAAACGCAGTTCGCTTCCATAGCACCAATATTAAGAGCCACATTGGCCGCACCTCCAAGTCTATCCTCACTACTTTCAAAGCGAACCACAGGCACTGGAGCTTCTGGTGAAATACGATCAACTTTGCCGCTCAGGTAGCGATCTATCATCACATCTCCAACCACGAGTATGGAGAGTTGAGAAAAGTCTTCGAATAGTTGCTTCTTGTTTTTCATATGGCGGCAAAAGTAATAATATTCTTTTTTATTTTGTTCTTTGACAAATTGTGTGGAACATTCAAAATGTTAACCCTTGAATGCCCTTGTGGCTGAAAGGGTTGTCATTTTGAAGTTCCATTTTCCACAATTTATGTTAAAGAACTTAAGTAGTTCACGGAAATAGACTTATAAACTATCGATGCCCCCTTGTAGAAGCATTTTTTGCTTGGAGATCGACATTTTTTTGGGGTTTTTCTTCGAAAAACCCCAAAAAAATGTCGATCTCCAACTCAAAAACCTTCCTGCCAAGGGCATCGATAGTTTATACAGTCTAATTCCGTGAACTACTTATCATTCCTGCCCGGCTTAAATAATCTATCACTTTTTGAGTGGCTCCCTGGTTCTGATGGATATACTGTAAGATCTGCTTTTGAGCATTTTCGTAGACGTCTTCGCTTTTAAGTCTATTAAAGGCATCTGTCAGCTCTTTTTCATTTTTTATAGAAAAACCTATGTGTTTTTCAGTGATATGCCTGGCCTCATCAAATTTTTTGAAATTAGGCCCGAAAATACAGGGAAGTCCAAAAGCCATAGGCTCAAGTAAATTGTGAATACCTTTTCCAAAACCTCCTCCTATGTAAGCTATTCGACCGAATTGATATAAGTGGGCCAACATTCCTATGTTATCAATGATAAGGATTTTCTTTTCATAGAGCGGCTCAATAGCAGAAGCTTCAGAGTATCTAATGGCTTTGGGGCCAAAGTGTTCCATAAGGGCGTTAATTCGGTGTTCATGAATATCATGAGGAGCAATGATCACCTTCCAGTCATCAGGGAGTTGATTTTTAATGAAGAGCAAAAGATGGGGTTCATCTGCCGGGTGGGTGCTGCCACAGATCAGGATCGGACGACTGCCGGCAAAGAATTTGACGAGTAAAAAGTCTTTCTTGCGCTGGGCCATTTGGATGACACGATCTACACGCGTGTCCCCTCCAAGGCTTGTTTGTTCGATATTATGCTTTAGGAGTAAATTTAATGAAGCCAGGTTTTGGACAAAAATATGATCGAACCGCTTTAGGATTTTTTTTAAAAATGTACCATAAGGTTTAAAAAACAACTGGCTGGGGCGAAAAATACCCGCTACGAGAATGAGCGGAATATTATTCTGTTGAAGGGTTTTGATAAAGAAATGCCAAAATTCGTATTTGACGAAGATGGCCAGTTTGGGCTGCGTAATCTCAATAAAATCACGGGCATTCCTTGGGCTGTCTAGAGGTAAATAAGTAACCAGATCTGCCAACTCTGTATTTTTTCGCACTTCAAAGCCAGAAGGTGAAAAAAAAGTTAGCAGTATCTTTTCATTTGGAGCATGGTTTTTTAGGTATTCCAAGATAGGTCTGCCTTGTTCAAACTCTCCCAAGGATGCACAGTGCATCCAAATAGGCTCTTCAACAGCTTTCGAAGCTTCTTTTAGCCTGCCTCTCCAATTGTTTCGCCCTTCAATCCATGCTGCCGCTTTTTTATTGAAAAAGGAAGCTATCCAAATAACTAAACCATAGGCTTTTATCGATAAATTATACAAAAAAAACATGATTAGGGGAGTAGCGGTAAACGGTTAACGGGGAACGGTTAACGAAAAACAGCCCCGTTAAGCGTGTAAATTTTAGTAATAGATTTCTGATGTGTTTCCACCGACGTAGAAAGGAAGAATCCAACCTACCCGGATGCCAAAGAGCAGATCAAGGCGTTGATTATCAATTTTATCACGAACTACAAAGTCCCAATCACGACGATTTTGAGTAAATCCCTGAATAAATTCGAAGCCAGCATAAAAGTTGGTTAATTTGTTGTTGCTGAGTAAGTGATACCCGATGAATTGTTTAAGGGCAAAGCCATTCGTCAGGCGATCATAGCCTTTAGCATAATCGCCTGCTACCTGAGGTACCTGGCGCGAGTCATCCTGAATTCTGATTTTGTGTTGCAACAGGCCGGCGCCAATCGTCACTTTAATCCCTGACCTTGGGTTGTTTTTGAGGATAGGGAAGACCTTTCCTACTTTCAAACCTGCATAAAAACCTCTCATTCTCAGTACTACAGATGAATAAACCCCGTCCTGGCCAATAATCTCTCCGTTAGGCTGGCGAAGGCCAAAGATTACATCTTCATCTACTTTGTTTCCGAAGTTGTAGTCGAATTCTGCTCCGAATATCAGGTTTTGTTTGTCCGTTTGCCATTCCAGAGCCCCTCCAATGGTCATATTTTCGCCGTAGCTATCCGCCAGATCAGCCCCTGGCCATTGAGCACCAATATTGATAGAAGCTAAAATGCCATGGCCTATATTTCGGCGAGTGCTGCTTCTTCTCTGTTGTCCACACAGATCGCTAAAGGCAACGAATAGAAATAATAAACAAAATAGATAGTTATATTTTTGCATAATTCGTTTTTTTAGTGAGCGTTGTAATTTCTTTATAGCTCATTGGCGAGCTATAAAGGAATTACAAGGCTTACTAACTATGTAATAATAAACTTTAGTTTATATTTGTGGTCAAAATTAATAATCTTTCTTTTCCATGCAATCAATTCCACTCGTCGATTTACAAACTCAATATAATAAGATCCAAAAAGAAGTAGAAACTTCTTTGAACGAAGTGTTGTCTTCTTGTCAATTTATAAACGGTCAGGCCGTTCATGGATTTGCACGCAATTTAGAAGAATATCTAGGGATAAACCACGTAATTCCCTGCGGAAATGGCACAGATGCTCTGCAAGTGGCTCTGATGGCGCTAGGCCTGAAGCCTGGAGATGAGGTGATCACTGTACCCTTTACATTTATTGCAACTGCCGAAGTGATTGCCTTGCTGGGCTTGAAGCCTGTTTTCATAGATGTTAACCCTTGTACTTTTGTTTTGAATGAATATCAGTTAGAAAAGGCTATTACGGAAAAAACAAAATGCATTATTCCCGTGCATCTTTTTGGGCAGTGCTCTAATATGGAATACATTATGCGTATCGCTGATAAGCATGGGATCCATGTTGTGGAAGATAACGCTCAAGCTATTGGAGCAGATTTTATCTATGCTGATGGCAGCCGGAAAAAATCCGGAACTATTGGTCATATTGGCTGTACCTCTTTTTTCCCTTCCAAAAACCTGGGATGTTATGGCGATGGCGGTGCTATTTTTACAAATGATGACGATCTTGCGGCTAAGTTGAAAATGATTGTAAATCATGGTTCGAGCAAGAGGTATCACCACGATGAGGTAGGGGTGAATTCTCGCTTGGATAGCATGCAGGCCGCTGTTCTGGATATAAAATTAAAGCACTTAGACTCTTATAATGGGGCTCGTTTCCGTGCGGCACAGTATTATTCTGAGAATTTGAAAGATCTTCCCGGTTTAACCGTCCCGAAACTGGCACGTTATTCTACGCATGTTTTTCATCAGTATACTCTGTTGGTAGAGAATAGGCGCGATGAGTTGCATCAGTTTTTGAAAGAAAAAAATATTGCTTCAGCGATATACTATCCGATTCCACTGCATTTGCAAAAGGCGTATAGTGAATCCGGTTATCAAGAAGGGGATTTTCCGGTATCTGAGGAGTTGTCGCATAAGGTACTTTCATTGCCAATGCATTCTGAACTGGATGAGTCCGTTCAAGATATTGTGATTGAAGCGATCAGGTCTTTTTTTAGTTAGAAAATATTTTCAGATCCAAACAAATACATACAGTTTTGAAAAAAGTATTAATCACCGGAGCCGCCGGTTTCCTGGGGTCTCATTTATGCGATCGTTTTTTGAAAGAAGGCTATCACGTTATTGGAATGGATAATCTTCTGACAGGCAGCATGGACAATATAGCTCATTTATTTCCTCGTGAAGAGTTTCAGTTTTATCACCACGATGTAACGAAATTTGTTCACGTGCCTGGTCAACTGGATTATATTCTGCATTTTGCATCACCTGCCAGCCCAATTGATTATTTAAAAATGCCTATTCAAACGATGAAGGTAGGGGCATTGGGAACACATAATCTGCTTGGTTTGGCAAAGGAAAAAAAGGCTCGGATTCTAGTGGCCTCTACCTCTGAGGTTTATGGTGATCCTCTGGAACATCCTCAACAAGAAGAGTACTGGGGGAATGTGAATCCAATCGGCCCACGTGGGGTTTATGATGAGGCAAAGCGATTTTTGGAAGCATTAACTATGGCTTATCACACGTATCATGGTCTGGAAACACGCATTGTCCGGATTTTTAATACTTATGGCCCTAGAATGCGCGTTAATGATGGTCGTGTGTTGCCGGCATTCTTTTCTCAGGCCATTCGAGGAGAGGGCTTGACGGTGTTTGGTGATGGCTCACAAACGCGTTCTTTCTGCTATGTGGATGATTTGATCGAAGGTATTTATCGCTTATTACTTAGCGATTATCAATTTCCCGTGAATATTGGAAACCCGGATGAAATAACGATCAAGGAGTTTGGGGAGGAAATACTTGAATTGGTTGGCAATCCTGATTCAAAGCTGATTTATAAACCATTGCCAAAGGATGATCCTAAAAAACGTCGTCCCAATATTACAAAAGCTAAGGAAATTCTAGGTTGGGAACCTCAAATACCGCGTTCGGAGGGTTTGAAAAAGACTTTAGAATATTTTAAAAAAGTTGTAAAAGTAGATTAGAAAATATATGGATAAATTTATTTTAATCACCGGGGGGGCTGGGTTCATCGGTTCGCATGTTGTTCGTTTATTCGTAGAAAAGTATTCCGGTTATCAAATTGTTAACCTGGATAAGTTAACTTATGCGGGCAATCTCGAAAACCTGAAGGATGTCGAAAGTGCTGATAATTACACTTTTGTTAAGGGAGATATTGTGGATGCGGGTTTTGTTAATGACCTGTTTCAGGAATTTAATTTTGATAGTGTAATTCATTTGGCAGCTGAATCCCATGTAGATCGTTCGATTTCCAACCCGATGGACTTTATCATGACTAATATAGTCGGTACCGTTAATTTGCTTAATGCAAGCAGAAATCTGTGGAAAGATAAAGGCGGGAAGCAGCTTTTTTATCATGTATCAACGGATGAAGTTTACGGAACGTTGGGAGAAACCGGCCTGTTTACCGAGGAAACAGCCTATGACCCTCGATCTCCTTATTCGGCTTCCAAGGCAAGTTCTGATCATTTGGTGAGGGCTTATTTCCATACTTATGGAGTGCCTGTAGTGCTTTCTAATTGCTCAAATAACTACGGTCCGAATCAATTTCCGGAAAAACTGATCCCTCTTTTCATCAATAATATCAAGCAAAATAAAGCTTTACCGGTTTATGGTGATGGCAAATATACACGTGATTGGCTTTGGGTAAAAGATCATGCAGATGCCATCGATACTGTATTTCACAAAGGGAAAATAGGAGAAACTTACAATATTGGCGGGCATAATGAATGGCAGAACCTCGATTTGATTCATTTATTGTGCGATACCATGGATGAATTACTTGGTCGCGAAAAAGGTGCTTCCCGTGAATTGATCACTTTTGTGAAAGACCGTCCGGGCCATGATCGTCGTTATGCAATCGATGCTTCCAAGATTATGAATGAACTTGGCTTCAAGCCTTCTCTGAAATTTGAAGAAGGTATGCTCGAAACAGCCAAATGGTATCTTGAAAATGAAGAATGGCTGGCAAATGTTACTTCTGGGGCTTATCAGGAGTATTATACCAAACAATACGAGGAGTAGAAATTAAAGTTATAAACATGAGCCATCCCGAATTTTCGGAATGACTCATGTTTGTGAAAAAAAACTTTACATAAATCAGTTAACCAGAGTCTTATCTACTTTTTCCTTGATGAAAAAGTAGCAAAAAATCAAGGCTGTATTCAATTTTTAACGCTTTTTGAAAGGCTGGCAGCCTAAAATGAATAAACTCGCCTCCTTACGTCGGCTCAAACAGTATTCATTTTTTAACGGCTGCCAGCCTTCCAAAAAGCTAAATTGAATAAGGCCGGTCCTAAGATGTAGGTTTACGGCATCTATTATTAATTATTGTGACAACATGAAGTTTCTTAAAATTTGGGATGACTCATGTTTTTATAAACTTAATTTCTGGAGGATAAGGGAGGGGACCGCATCCTTGTGGACCATAATAGAAATCGTATTCATTTTGTAGTAAGCTTCCGAGAAATATACATAACCATTGTCGAAGCCAAGGCCACTCTTGCCCCATGAATTTTTAATAATATAGTATTGGTCTCCATTTTGATCCTTTGCAGTGCCAATTAAATGCATTAGGTGATCATCGGTGAGTTGATGATTGTCAAAGCGCTCCTGGCGAAGCGAAAGTGTTACCTTTTTCTGTGGTACCGGCTTTATAAAAGCCATTTTTTTCTCGTCCTCGCTCATGTCATTCCAATCTTTTTCAGGAAAGATAGCAAGCCCTTGACGAGCTGCAAATCCTTTTTCACTTACGTCTCCATCCCATTCGATCGTGAAACCATTTTTTAGTGCATGATCGGTTAGGGCCATAAATTCATGTAATGGCAGGTTGTAAAACAGGCCATCGGAAAAATTATCAGGTACTTCTAATACAAAAGGCTTGTAGAAAGGATGATGAGAAAAAGAGGTAAAAGAAATATAATCATCCGGGTTTAGCTGGAGTACGTCAATGGCAAAAGTCTGGGGAGAATATTCTTCACCCTCATATTCAAATGTAGTGGGAACAGCATCCAGGTGTTTATCCAAAATAGCCACAAACCCCTCTCTCCAATTTACCGGTATAGGAGGATTGTCTAGCAATGCATCCAGGTATGCTTTGGTTTCCTGGAAAAGCCCACGATGATCGTATTGCTTGGTTCCTTCGGGTTTTCCATCAAAGACGCTTTCCGGAACGATACCATTTTCACGCAAAACATTAATGACGTCGTGTCCCAGGCTTCCTTCACTGAAGTTCGTTTTTCCGTGATAACGAAGATACTTCCTGGCTTTTCGCAAATAAGTATAGCGAACCGCATACATATCAGATAGGTCAACGACTTCTTTGCCTTGACGCATAAGTTCGGATTCGAGGAAAGAAGTTGCTGAAAAGCTCCAACAGGTATTTGATCTTTGTTGGTTTTTAACGGAACTGCAATCCAGCCTTTGATCAATAGTGAATTGATAATCATCTTTTTGAATAGTGGATTGCGCAGAGAGGGAAAAGCTCAGAAAGAAGAAAAGCAGTAGTTGAAGGGAAGGGTAAGACAGTTTGAGAAAATTTATCATGGTTTATTGTTTTAGTTTTTTAACATAAGTTGTGGAAAATGGAACTTAAAAAATGAGTCATCTCGAAAATTCGGGATGACTCATTTTTGTAAAAAAAATATTCACATAGTTCTGTTATTCAGAGTTCTATCTACTTTTTTCTTGATAAAAAAGTAGCAAAAAATCAAGGCTGTATTCAATTCTTAACGCTTTTTGGAAGGCTGGTAGCCTTCCAAAAAGCTAAATTGAATAAGGCCGGTCCTAAAGCATTGATTTGCAGCACCTGTTACTAAGGGATCAGGAAAATAATACCCTACCCATTTTACTTGTCCTTTTTTCCTCAG
>CAZHZT010000139.1:0-14361 GCA_964537285.1 uncultured Saprospiraceae bacterium | reverse complement strand
GCCTGCTTTAAGGATTTCCCAAATTAATTTCGACCAAATGAATTCATCTAGAACCGAAATTCGTTTGCTGTTCCTATCGGGAACAGCAAACGAATTTCTCTCTCTTATTTAATCGCCAAGTATTTGTTACCTTGCGCTACAAAAACAGACAAAAATGCGATTCATACAATTTATTATAATCATCTCCTTAGGATTGATATTATTGGGCTGCGGGCAACCAAAATCGCAGGTTCAATCCCATTCACTTACTGGCAATAATTTGAAAAATGAAACCAGCCCTTACTTACTGCAGCATGCTAATAATCCGGTGGATTGGTTCCCTTGGGGAGAAGAAGCACTGGAAAAGGCAAAAGCTGAAAATAAGCTTATCGTTGTAAGCGTTGGTTACGCAGCCTGCCATTGGTGCCATGTTATGGAACACGAATCTTTTGAAGATTCAATTGTTGCTGCCCAAATGAACCAGCATTTTGTTTCTATAAAGGTAGATCGGGAAGAACGGCCGGATATCGATCAGATATACATGGATGCTTGTCAGCTGGCATCTAGGGGAGGATGTGGATGGCCCTTAAATGCCTTTGCTCTGCCAGACGGCCGCCCATTCTGGGCCGGAACATACTTTCCCAAAGAGCAATGGCTGGACATACTTAACCGATTTCAGAAAATGTGGGAGGAGGAGCCGGAAAGCCTGGAGAATTTCGCTTCAGAACTCACTAAAGGGGTTCAGCAAAACCCTATACTGGAGCTAGACGCTGAAGAGATCAACCTAAAACCAGAACTTTTGAAGGGGTTGGTTGAAAAATATTATACTTCTATTGACTTCAAATGGGGGGGCTTTAAAGGTGCACCCAAATTTCCTATCCCGGGAAATTATCAGTTTTTACTGAATTATTATTTCCACCAAAAAGATCCCAAAGCTTTGGAAACCGTAGAAACCACCCTGAAAAACATGGCTGATGGCGGTATTTATGATCACCTGCGAGGCGGCTTTGCTCGCTATTCTACAGATGATAAATGGGTGGTTCCCCACTTTGAAAAAATGCTTTATGATAACGGCCAATTGGTCAGCCTCTATTCTCAGGCCTATAAGCTTACTGAAAATGCCCATTATAAAAAGGTTGTTAAAGAAACTTTAGAATTCATTCAGAGTGAACTTACCGCTCCAAACGGAGCCTTTTATTCTTCCCTGGACGCTGACAGCGAGGGAGAAGAAGGTCAGTTTTATATTTGGACCATGGAGGAACTGGAAGATATCATTTCTGATAAAAAAGAATTGGAAGCTTATGCCGACTTTTATGAATTAAGGAAAAATGGAAATTGGGAAAAGGAAAAAAATATTCTTTACCGACGAAAATCCTTAAATGCTGTCGCCGAAAAACATAATATCCCGCTTGAAGAGCTGGAGAACCTCATTTCAAAAACCAATGAGAAGCTTCTTAAAGCCCGCAATAAAAGAGAGCGACCAGGAACAGACGACAAAATCCTTACCGCCTGGAATGCCCTGATGATAAAAGGTTATGTGGATGCATATCAAGCTTTTCAAGAACCTGAATACCTGAAAACGGCAAAGAAGGCTGCCGAATTCATTAGAGATAATATGAGAAGAGAAGACAAGGGCTTATGGAGAAATCACAAAGAAGGTCAATGGAATATCAATGGATTCCTCGATGACTATGCGTATACTATTGATGCTTTTGTTGCTCTTTATCAGGCTACATTTAATGAAGAGTGGCTTAATATCGCTAAAGACCTACTGGATTATGCCCAGGAGTACTTTTCTGATGAGGATTCCGTCATGCTCCATTATGTTTCTTCGCTTGATCCGCCATTGGTTGCACGCAAAATTGAGTTAACAGATAATGTTATTCCAAGTTCTAATGCTGCCATGGCCCATAATTTTTATAACCTTGGGTTATATTTTTATGAGGACAAATACCTGGATCGCGCTAAATCCATGCTGGAGCAATTACAGAATCCACTTTTTGAGCAGGAACAGCCAAGGTTCTTCTATCACTGGGCTTTATTGTTTTTAAGAATGGCCTACCCTACTTACGAAGTAGCTATTGTCGGCGAGGATTTTGAAAAAAAGAGGGCAGCCCTTAACCAAGTTTATCAGCCCAATGCGCTTTTCATGGGTGGTGCCGAAGAAGGCAAACTTCAACTACTTGAAGACAAACTATCAGAAGGAGAAACTCTTATATATGTATGTAGAAATAAAGTATGTAAACTACCGGTTTCGGAGCCTGAGGCTGCTTTACCGCTTATGCCTTCTAATGAATAAGCAACATGAGTCATTCCGAAAATTCGGGATGACTCATATTACACCACCATATCTTCTTCATCAATAACAAAACCACCGTGGCAACGAATAATTCGGGCCGGAAAATGCTCAAGGATACGGTAGTCATGGGTAGCAAAAAGAACAGCAGTATTATTTTCCGTTGCCAGCCGGCGAATAAGCATTAGAATATCATCAGCCGTATCCGGGTCGAGGTTTCCGGTAGGCTCATCGGCAAGAATGATATCAGGATGATTAAGTAAAGCTCTGGCAATAACAACTCGTTGTTGTTCTCCCCCTGATAATTCATAAGGCATAGAATGGATTTTATGTAAAAGATCAACAGAGGACAGGACTTCTTCTATTCTTTTCTTGATTTCCTCTTTGTCTTTCCAACGAGTAGCTTTTAGAACGAATTTCAGATTACCCTCAACGTTGCGGTCGGTTAAAAGATTGAAATCCTGGAAAACAATTCCTAACTTACGTCTAAGTAAGGGAATATTTTTGCGTGTCAGGTTTTCTAATTCGTAACCAGCAACCTTTCCGGTTCCTTTTCTTAGGGGAAGTGCTCCATACAAGGTTTTTAACAAGCTGGTTTTCCCGGTTCCCGTTCGCCCGATGAGGTAAGTGAACTCCCCTTTCATGACGTTAAGGTTGATCACTTCCAGCACTTTTGTTTCATTTTGATAAATATGAGCATTTTTTAATTCAACGACAGTGAGTTTTTTCATGTCTATATATGAAGTAAATACGTTTTTAAAATGTAAAAATCGGACTAGCTTTGCATTTTGTGTGCAAGCTTCGTTAATTTTATGTCATCATTTATTAAAGGGAGACCAATTTAACTAAAATATTGTTTTTCTATAAAAATTACATGAGATGAAAAAAATTCATATAGTATTAATTGGTGTAATTGCTTTGGCTGTAGGCATAATGATCACAGCTATGGACGATGTAAGTACTTATTCCAGCTTTGAAACTGCCGGCGAATCCGGAAAGCGCGTTAAAATTGTCGGACAATTGGCTAAGGACAAGGAAATGCATTACGATCCTGCCGTGGATCCTAACTATTTCAGCTTTTACCTTATTGATACAGACGGAGAAGAACGCAAAGTTGTCCTTCTCCAGGAAAAGCCTCAGGATTTTGAGCGCTCCGAGCAAATTGTCTTAACAGGTCAAATGGAAGGTGATGAGTTCGTAGCAACAGATTTACTTATGAAATGCCCTTCCAAATACAAAGACGAAGAAAAGTACCTGAAAAGTGTTGAAGGTTAAAATACGATTAACGGGAAACGATTAACGGGAAACGGTTAACGGGAAACGGGAAACGGGGAACGGGAATTAAATCAAGAAGCTGCGATGGCAGCGGCATAATATAGCCTATGGCGCAAGCGCCATAGGGAAATAATTAACTTATTTAGTTCTTAGACAAATTGTGTGGAATTTCAAAATGATAACGCTTTCAGCCACAAGGGCATTCAAGGGTTATCATTTTGAAGTTCCATTTTCCACAATTTATGTCAAAGAACTATAATAAATTTATTTTTTAAGAGAATATGGATCAGATCAATTATATAGGAGAGAATCTCTGGCCTGGGCATTTAGGACAAATGGCAGTGATACTAGGCTTTGTTGCCAGTCTATTTGCAGTAGCTGCATATAGTTTCAGCACGAATGCAAAGGATGAAATATTGGCCCAATCCTGGAAAAACTGGGGGAGACTAGGTTTCAGCATTCACGGTTTAAGCGTATTTGCAGTCATTGGGATATTATTTAACATAATGATTGAGAAGCGTTATGAGTATCAATATGCATTTGAGCATGTATCCGAAGACTTGCCATTTGCCTATATTTTCTCGGCATTTTGGGAAGGACAGGAAGGAAGCTTTTTGCTTTGGATGTTCTGGCATGTAGTGCTGGGAATGATCCTCATGCTCACTTCAAAACGCTGGGAAAGCCCCGTTATGGCGACCTTGGCAAGCATTCAGGCCTTCATTGGCTCCATGATTCTGGGAATTTATATCACTGAAACGACCAAGATGGGTATAAGCCCTTTCCTATTGGTCCGGGATCTTACCGAATCTGCCAATGCCCCTTTGTTCATGCAGGAAGACTACGTGGACAAGTTGAAAGATTTTGCCGAAGGTTTGAACCCATTGTTGCAAAATTATTGGAATACGATACACCCCCCTACCCTGTTTTTAGGTTTTGCTTCCACGGCAGTTCCTTTTTGTTTTGCCATAGCAGGATTGTGGACCGGTGATCACAAGGGATGGTTAAAGCCCGTATTGCCATGGGCCCTGTTTTCCGGAGCTATTTTAGGTACCGGGATATTAATGGGAGGCGCCTGGGCTTATGAGGCATTAAGTTTTGGAGGCTATTGGGCATGGGATCCGGTAGAAAATATGTCTTTAGTGCCTTGGTTGATTCTCATCGCTGGCTTGCATACCAACCTGATCGCGAATGCTACCGGGCATTCGATAAAAAGTTCGTACCTCTATTATATGTTCACTTTTGTACTGATTGTATACTCTACCTTCCTGACGCGAAGCGGAGTTTTGGGAGATACTTCAGTACACGCATTTACTGATTTAGGTCTAGAGTGGCATTTAGTGGGTTTTATTGCCTTTTTTACGATTCTTTCCCTAGCTGCTTTTTTCATGAGGGTAAAGAGCATTCCATCTCCTAAAAAGGAAGAACCTACTTCATCCAGAGAGTTCTGGATGTTTATAGGGACATTAGTCTTATTGTTCTCAGGAATTATAATCGCTACTTCTACTTCTTTACCGGTATACAATAAGATCCGTACATTTTTTGAACCTACATTTGAAGGGAGTGTAATTGTTGACCCTGAAGAACACTATAACAAATACCACCTTTATATAGCCATTTTCATTGCCTTCTTATCCAGTGTTAGTCAGTTTTTGCGTTACAGAGAATTTAACTGGAAAAAACACAGTCGAAAAGTATTAACGCATGTTGGGCTTGGTTTGCTATTGGCAGGTATTTTGACGTACTTTTCGTCTTTATGGATAAATATTACCGCCTGGCAATACGGGTTAATGCTGTTCGCAGGTTTATTTGCTGTAGTAGCTAATATTGATTATTTCTTTACCATGGCTCGAGGAAGCTGGAAGCAAGCAGGTTCCGCTCTGGCGCATTTTGGTTTTGGAGCAATGTTAGTAGGAATATTGGCCTCCGGTTTAAATAAAGAATATGTTTCTAATAATCCATTTGTACAAAGAGGAATAATGGAGGGAGCAACCGAAGAACAACTGAGAAAGAACGTCCGTCTGAGAAGGGACAAGCCCCTGTTTATGAATGGATATGAAGTCACCTACTTGTCAGACACTATTGATCTTTATACAAGGACTTTTCAATTAAGGTTCAAACAAATCGGTGATGAAGGGGAAATAAAAGACAGCTTTGATGTATTTCCAAATATCTTATACAATAAAGATTTCACCAAAATTGCAGCTTCCAACCCTTCAACGAAGCGATACGCAACCTATGATATTTTCACGCATATTGCCGGCCTCCCTGCAGCTGAAACCGACGTGGAAACAGCTCAGGCAATTGAAGATAGTCTGAATTATCAATTATACGAGCTCGGTTTGGAAGATACTTTGTTCACAACAAAGCACTACGCGATCTTTGAAGACATCTCCTTTAGTCCTTCTCATCCGGATTATAAACCTAAAGCCGGAGATTTGGGCATGACCATCAGCTTACGCATACATCGCTTGGGTGAGGAAAATACCTGGACGGCAAAACCTGCTCTGGTTTTGAGAGATAATTTGATTTTTCAATACCCCGTCAAAATTGATGACTTGTCACTGAAGGTCAAAATTCCTACAGATGCCTTTGAGCGCTTTTTTGTCACAGAAGATGAACTAAACTATGAGGAGTTTTCTCTTCAAGAGGGTCAGTCGGTTGCGTTTGAAGATCGCACAGTGACCTTTAAAGGGTTCGATCGAAATGCCAGCCATCCTGCTTACACACCTGAAGAAGGTGACCTGGCGGTCTCAGCTATACTAGAAATATCTGATAATGGAGGTAATGCGCCTACAACCTTAAAACCACTTTATTTAATCAGGGGCAACAAACCTTTCAATATCAAAGACGTCGATCAAAAAGAAGGCCTACATGCCCGCCTAGCCAGCATCAACCCAAAGTCTGAATCTATTACTTTAAATCTTGCTAAACAAGGGCAACTAAACAATCAATTGCTAGTAGAAATTGCAGAAGATGCGCTGCCATCTGATTACATTGTGCTTGAAGCGATTAAGTTTCCGGGGATAAACCTATTCTGGCTTGGTTCATCCTTCATGATGATCGGTTTATTCATAAGCCTGGGAGTACGTTCACGGAATAAAAATAAACATTCTTGACAAATTGAGTGGAACTTCAAGATGATAAGCCTTGAATGCTCTTGTGGCTGAAAGGATTATCATTTTGAAGTTCCATTTTTTCACAATTTAAGTAGTTCACGGAATTAAACTGTATAAACTATCGATGCCCTTGGCAGGAAGGTTTTTGAGTTGGAGATCGACACTTTTTTGGGATTTTTCGAAGAAAAATCCCAAAAAAGTGTCGATCTCCAAGCAAAAAATGCTTCTACAGCGGGCAAAGGTTATTTATATATTCTATTTCCGTGAACTACTTATGTCAAAGAACTAAAATAAACAATGTCTATTCGTAGCCTTTCAATAATCGGAGCGGGGAACCTGGGATACCACCTGGGGCAACGTTTTTTTAAGAAAGGCTACGAAGTCAAAGATATTTTTAGCAGAAAGATTGAAAAAGCTGAAATAGCTGCGTCTAAAATCAATGCTTTTGCTATTAACGACCTGAAAAAGCTATCTCAACATTCAGATTTGTACGTATTGGCGGTAAAGGATGATAGCATTTCAATAGTAGCCCGGGAGTTAGCCAATATTATCGGGCACACCTCCTTTGTAGTACATACTTCCGGAACAGTATATTCAAAAGCTTTAGGTGAATTCTTTCCCCGACACGGCGTATTCTACCCGCCTCAAACGTTTTCCATTCAAAAAGAAGCCAATTTTGAGGAAATTCCATTTTGCGTAGAAGCAGCGACTGAAGAGGACCTGAATGATCTCATGGAACTAGCCAATGATATTGGTAAGCAGGGATATCATTTGAATGATCAGGACCGGGAAATCCTACACCTTGGTGCAGTCATAGTCAATAATTTTACTAATCATTTATTTGAAATAGCTTCTCGTATTTTGACTGAAAAAGGCGTATCTTTCGACTTATTGAAGCCTTTGATTTTGGAAACAGCTTTAAAGGTGCAATCGCAGGATCCCGGGGAAGCCCAAACGGGGCCTGCTGCCCGTGAAGATAGGGCTACCATTGAACGCCATCTGGCACTATTGGAGCGTTATTTTCCAAATTATACAAATTTATACAAAGAATTTTCTGAACGAATAATCAAATCTCGAAATGCGCATTGAAGGATATATTGAACATCCCGATTTGAAAATTACCATTTTTCAAATGAATAACCGGTTTTCTGTAAAAATTGAATCCGGCCTTTACGAACAAACCTATAAATTCAGATCTCTGGAACATATCCAATCCGTGGAGGATGTGAAAAAAATTATTACCCCGGAATTTCTAGTGAAAGCAGAAGCAATTCTGAAAGAAATGCATCGATTGAAACTAGATGGATTGGAAAATGCCTTTCCTGGTGATGAACAAGAAGTATTTCCTGAAATCATTTAGAAGCGATCTCAAAACTTAATTCTGGTCATGAAAACACTACACTTCTTCTTTTTAATCTCTTTATCTCTATTGTTCTCTTGCTCGGCTTCCCAAAAAACAGCCGATGGTTCTCAAGATGACGGGCTCATAGAAGCCATCATTCTACAAATGAATGACGTATACGAAATATCTCCTCTGGAAGGTGGGAAAGCAGGAGGCCTGGCCCGGGTAGCTTCCCTTCGTAAACAACTAATGGAGGAGAATTCAAATACATTTACCGTGCTGGCAGGAGACTTTCTAAACCCTTCGCTTTACGGTACATTAGAACACAATAATGAAAAAGTTAAAGGAAAACAAATCGTCGAAGTAATGAATGCCATGGGAGTAGATTTGGTAACTTTTGGCAATCATGAATTCGACTTAAAAGAAGCGGAATTACAAAAACGTTTGGATGAATCGAAGTTCAATTGGCTCGCTTCCAATGTTTATCACAAAACAGATGGACAAAAAAAAGCCTTTTACCGGGCAGGAAATCCTTGCCCTAAAACGCTGATGTGGGAAATAACAGATACAGATGGCACCAAAATAAAGATCGGATTTTTCAGCGCCACTATCGATTCCAACCCAAAAGAGTACGTCTTTTATGAAGATCATACCGAAGCAGTCAAAAAAATCCTCCCTGAGTTAAAAAAAAATACGGATATCCAAATAGGCATTACGCACCTGAACATAGCCCAAGACCTGGAACTGGCTAAACAAATTGACGGAGTGCCTTTATTCATTGGCGGGCACGATCATGACCACATGATTCGCAAGTCGAATAATACGACAGTTGCTAAAGCAGATGCAAACGCTAAGTCGGTTTATGTGCACCGAATAAAATATGATACCAAGAAAAAAGCAGCCAAACTTCAATCGGAACTAATTTTTATTAATTCTGAAATAGAAACAGATCCGGAAGTAGATGCATTAGTCAAAAAATGGGAAGGCATCTTAAATGCGAGCATCAATGACATCACCCCTAACCCGCATCGGGTCGTTTACAATGCGAAAGATCCTTTAGACGGCCTGGAAAAAAGCATCCGCAACTTCCAAACGAACTTGGGTTTAATAATTGCTCAAAGCATGATTAAAGCCAGTAAAAATGCAGTAGATGGCGCTATTGTAAATGGAGGTTCTGTAAGAATTGACGATCAACTGCAAGGAAAAATTACCGCGCTGGATGTTTTTCGCGTATTGCCATTCGGCGGCGATATGGTCGAAATTGAACTCACGGGAACTCTCCTAAAGAAGATCCTGGATACGGGACGCGCCAATCGGAGTTCAGGGGGTTATTTACAAAGAGCCCGTATTGATTGGAATGAAAATAAGAAATCATGGATGATTGGGAAAACGCCATTAGTGGAATCCCAAAATTACCGAATAGCGATTACTTCATTTCTTTTAACCGGCCTTGAAAAAGATATGGGCTTTCTTACGGAAGATAATCCGGGCATTCTATCCATTTCCAAACCTAAAAAAGAAGACACAACGGATATTCGAAGAGATATACGATTGGTTGTGATTGACTATATGGAAACACTTCAGCCATGATCAATTACAAGGGGCAGCTTTATCCAAATGATGAAGCCCTGATCACAGCCGAAAACCGCAACTTCAAGTATGGAGACGGCCTTTTCGAAAGCATGGTGGCCATCGAGGGCAAAATCCCTCTATGGCCACTCCATTTAGATCGCATTTCCAAGGGCATGCAATTATTAGGCCTACAAACTCCCGTGCATATTGACTGGTTGGAGGAAATCAATAAATGCTTGCGATTCGATTCGAATGATAGAATCCGATGGGCCGTTTTCAGAACTGATGGTGGTCACTATACTCCTTCCAGGAACGATTCAGCCTTCCTAATTCAAACCTACCCACTAAAAAATAAGCCCGGCCTCCGTCTATCAGGCTTGAAAGCAGGCATTTTTCAGGACCTTCCACTTCCTTGCGGCCATGCAATATGGAATTTAAAAACGTGCAATGCTATTCCCTATATTATGGCAGCTCGTTTTGCTAAACAAAATAATTGGAATGAATGCCTCATTTTAAATCAAAATGGAAATGTAGCTGAGGCCTGTAGTTCGAATGTGTTTATCGTAAAAAAACGGGATATTAGTACTCCAACCTTGACAGAAGGTTGCGTAGCAGGCGTTATGCGTCGCTATCTAATAGAAATGTTAAACCAAAAAGGTATTGCAGTGATTGAAAAAGCCGTTTCGATTCCCGAAGTCATGGATGCAGATGAAATATGGCTAACGAACGCAGTGAAAGGCATTCAATGGGTAAACCTTTTGAATGGCAAAGAATTTGGTCATGAGATGTTGACGGAGCAAATTGGAGAAGGCGTTTTACCATTTTAAAATTAAGTTCTTAAAAAAATTCCATTAAATTTGTCATTAGAGTTTATTCCGAATAAAGTCTATGAACGAACACCTTAAATTTTTACCAATAAAATAGTATGAAAAAGATACTTGTAGCCAATAGAGGAGAAATTGCTTGCCGTGTTATCCGAAGTGCAAAGAAAATGAATATCCAGACAGTAGCTGTTTTTTCAGAAGCCGATCGCAATGCTCCACACGTAAGAATGGCCGATCAAGCCGTTTGCATCGGGCCTCCTCCCTCGAAAGAATCCTACCTGGATGGAGCGAAAATAATTGAAGTAGCAAAACAATTAGGAGTAGAAGGAATTCATCCCGGCTATGGTTTTTTAAGTGAAAATGCAGGCTTCGCCAAAGCAGTTGAAGAAAATGGCATTACGTTTATTGGTCCCAGCCCTTATTCCATAGAAGTAATGGGAAGCAAACTGGCCGCTAAAGATGCGGTGAAAGCATTTGACATCCCGATGGTTCCAGGTGTAGATCATGCGATCACCGACATTGAAGAAGCAAAACAAGTAGCGAATGAAATCGGCTACCCCATTTTAATTAAAGCTTCTGCCGGTGGTGGTGGAAAAGGTATGCGGATAGTAGATAATCCCGAAGAGTTCGTTTCTCAAATGGAGCGAGCAATCAGCGAAGCAACCTCCGCCTTTGGAGATGGCTCCGTTTTCATAGAAAAATATGTTACTTCGCCTCGACATATTGAAATCCAGGTCCTCGCAGATAAGCATGGTAATACTATTCACCTTTTTGAAAGAGAATGCAGTATTCAACGCCGCCATCAGAAGGTAGTGGAAGAAGCCCCGTCGGCGATACTGACACCTGAGAAAAGAGCTCAAATGGGGGCCGATGCCGTGAATGTAGCCAAAGCATGTAATTATGTCGGAGCAGGAACGGTGGAATTCCTTGTCGATGCCAATATGAATCACTACTTCCTTGAGATGAATACCCGCTTACAGGTTGAACACCCTGTTACAGAATATATTACTGGTCTTGACTTGGTAGAGCAACAAATTCGGGTAGCCCGGGGAGAAACACTTGCCATAAAACAAGAAGATCTTTCCATAAATGGCCATGCCATGGAACTCCGTGTCTATGCAGAAGATCCTCTTAATCAATTTCTTCCTAGTGTAGGCCGCCTGGAAACCTACCGAATTCCGGAAGGAGAGAACATTCGGGTTGACCATGGCTATGAGGAAGGAATGGACATTCCCATCTACTACGACCCCTTGATTGCCAAATTGGTCACTTACGGCCATTCCAGAGAAGAATCTATCGCCCGCATGAAAGAGGCCATTAATCAATATGCCATTGAAGGAGTAGCTACAACCTTGCCTTTCGGCCAATTTGTTATGGAGCACGAAGCATTCCTTTCAGGAAAATTTGATACCCACTTTGTAAAAAATTACTTTACTCCGGAAAAGTTACAAGAACAAGATAAAGCCCAAGCCGAAATTGCCGGCCGCTTTGCTTTATGGCTTTACCTTGAAAATCAACGCAAGCTCAAAGTAGCAGAAAACCCGGAATCTAATTGGTTAAACAGAGTTTAAATGAAGAAAAAGCTAGTCGTACTTACGGGCGCAGGCATTAGTGCCGAAAGTGGAATAAAAACCTTTAGAGACGCCGATGGCCTTTGGGAAGGGCACGATGTAATGCAAGTAGCTACACCAGAAGGCTGGAGAGAAAATCCAGAGTTGGTTCTTGATTTTTACAATCAGCGAAGAGCTCAATTACATACGGTAGAGGCCAATGCGGCGCATCATTCCTTGGTAGAACTAGAAGGCCACTTCGAAGTAGTCGTAGTCACTCAAAATGTAGACGACCTGCATGAGAGGGCGGGTACCCAAAGAGTAGTACATCTTCACGGAGAGTTATTGAAGGCCCGCAGCTCCGTGCACGAAGAGCTAGTTTACGATTGGCCGGGAGACATAAAATGGGGCGACACCTGTGAAAAAGGTGCCCAATTAAGACCACATATTGTGTGGTTCGGCGAGATGGTTCCCATGCTGGAAGTTGCAGCACAATTGGTATCTATTGCTGATGCAGTTTTAATCGTAGGTACTTCTATGCAAGTTTACCCCGCAGCGGGCCTGGTAGGCTATGCTCCGAGGCACTCCGAAATCTACTACGTAGATCCCAACCCAAATATTAATTACGAACTGGATTTAAGGGCCAACCTTGAAGTCATTCCTGAAAGAGCAACCATTGGTGTGCCAATGATCATGGATCGCTTGTTGAAATAATGCTGGTTCTTTAAAGATGAGTCATTCCGAAAATTCGGAATGACACGCTACGACGTAGGCATAGCTTGTCCCGTAAACTTATGGGAGCCTAGGCCGAACGGGGCTGACCATCCAAACCACTTCGTGATGGGTATAGTTTTGGATAATATTGACTTTTACAAATTGGCAAAAATGATAAAATGAAGCAATAAAATCTATTGCTCCATATCAATTTCAAATCGATCAACCAGGTTTAATAGCGCCTTATTTATTTGGTAGTGGGTCAAAAATGTGGATAGTTGCTTGCAAACCTTTTAAAATGGGGCTTTGAAAACTATGTATCAACGGATTCACCCCACTACCATTTATTTTAGCTTTTTCAACATTAATATTTTCGTGGGTTTCTAATTCGTGAATTTCCTTATTTGAGATGGCAGAATGTCTGGCTGCGATCATTGTAAGTTCATTTAATTGTCTATTATAAGACTTATTATTTTTAAAATTATTATCCATTTTAGAAATGGCTTCATCAATATATCCTTGTGAAATTAAATTTTTAACATTCTGGGTAAAGTCAGAGCTTTTTAATTTTTCTGAATCATTATTCAATGAATTAACATTCAAGTTTTCAACATTGATAATTTTTTTTGCTTTTTGTTTGTTGATGTTAAATGGCATATTTCAAGCATTTAAATTTTCCACATTGTATATATTTGATGCTTCCTGTTTCTCTATATAAGTTACGCTCATGCTTCTACTTCTGTAAGCGGGGTCAGTATTGATTTTACTTTTTACAAAGGAACCGATTTGTATCAGGTCTTTCTTCTTTCGAATAGCAGTTACTACCATTTGTAAAACTGCTAAGATTTGATCTTCGATTAAGTTAGCTAAACTAATGGCAATAGATTTTTTCATACCTAATTCAACGTCCCATATTATCAAACAAGGTAGTACTATTTCATCAGACAAGTGCTTAATTGAGTCTAAAGTATAAAGTGTTTCAAAACCACTTTTTCCCTTGACATCTTCTTTCGTAAAATAAATATCTATATAGTTAGCAGTTAAATGATTTACATCTTCCCAGTATTTAAAATAAATGTTATGGTGTATGTCACTTCCATTGGGGAATAGAAAAAACCCATGATACTTAATTTTCTGATAGCGTTCGAACAATTTGCTAATGACTGCCCTTTTATACTTTTTTTGGTAGTGGGTAGAATCCGTTGATGGATTTATCTAACAAGCTTTACAACTTAAGGTTAACACTTCTCATCAACCGGTTTTACCCACTACCCTTTTTTTTATTAAATATGAAATTAAACATCATTCTGAATTTGTCAGAGTTACTTGTATTGTAAAAGGGGCTGTAAAGTTTTTTCCTAAAAAAGTCTACATAGTAATCCATCCCAAAGTTGATTTCGTAGTCTTTATCTGTACAAAACTGAGCAATAAGATTGTTTAGTTTAGAAATAGGAATGCTGGCAAAAATATTTGTGTCGGGATATTTTTTATTGACCCAATCGTTAAATTCAATTAGATAATGAGATGGTATTTCTATTCCTCCCCCTGCCACCAAATTAGGAACGACTAAATAGGTGCCACCTTCTTGTATCCCAATTTCAAAAATTGTTTTCAGGCTTAATATGTCAACACCTTCTGAACTGATCTCCCCCCAATTGTTAGGACAGCGAAATTGAATAAGTTAGTGAAACTC
>CAZHZT010000138.1:0-14628 GCA_964537285.1 uncultured Saprospiraceae bacterium | reverse complement strand
CTAAATGCCACTACGTTTTGAGGGGATACCGGCCTTATTCAATTTAGCTTTTTGACAGGCTGGCAGCCGTTAAAAAATGAATACTGTTTGAGCCCCGGCGAGTTTATTCATTTTAGGCTGTCCCGAATCAAGTTCGGGACAAAAAGCGTTAAGAATTGAATACTGCCTTGATTTTTTGCTACTTTTTTATCAAGAAAAAAGTAGACAGCTCACTGGTTAACATTAATTTGTAAATATTTTACAAAACATGAGCCATTACGAAAATTCGAGATGACTCATGTTTAAGGATTCCCAAATTAATTTCGACCAAATGAAATCATCTAGAACCAAACAATTCTTCTTTTCAGACAATATTCTATAAGAAGCTTACTTCTATTGTAATCTTTTGAATAGGAATTGTAATTTAGCCATTGTACAAGTAAAAGGCAGCTAATAACAAACTGCTAAACAGACTTTATTTCGATTAACTAGTGTTTAAATAATAGAATCATTGAATACCAATTCTTCTAATAAATACTCTGAAGAGGCCATGCGCCTCAAATCCATAATTGAAACAGCTATCGATGGGATCATCATCATCGATCAATATGGAACGATTGAATCTATTAACCCCGCTGCCGCTCGCCTTTTTGGTTATGAACAGAATGAAGTAATCGGAAAGAATGTCCGAATGCTGATGCCTTCGCCTTATCGGCAGGAGCACGATGGTTATCTTAAAAACTATCTCGAAACCAAAAAACCTAAGATTATAGGGATTGGAAGAGAAGTTCAAGGAATGAAAAAAGATGGTTCAATTTTTCCTATTCGCCTCGCCGTAAGTGAAGTAGGCTCCTCTGAACGTCGTCTATTTACAGGTATTATCCACGACATGACCGACATCAAGGAAGCTCAGGCCGAAATTCAAACCTTAAACCAGGACCTCGAAAAACGCGTAGCCGAAAGAACGGAGACTCTCGCCGAAGTGGTTAACCGCCTTATATATACCAATAGCCAGCTTCAGCACGAAATCAAAGAACGTAGAAAGACGGAAACCGTCCTTGTAGAACGCGAAGAAGCATTAAAAGCTTCCCTTGAAAAAGAAAAAGAACTCAATGCCCTAAAATCCCGCTTTGTTTCTATGGCTTCCCACGAGTTCAGAACCCCCTTAAGTACTATTCTTTCTTCTATTGAACTCATTGAAGCTTACCGGCAACCCGAAAAACAGGAAAAACGGCAAAAACACATCGGTAGAATAAAAACTGCCGTGACAAACCTAAACAATATCTTAAACGATTTTCTTTCTCTCAGCCGGCTCGAAGAAGGACGGATCCATAACGAACCCGTAGAGTTTTTATTTAATAACTTCTGCGAAGAAACCATTGATGAAATAAGAGGCATTTTAAAAAAGAAGCAAAAATTACATCATCAAGGCCTTGAGGGGAATCCCAGCATTTATCTAGATAAAAAGATATTGAAAATTATTCTTTTCAATCTTTTATCCAATGCTATAAAGTACTCATATGAAGGTAAAAATATTTTTTGCCGGACTCGAATTAGCGAAAACAAGCTCACTATTGAAATCCAGGACGAAGGCATCGGTATTCCTGAAGAAGATCATCAACACTTGTTTACCCGCTTTTTCAGAGCACACAATGTCGAAAATATTCAAGGAACCGGCTTGGGCTTGAATATTGTGAAACGCTACGTAGAACTCATAGGTGGAGAGATCTATTTTGAAAGTGCCCTGGGAGAGGGGTCGACTTTTTATGTTAAAATTCCTTTAGAAAACCCGCAAGCATAGTGCATGGTTGAAAAATGGAAAATATACCTGGGGTATGCAGGCCTCTTTGGCTTACTGATCCTATCAGCATTCTTTTACCAGGAAAGAATTCTCTTCGTCGATACTGCATACCAAACTTTCCTGATGGTAAAGGATGGCTATTTCCAAGTCATGGTGAACCGGTTTGGAGCCGTCCTTGTCCAGTGGTTGCCACTTATTGGGATCAAAATGGAGTGGCCCTTAAGATGGGTTATCTTTCTTTATTCGCTCTCTTTTCCCCTTCTGTTTTTATTTTGGTATCACTTAACCGTCAAATGGCTGAAACAACCAGCTATCGGGCTTTGTATTGTGCTATTATTTACATTAATGGTTCGGGATGCTTTCTACTGGGTTCCTTCTGAACTTCAACAAGGCCTGGCATTTTTACTTTTCTGGACAGCTTTTGTGGTGCAGTTCTTTCCATTTAGCCGATGGTGGCAATGGTTAATTGCATTCATCGGGGTCATTTGCATTGCTTACTATCATCCATTAACCGTTATACCCTTTTTTTTCCTATGGATTTTCTTTTGGCTCAGCCGCCCCTCTTTTAGAAGACCAGTTTATTACGGCCTTGCAGGCTTCATGGTAGTCATGCAACTTTTTAAGCAAAAGTTCTCCAGTAATTGGTATGACAATGCCAAGTATGCCGAGTTTTTTAATAATTTGGAACACTTTTTTCCGCACTACTGGAACATACCCAGTAATTTATACTTTTTACAAGCTGGTTTCCAACAATGGTATGGCTTATGGCTTGTATTAATCGTTGTTCTTATTTTTTATTTAGTAAAAAAAGACTGGTGGAAAATAGGGCTGATCGTTTCATTCTTCACGGGCTATGTCCTTTTGGTCAATCTCATGGACCCCCACTGGCCCTATTTGTTCTATGCTGAAGTTAATTATTTACCTTTAAGCATCATGGTATGCATACCTCTTCTCGTAGACGTTCTGCCAAGTCTGAAACATAAAACTTTGCCTTTGGCCTTATTAAGTGTCTTTATCGCGATAAGGTTAATTACAATAGGTGCTCACCATAAAGAATATTCCTCCAGGCTAGAATGGCTCGACACACAGCTCCAGGCAGGAATGCCTCATAAGAAACTTTGGACGGAAAAGGAAAAGGCACCAAATGATTTGTTGAAAATTGACTGGGGCACCCCATATGAAACCTTGGTTATGAGTTCTTTAAAATCAAAAGATGCTGGTCAGACTCTTTACCTGCTGCCTACATCAGCAGATTCTGGTATAGTAAACACCGACAGTCTTTTTCTAGGGCTCCGCCATTTCCCAATTGATGCAGTAGAAAGCAATTACTTTAGCCTGGATAAATCTTTTTACAAAAAATTGGTTAAATAATTATTTTTTTATTCCAACCATAAGCTTTTTTCTTATTAGATTTGTTCATACTCTTTAGATGTACCACTAGTGCTTCCCTTGTAACCATGGGTGCCTTTCATTTTTTCCCAGCCTTTGAGAGTAGACAGAATGAAACCTCCCCCTAGCGTCTGTAACAAAAAAAGGCTTTTTTATTGAAAAAATGGCCACCTTTGTCAAATTTTATTTGGACATTTGTGTTTACGTAATCATTTATTTTGTATTATCTTATTGAAAAGCCCCCAGAGGTATGCCGTATATACCGGACTTGGTACGGTCCACTGAAGAAAGGATGAAACCATGTTGAAAACGCTAAAATCAACATTCGAACGAACTTATTGATCCAAGTTTAACCCAAAAAAGTAGAACACAGATATGAAAAAGATTCTAGTCATTGAGGACAATACCGAGGTAAGGGAAAACCTCGAAGAAGTTCTTGAACTCTATGGATATGAAGTGTCAGCGGCAGAAAACGGAAAAATTGGCGTTCAGATTGCCCTGGAAGTACAGCCTGATTTGATCCTATGCGATGTTATGATGCCAGAACTAGATGGGTATGGCGTTCTGAATATTTTGAGCAAACGCAGTGAAACAGCCTCTACACCATTTATTTTTCTTACCGCTAAAGCTGAAAAAAGTGATTTTCGCAGGGGTATGAACCTGGGAGCCGATGATTATATCACTAAGCCTTTTTATAAAGATGAATTGCTTCAGGTCATTGAAACACGACTCAAAAAAAGTGAGCGCCTGAAACAACCTTTTCAGGATCAGGAGGAAGGTTTTCATGCCTTTATTAATGAAGCCAGAGGTTTTGAGCAATTAAAAAAGCTCTCTTCTGAAAAACGCATCAAGCATTTTCAAAAAAAGGAAGCTATTTTTTCTGAAGGAGGCTATCCACGTTATTTGTACCATATTGTTAAAGGCAGAGTGAAGCTCTACAAAACGAATGAACTAGGTAAAGAACTTATTATTGACATATTGAACCCCAGGGACTTTCTCGGCTACGAAGCGCTCATACAGGAGTCCAATTACAATTATTCAGCCTCAGCGCTCGAAGACTCCGAATTGAGCCTGATCCCCAGGGAGGATTTCAATCATCTGTTGTATGCAGATAGAGATGTTGCTTCCCGGCTAATCAAAATGCTTGCAAAAAATATCTTTGATAAGGAAGAACAACTCCTTCACCTGGCCTATGATTCCGTTCGGAAAAGAGTAGCAGATGCCCTTATCTTCTTACATAATAAATATGCTCAGGAAGGCATTGAAGAAATCAAAATCCTAAGAGAAGACCTGGCCCGGATCGTTGGAACTGCCAAGGAAAGCGTTATTAGAATGCTAAGTGAATTCAAAGAAGATGGTTATATTGATATTAGAGAAGGCTTGATTTCAATTGAAAAAGAAGAAGAACTCGCTCGTTTGGTGGGATAAATTTCATTGAAATATCCCCCCTCCTTGGAGGGATTTGGAAGTCATCACAAAAAATAAAGCAGTTTAGTAAAAATTTTAAAATATTAGCTTTACTTTTATAATTACTGGAAGACATTTCAAAAAAGCAATTAAAAAACATCACATTTTATGACGAAAGTTCTGATCATTGAGGATGTTTTGGAAATAAGGGAGAATATAGCGGAAATCCTTGAATTACATGGCTATACTGCTTTATTGGCAGAAGATGGGGTTCATGGCCTGAGTATAGCTCAAAAAGAACTCCCTGACTTAATCATTTGTGATGTAAAAATGCCTCGCAAGGATGGCTTTGAAGTTTTGAATACCTTGAAAAAGAACCTTTCTACAAAAGATATTCCCTTCATATTTCTGACTGCTTCGGCCCAAAAGGAAGAAATTGAAAAGGGTATTTCTTCAAACGCCCAAGCTTATTTGATTAAACCTGCTTCTTCTAAGGAAATCTTAGAAATGGTTGGAAAATTGCTTTCATAAATAGATTTGTTCTCCAGCTGCTGATTGAACATGAATAAAAGCTTGCCGGAGTTGCAACTCCGGCAAGCTTTTATTCATGAAAAACTAACAGCGGTACCTGAGCTTGAAAGGTAATCTCTTTAGAAACACTGTGGTGGAATAAGCGTTCCCAAAGCCTTCTTTTAGGAATAAATAAAGCCAGTAAATCCTGCTGTTTTTCTTTCAGGAAACGTTCCACGCCTTTTGAAATGCTCTTGCTGTTTACGATAGTAAAATCCGTGAAATAGTTAGGATAATCCTTCATCTCAATCATTTCATCTTCCTTACCGATCCCAGGTGAGGTTTCTACGTGCACGAAATGGATAGAGGCATTCATCATTTCGGCAAAACTAAGCAATTGACTAAGGGCATTGTGATCACTCTTTTCAAAGGCTGTAGCAAAGGCGATATGCTGAATACCTTCGCCAAATTGAGCATCACTAGGGATGGCCAATACCGGGCATTTAGCATGCATCATGGTTTGAGTGGTCACACTACCGAGCATTTTTTCAATGGCGTTCCTTTGGCCTTTAGTGCCCATTGCAATCAGGTCATAATCGTTATATCCCGCATGATCAATTATTTCTGTTGAAATAAATACGCCGTAGAGCGAATAGGTGCCGATAGCATCATACGTTTTTTTTGCTTCAGCAATAAATGATTTTAGCTGGCTTTCAGTTTGATTTCTCCTTTCCTTCAACATTTGTTGAATCATCTCAGGTGGTACATTACCAGCATCTGTAAATGGTAGATGATATACCGATACCACATCCAACTGCGCTCCTAGATTTTGGGCCAGATGAACTGTATACTGAAATGCATTAGCAGCACATTCAGAAAAATCAGTTGGAAAAAGAATTTTTTTCATTTAAAAAATGGTTAAGGTGCCTACACTTAAAGCTTTTTTAGGTTCCTTTGCCAGGTGCTTGATCAAATCTCTACTAGTAATAATCCCTACAATTTCTCCTTCATTCATTACAGGCAAAGCACTGATATGCCGTTCGGTAAATAACTTCGCTGCATCCTTAATAGAACTGTTTTGATCAATGCAAATCGGGTCGGGAGTCATCAAATCAAAGATAGTAAAATTTTCGTTCAATGCCTTTTCTGTTACTTCCCCGATGCTGGTCAGGCGGAAAGCCAACTTTTTCAAAATGTCATTTGTACTAAGTATACCTACTAGATTTTGGTTTTCATCCACAACAGGAAGGTGATGAATTTGCAATTCGAAGAACAAACGCCACAGTTGAGTAAATGGCCTGTTCAACTCCGCAACAAGCACATTAGGGCTCATAATATCCGCTACTCTAGAGACTTCCTTTTTCATGATACTTTAAATTTGGGTTAGTAAATATCGTTCTTCGACAAATTGTGTGGAACTTCAAAATGATAACCCTTGAATGCCCTTGTGGCTGAAAGGGTTATCATTTTGAAGTTCCATTTTTTCACAATTTATGTCAAAGAACTGTAAATATAATTTATTGGGTAGAGATGGTTGAGAAAGTTTAGTTACCCCTTTTCCAAGACGATCTAAACCTTCTCCACTTCCTGAATTTAATGATCTGCTCCTTTTCGATTCTGTTCGGCCAAAGTCCATTCATCAGTAGTGATGGTTTGTAACCAAATTCCTTTTGATTTTCTGAACACTTGAACATTTAATCCATATTGGTCGAAGAATTTTTTCTCTAAGGTGCTCACTTTTTGGTGGCCATCGATGCTCAAGTCTCCATCGGTATGCACCGTTCGGATGTCGCCAATTGTTTTATCTGGATCATACTTGGCTCTTGCAGGCGAACCTTCTTTAGCTTCGTGATGTCCTTTGTAAAATTCCAGCTTGAGATTTGGAAATTTTGCGTGAAATTCGTCTTGAATTTCCTGTATTTTCCGCTTATCAGTAATAATCATATCGAGAATTGTTCAATGAATTAATCCAAGTTGCGGTGAATGAGGCTGATTTGTCGGTTATTTATTTGAAAACTTCGCCTGCAGGCGCTGTTTTCACAAGTTTCTCCTTCTTTAGCTTCATTCATTGCAACTTAGGTGAATTAGTGATAGCTATTGAGTTTCTCCTTGTGTCGATCCAGTTGTTTCTTTAGTTTGGGTAGCAAATCATCCAGGGCCGTTTCAAATGAGTCACTTTCCGCTTGGGCAAAAATTTCATGATTAGGCTTTAGATGTAATTCAGCTTCGATCAATTTATTCTCATGAGAGTTGCTATTATCGACCTTCAGGTAGATCGTACTTGAGGTAACAAATGGATAGCGATTTTCAATTTTGTTGAATTTCTCTTGAATGCGTTCATTCAAAGAATCTCTAAGGTGGATGCTAACAGGCTGGATGTTGAATTTCATATTCTTCGATTTTTCTCTATTAATCATTATCAAAGATAATTTACAAAAAAAACCGGAGGAATGATAATAATCACATTAAAAAAATGACTTTTATCATAATTAATTCATAAAAAAACCGCCAATAATTGAAAAATCATTGACGGCCAACATAAAAAGATTACTACCTGCTTGCTTTATTTCTTATGCTCACGGAACTATTAAGAACCCGACCATTCTCGGTTTTTAAACCGAGAATCGCCGCCTTGGTGTTTGGGGCAAAACCTAACGGACAATCAATAATGGAATGCGCTCATTGATTGATAATAGCTGTTCACTAACACTTCCCATCAATACCAGATCAAGGTTTGAATGCCCCTTCGCCCCAAGAACAACCATATCTACATTATTTTCCACCGCATACTGATAAATTGACTGAGAAACACTCTCCTCTCTTTCTTCAATTACACAAGTCAATTTATCCCTTTGGTCGGTAGGAAGGGTTGACAGTAGTGCATCCATGGCACTCTCCTGCCCTGCAAGAATGCTGTTTCGGTACTCTTCCGGGCTACGTTGAATATTGTAAAAAGTAAAGTCCGGCATTTCAAAAACGCTGAAACAGATTAACTCTACGTCTTCTTCCATTTGACGGGCAATCGAAATCGCCGTTTTCAGAGCTCTTATTGAGTTTTCCGAATAATCGGTTGGTATTAAAATACGCTTCAAGCGCATTTCTGCTTTATCGGGAATGATGAGCGTGTTTAAGTTACTTTGGCGAGCCAGACGATTGGCAAAAATTCCATGGGTAGGTACATTGGTTCGCTGACCAATCACCACCAGGTCTGCGTTGCAATCAGTAGCTACATCCAGCAATTCACGAAGCGGATTCCCGTCTTTAAGATCAACTTCAATGTGAGCAAAGTTTTCTTTTTTCACACTGCCCTCTACTTGATACTTGAGTTGATTGATCATTCCTCTGTTAAGCATATACTCGTTGCCATCTTTTCCGCCAGTAGTTTTTAGAATTTCTGGAAGGGTAACGACGTGAAGAAAGCAAGCCGAACCGATAGGAATATAATCGCTTAGGAAGTTTATATACTTAATAACGTGTTCATCAGCGGGTCTTAGTTCCAAACCTGCAACAAGTTGAGCTACCCGATACTCTTCTATTGATTTTTCATTATTCATCTCACTAGTTTTTGTCGCTACCTTCATAAGTTATATCCATTTTATCTTTACCAAATTTACGGCAGGATAGCACAGCAGGCGAATGAGAAATGTCATCAACAAAGGTGATATTTGTCACCAATGGAGTGGATAGGAACAAGTTTAATGAATAAACTTGTTTTACAGCTCAGTAATAGGCTTTAACGCCGCTTCGCGGCAATACCTTTTGAGGTGGGCGAAAGGGCAATTTTGCGAAGCAAAATTGCCCTTTCGCCCACCTCAAAAGGTATTGCGCGCTGTAGGCGCGTTTCTTTATTTTAAAATAATTATTGTTCTATGCTAATATTAATAAGTGGCTTACCAGGTACAGGAAAAACGTACTTCGCCAATGCGCTTTCTAAAAAAATAGAAGCTATACACTTAAACACCGACATTGTGCGCGACCGGGCAGGGCTTAGAGGTGCCTATGACGACCAATCGAAACAAGAGGTATATCAAAAACTACTCGCCCTTGTAGAAGAAGCACTGTCAAATGACCTCAATACGATTGTTGATGCAACTTTTTATTTAAAAAAATTAAGAACACCATTTTTAAATTTAGCTCAAAAGTTCAATGCCCCTGTAGCATGGATTAAGATGCAAACTGATGAAGAAGTCGTGAAAAAACGGGTTTCCAAAGATCGCCCTTACAGTGAAGCAGATTTTAAAGTGTACTTGAAAATTAAAGAACAATACGAACCCCTGGAAGGACACTACCTGGTGCTTAATTCTGGCGAGGCTTCACTAAATGAAATGCTTGAGGAAACTCAGCTATTCCTGAAGCGTTTCAGTTAATATCAACTCATCTTTTTTAAAATGATACAACAACTAAAACAACAACTGAGCAATAATTTAAAGGAAGAGGTAATATTAATTGAAACGCATATTTCGTATATTCTACTTGCCGGCCAATTTGCCTATAAAATCAAAAAACCATTAAAATTCAGCTTCATAGATGCTTCTACCCTGGAAAAAAGGAAAATCCTTTGTGAAAGAGAAGTACGTCTTAACAATCGTTTAAGCGAGGGTATTTACCTGGCGGTAGTCCCCATATCTTTAGTGGATAATCAACTTCATATCGAAGATAGTAAAGGACGTATTATTGAATATGCAGTAAAAATGCGCCGCCTGGATACGGCCAGACAAATGAATGTTTTGATGGAAGAAGCTTCCGTCCAGCCAACTCAGGTCAAAGAATTGGCTGAACTTATAGCCAATTTTCACGCTTTTACGGACACCATTGATCAACTCCCGGTATTAAAAGAACTGAAGGATACCTTTAATGATGTACTAAAAATTAAACCCGTGCTTGAGAAATTGTTTGGCGATCATTGTGCTGAACGATTGGAAAACGCCTGCTCCTTAAGCGATCAACTTCTGGATCAGTTAATTGGAAGAATAATAGAGCGCGCAAAACTGGGATTTATCGTTGATGGGCATGGAGATTTACACACAGGAAATATTTTTCTATTGGAAGAACCGGTTGTTTTCGATTGCATTGAATTTAATGATGCCCTTCGCTTCATCGATGTACTTAATGAAGTCGCCTTTTTATGTATGGATCTCAATTTTTTTGGTCGCCTAGACCTGGAGACCATCTTCCTTGACCATTACCTGAAGAATTACCCTTGCATTTTTAATGATGAAGATTGGGTTATCTTCCGGTACTTTAAATGGTATAGGGCAAATGTGCGCATGAAAGTCAATGCACTGCCTTTATTGGATGCAGAGCCTTCTGCATCTCAAAAGGATCGTTTGGAAGAGTATTGGCAGTTGTTTAAGGAGTATCAATCGCTATTAAGTCTGACAGGAGATAGACCACATTAAAATAGCATGGGGCGCAATTTTTTTTAAAAAAAATTGCGCCCCATGCTATTTTAATGTGGTCTATCTCCTAAGTAGTTCACGGAATTAAACTACATAAACATATGATGCTCTTTTGCGCTGACTCTGCGTTGCTCAAAGCCTTGCTTAACAAGGGCTAAGCGCGGTTTTCGCGCCTTGAGTCAGCACAAAATAGCTATCATCTGTTTGGTAGCCCAATTCCGTGAACTACTTAAAATCTCATTGCAACTTGCACTATTTATGTCGAATGGCAGTGATAGGATCCATCCTGGCAGCCTGAAGGGCAGGAATAAACCCAGAGACGACACCAATACCAATAGACCAGACCAAGCCCCATAAAGCTTCTGTCGGTCCCATATAGATATCAAATGGAATATAATCAGAAATAATAGTAACTACCCCCCAAACAAGAAGTATCCCTACGACGCCTCCTGCAAGACACAAAATAACGGATTCTGTAAGAAATTCTAACAGGATCACCGACCTTCGGGCACCAATAGCTTTTTTTATCCCGATGATATTGGTTCTTTCTTTAACAGAGACAAACATGATGTTAGCCACACTAATGGCACCAACAATTATGGCAAAGATACCTAAAATCAGCCCCATCGTATTGAGCGTCGAAAAAACCGCATCCAATACTTTGGACATCAGGGACAAGGTATTGAGAGAGAAGTTATCGTCTTCTACGGGTTTTAAACGTCTTTCCGCTCTGAGTATACCGGTCAATTCCCCTTTTAAGTAATCTACTTCCACACCTTGTTTGGCTTTCACTGCTATTCCTCCGCCAAAGCCAAACCTGTTGGACAGGTTTGCCAATTGTTTGCCAAACGGATAACTAATCATGGCCACCTCATCGTAGTTGAGAATACTTATTAAATCCTCTCCCGATTTTTCGAGCACACCGACTACTTCCAGTTTTTTCCCTCCAAGGCTAATTCTTTTCCCTATCGGATCTTCAATTCCAAAGAGCCGACCAGCTACTTCGTATCCTAAAACTACTTTAGGAGCTGCGTAGTAATATTCGGAAGGAGAAAAAAAACGGCCTTTATGAAACTCTAACTTGAGAATATCTGCGTATTCGAGTGTTGTACCAAAAGCAAAAGCGCCATCTACGCTATTATTTCGGTACTTAACCGTTCGTCTTCCAATGATCGCGTAATAACTCAATATTCTGGTACTATTAGACCGGTCTTTAATGGCCTCATAATCATCGTGGGAAGGATTAGGGCGTTTAACATACTTCCACCAATTTTGGCCGGGGTCTTCTCCCCAGCTGAATTTATTTACATAAATCACATCATTACCTAACCTATTGAAACTGCCCCGTACATTATCCTCCAAAGAATTAACAGCGGACTGGACGCTAATTATGCAAAAAATACCCATCGTAATGCCCAGCAGGGAAAGAAAAGTCCTGAGCTTGTTTACAATAAGTTGATGTAAAGCCTGGTCTAAACTATCAGTAATGATTCTCAGTAGTCCGGTCATAATAAAAAATTACTCGTTCTTTGCCATATTGTGTGGAACTTCAAACATGAGTCATCCCTTGACTTTAAGAAACTTCATGTTGTCACAGTGATAAAAAAGGTGCTGTAAATCAATGTTTTAGGACCGGCCTTAGTATCCCCTCAAAACGTAGTGGTAATTAACCATAAGCCTGCCTGATGAGATCAGACAACTGAGGCATCTCATTTCTTTGAGTGATTCGATCAGCGATATAGTCGAGTGCAGACACGCCAAGCTTGGTTGCCGTTTCCACTATGGACATGAAGGCATCCTTAACTCTAGTTCCTTTTTCAGACCAGGTATGCAATGAAATATCCCTTTTTCAGACCACTCGCCTTGCTCCTAATTCCGCAGCGTTATTGTGTAGGGGCAAGGCAGGATTGTCCAATACGGCCAAGAGTTTTTCTTTATTTTTATAAGAATTCCCTGGCTCTTGAGAAAGGCATTTAGCCTTCCATGAGTTACATCACAAACGTGATGTAGCATTTGAACCAGGCTTTGAAGCCCGACTCCAAATTCCCCAATATATTCCTCAGGAAGCTGGCCTCGGTAAAGTTTCCCCTGCCCAGGTGAATAATAGCGTTCTACTTTATAAAGCGTATTTCGCCGAATTAAACACAACTCTTGCTCAATCACTTCGTCATAACCTTTGAACTGAGCATCCTCCGGCAAAATGGATGGATCTACTTTGCGATATTCAGTGCGGTCAATATTAATATCAGATTTCTTCAGCCCTTTTTTATGATTCTTTTTGCGATGCCGCTTTTCTGAGGAAATATCCTTAAGACCAGAGTCTTTTGAGCCCCGAAATTTCGGAGAACCCTGTTCTCCCTTTAATCGGTTAATTTCATCTTTCAATTCTTGGTTCTCTTGTTTGAGTTGATCAATCTGCTCCGATTGCTGCTCTACGATATTGAGCAACAACTTTACGATTTCTCGAAAGCTTTCTATGTCCTTGATGGACGAAGGGTCGATATGGCGTATGGCATCAAGCATCTTTTTATAACTTTAATATACTTCTTTTTTTTATCTTTTCAGGGCAAATCCCCCCTATATTTTGAGCAGATACGGAAAAAGTAGGTAAAGCATTGATTAACAGAGTTATGTCTATTTTTTTTTACAAACATGAGTCATCCCGAAAATTCGGGATGACTCATGTTTGAAGTTCCACACAATATGTCAAAGAACTAAATTACTTGATCCAAGTTGCGATGAATGAGGCAAAGTCGTCGCAACTTGGATTATTTAATGTATTTGAATTGCCAGTTACAATTTATGACATAATTTTTGTTATTAGTACTTATTAATCGATGAAAGTGAAAAAAAATCAGCTTAACAGAATAGCTGAATAGTTACAAATTAATCCCTATCTTTACCAGCTCTAAAAATTGAATCGATCATGAGGACCAAACTTTCCCAATTTACATTTGATCTGCCCAAAAGGCTAGTGGCTCAGTACCCTTCTAAAGAAAGAGATGAATCCAGGTTAATGGTGGTACACCGTGACAGTGGGAAAATCGAACATAAAATTTTTAAAGATTTGCTCGATTACTTTGATGATGGCGACTGTTTTATTTTCAATAATACCAAAGTTTTCCCGGCAAGGCTCTATGGCAGGAAAGAAAAAACCGGTGCTCAGATAGAAGTTTTTCTTCTGAGAGAACTTAACCCAAATGCACGTCTTTGGGATGTTCTGGTCGATCCAGCCCGTAAAATTCGCGTCGGTAATAAGCTTTATTTCTCTGATGAGAATGATAACGAGATCCTTGTCGCAGAAGTAGTAGATAATACGACATCCAGAGGCCGTACTATTCGATTTCTCTTCGACGGCAGTGACGAGGAGTTCCAAGAGGATTTGTACAAACTTGGTAATACCCCGCTTCCCAAGTACATCAACCGACCAGAAGAACCTATTGACAAAGAACGCTATCAGACCATTTACGCCAAAGAAATCGGTGCCGTAGCAGCCCCTACGGCAGGCTTGCATTTTAGCCGTGAATTATTAAAAAGACTCGAAATAAAGGGGATTCATTTCTCCGAAGTCACATTACATATTGGTTTAGGTACATTCCGGAACATCGATGTAGAAGATCTCTCTAAACACAAAATGGATGCTGAATATTTTAAGATCGAACAGGCTGCTGCGGACATTGTCAACCAGGCTAAAAGAGACAATAAGCAAGTATGTTCGGTAGGAACAACCAGCATGCGCTCTATTGAAACAGCCGTCTCCGCTGAGGGGTACCTGAAAGTTGCCGAAGGATGGACCAATAAGTTCATTTACCCGCCTTATGAGTTTAGCATCGCAGACTCCATGATTACCAATTTACATCTTCCAAAATCAAGTCTGCTCATTATGGTTTCTGCTTTTGGCGGCCAAGAACTGATTAAGGAAGCTTACAGGCAAGCCGTAAAAGAAGAGTATCGCTTTTTCAGTTATGGTGATGCGATGTTAATTCTTTAACATTAGCCTTTTTTATTGGAAACACGAGTCGTCCCGAAAATTCGGGACGACTCGTGTTTGTTAAAAACTCCTCATATTATCCTTTCAATCAGAGCTTTATCTACTTTTTTCTTGATAAAAAAGTAGCCTTTATATTGCAAATCTATTAGTTA
>CAZHZT010000137.1:0-14709 GCA_964537285.1 uncultured Saprospiraceae bacterium | reverse complement strand
GAAAGGGTTATCATTTTGAAGTTCCATTTTTTCACAATTTATGTCAAAGAACTATTTATTTAATTGAATTAATCAAAAATACTGCATTTTGCTTTTGTGCCCTTGGAAAGAAAATTTAATCAAATAACTATTAACAGCAAATAATTCCCAATTCAAATATGAAAATTCAAATTCTATTCATCCTTTTTTCCTTGTTCCCTCTCGCGAACCTTTCATCCCAATTCACCATTGATCATGATACAATCGTACCTGTTACGGTTCAAAATATTCAGACTTTCGAAGACTTTCTGGTCTACCTGGCCTGGGCAAATAGTCCGAAGAATCGCACCTATGAATCCGAAATCGACATCGCCGAACGCAATATTAAACTAGCTAAAAATGATTGGGCCAACGGTGTGCAGGCTACCTTCAACCTTAACGAAGTCAGCTTAAATCGCCTCATTAACACGAATGAAAACGAAACCGTTTTCCTTCCAATCTATAACTTCGGAGCCTCCGTCAGTCTCGGAAGTTTCTTAAATAACCCACAAAAGACTAAAATCGCCAAAGAAGAGCTCAACATAGCAAAAGCAGACCTTGATCAACAAAAGATGATCGTCCGGGCGGAAGTGCTCCAATTATATGCCACCTACCTCAACACCCAGGAGGTGCTTAAAAGCAAAATAGAAGCCGAGGAAAATGCTTACACCGCCTACCTTTTAAGCGAACAGCTACTAAAAAAAGGAGAGGTTAGCCTGAATGAGTATGCCATCACTTCTACCACCTACCACAATGCACAAGAATCTAAACTTCGCATTCAAAATGAAATTAGGCAGCTGGAACTGGCTATTGCTCAAAGGACCGGGGTGGGTTTGAAAAAAGCTTATACGCTTTTTCAAACCCGGTAGAAGCTAAAACTCTAAAACCCCATCTTCTAACAACTTTTTCATGTAAACCGCTGCCCCCTGTTTGTTCAAATGAAGATAATCACCAAAAAAATCAGCTTGCTGAATGGCTTCCGAATAATCAAGTATTTCATAACCTAAGCGGTTACTCATTTCCTTCAACCAACCAGAATAGGATTTCATGCGTTGAATATAGGGCGGGTAATAAGGGTTTACCAATAATTTAAACGGAATTTGATGCGCTTCAAGCACTGCAACTAAACCCTTGAGCTTTTGAAAAAGATCCTCGGGTGTTTGGTAAACCACCTCCTGTTCCTCGCCTACCCTTTCTTTCAAATTCTGATTAATCACTCGATCCATCAGCCAATCCGTATCTGGTTTATTAGCATAGACCATAGCTCGCTGAAAAATTTCATTATTAAACCGGAACAACTTACTCAAATGACCAGCATAATAGGCATTGGGCTTCGTTTTTTTTATCAACTGTTCTAACCGAAAAGAATACTTCCGATAGGGATGAAAAGAAGCAATTAATTCCGGATTGTGCCGGTCACAAAGAGTGATGTCTACCAAAACCAGGGAAGGTTTTGGATATTTTTCCAGATAATCTTCTGTTAAAACGGTAGCCAAATCAGAAGGCATCCCGTTGTAGCTAATATTAAATGTTTTTTTTCCTGTTAATTCTTCAACTATAGGTTGAAAAAACATCAACCCCCTTGAATTTCCTATCAATAAAATATCACTTTCAGCAGTTCCCTTGTACAATCTTGAATACCGAAACTGGCTATTTTCAACCCAATTTTGCAATAAGCTTGCCAAAACTCGATCTACCACAAAAAAGGCAATAAGAACAGCAGGTATCCATAGCCACTTTTTCATAATCAAAATTGAAAGTAAATAAATGCATTGGAATCAAAAGTGCCCAAAAAGGCAATCAAAAGCAAGAGCAAAGTGAAAGAAGCCACTCTGAAAGCAGGCCGGGATAAAAGTATTTCTGGTAATGAAACCCGGCTAGCAATTACTTCAACAAATACTAAAAAGGCGATCAAAAATACTCCTTTCAGCACCATTAACTTGTGCACAATGGCCGATGGAGAAAAACCATTGGTAGAAAACATTCCGTTTAAATAATCTGTAGCAATAGAAAAATCAGAAGCCCGGAAAAACACCCATGCAATACACGTCAACCCAAAGACCATAATCATAGAAATACCATCTTTTATCCGGGAATTCAATTTCAATGAATTCCAAAAAGGCGCAATAAGCCGTTGAATGATTAAGTACCCACCATGCAAAGCGCCCCAAAAAACAAATGTCCAGCCGGCTCCATGCCAAAGCCCGCCAAGAAGCATCGTGATCATCAAATTCCGAAAGGTGTTGAACTTTCCTTGCCGATTGCCTCCTAAAGGAATGTATAAATAATCACGCAACCAGCTGGATAGGGAGATATGCCAGCGGGTCCAGAACTCGCTAAAGCTTTTAGAGAAATAAGGCGAATTAAAGTTCTTCGGAAAATTAAAGCCCATCATCCGGGCCAGACCGATGGCAATATCGCTATAACCTGAAAAGTCACAATATATCTGGAAAGCATAGAATACGATCCCCACCAATAAATGCATGGAACCAAAACCGGCGGGATTTTCAAAACACAAATCTACAAAGGGAGCCAAAGAATCCGCTACGGCCACTTTTTTAAAAAAACCCCATAAAACCTGGCTCAACCCTAAAATAAATCGATTTTCATCAAAATTAATCTCTCGCCTGAATTGAGGTAAAAAATCCTTGGCTCTTACAATTGGCCCGGCTACCAATTGCGGAAAGAAAGAAATATAAGTTGCAAAACGCAACCAATCTTTCTCTGGCATCAGCTTCCCTCTATACACATCAATCGTGTAACTCATCGACTGAAAAGTATAAAAAGAAATGCCTACAGGTAGAATAAGACTAAGGGAAGCAATAGGTGTAGATAAACCTATCGAGGAAAGTAAAACATCAAAAGAATCTACAAAAAAATTAAAGTATTTAAAAAAGCCCAGAATACCTAAATTTACAACAACGCTCGCGGATAGCAGCCATTTTCGAAAAGAGGGACTTCCTTCAATGCTCATTTTCCAGGCAATAAAGTAATCTATTGCCGTTGATATCATGATGAGACTCAGAAAGCGCCAATCCCACCAGCCGTAAAAGAAATAGCTTCCGATCAAGCTCAGCCATAATCTGTCGCGGCCTTTTAATACAAAATAAAGCGGCAGGAAAAATCCGATAAAAATTAAAAAAGCTAAGCTATTGAAAATCATTTCTTCAGCAGGTTCTTAATCGCCTCTTTCCACTTTTGATAAGCTTGACCATTTAAATGCAGGCCGTCCTCGGTGAAGGCTGCCTGAAGATTACCATTGTCATCCTTTAAGACTTTATGAATGTCGATGTAGGTATATCCAAATTGCTCCGAAAAAGCCTTTATCCGAGCATTAATATTTCTGATATCTTCATTATCTCTTCCAGTTTCCCTTACCATATTGTTTACAGGCAACAAACTCATGAGCAGTATTTCGGTATCCCGTTTTTTGGCCTGAATATCTTCAAGAAGCAATTGATAATCCTGAATTACTGTATTTGCACTGCTGTAAAAAAGATCATTTGTACCAATCAAAACAAATAATTGCAAAGGATTCCCCTGAAGAATGCCATCTAAGCGCCTACGAACCCCATTGATCATGTCTCCGGAAATACCACGATTCTTCACCCTTTCATCCTGGAGTAACTCATCCCACTCACATTCAGCAATCAAGCTATTGCCTAAAAAAACAATATCTGTTGGATTAATTTTCATCAATTCTAAAAATTCTAAGCGATGTTGATAGGTACCGGAAGCTCCTCTGTTATTAATTTTGAACCAAAGATAGCGGAACCCTCCTAAAGCTTGCACCATCATAATGGCACATATGATCAATACTCCATTTAAACCTAAAGAAAACCAAAGAATTTTCTTGTTTTGAGACATAAGTATTAAACGGTAAAGTGTTTAAACAGTAATTCTTGGGAGTCTTTCATTTTTCCAAATGCTCCAAATAGGCATTTTTCAAAGCATCCACTTTAAACCCAGCCGTATCAAACTCATCGATAAAAACATCATAGCCATTATCTATTAACAATTCGACCGCTGCACGATGATCCCCTTTTTTCAAGTGCCTGTGTTCAAAGATAACCAGTTCCGTCTTCAAAAAATCCAGATCAATAGATTTTAATATTTCATAATCGTGCCCTTCCGTATCAATGAAGATCAAATCAATCTGATCGATTTCATGCCTTTGGGTTAATTGGCTTAAAGTAGTGCAAAGGATCTCTTTGGATTTAATTTCTACCTTATCGCCAAACTTTTCTACTACTCCATTGGTGATACTGCGATCAAAGCTATTCAACTTACTCACCCATTCCGGCACACTGGGGTCTTTTCTGACTATATAGTAGAAGTTAGCGGTGCTTTCTGTAGAAGAAAGGGCGGCCTGTTCAAAAATCAAACCTTTATTACCCGGAAAATTTAACTTTAACTTCCTAAATGCTTCTTCATAAGGCTCAATAAGCAATCCTTTCCAGTTTTTCAATCGAATATGCGGATAAAGCGGGTCTTCAGTGGATCCTTCATTAGCACCGATCTGAGCGAAAAACACTTCTTTCTTTGTTTTGGAATAGGCATTAATTAAATGCCCGATAGAAGGGAAGCTTGCCTTTTTCCAATAAAAGTGATACAGGTATTGAAACCAGGCAGAGCGGCGGTCGACGAATTGATTAAGAAAAGATTTCACATCATTGTATTTGGTCACTTCATTCATTACTTTTCAGGATTAGTATCGACCAACTCGTCGATGGTTACTTTTCGACTATGTTCAGTATGTTTAAAATTCTTATTCGGATCTTTCATTTTTAGCAGTGCTTTGACTTGGTTCCAGATAAATAACGGTATCCCCCAGAGCTGTTTCCAAATAGCAGCGGGGGCATCAGACAAATATAAAGTAAATAGCACATTTAAACTAAATACAGCCAAAGCAAATACAAATAGCACACTCATTTTCCAATCTACCAAAAGCCAAATCACCCCTAATAGTAGTGCAGAGAAAACTTGTAAAAATAAAGGAGGAGCTATTGTGATCAACCCGAAATACAAATCATTCCAGCTAAAGCGCTTCAATCCCAGCCATAGAATGCGCAAACTATTGGGAACATTTTGAAAATAAGAATACAACCAGCGACTGCGCTGAGTTTCTACCTGCGTAGAGGTCGTTACTTTTTCATCGTATAAAACTGCCTGCCAGGCATAAGTAATTCGATACCCGTTTTCAATCAGGAAATTTTGAAGGATTTTATCTTCCTGGAGCATTTTTTTCCAGAGATGCTTTCCTCTTTGTATTTCAGGACTGTTTAAGTATGCTCTATATACCTCTGTTTCAACCGCCATTCCCGATCCCGATATCACTGAAGAAGATCCGATTAAGTAGGGCCCGTATCTTTCAATATAATTTTTGTAAAACTCTCCGGTAGCATCTGCGCAGGCATACATTGTATCCAAATTTTTGGCTGTTCGTTGCCCCTGGATAGCCTTATCTCCTCTTTTGACGTATTTACTTAATTCTTTCAGGAAGTCAGGATGAGCAAGATTATCTCCATCAAACACAATGGTGTAATCATGAGGCCTAACGTAGCGATCCATCGCATAAATAATCGATTTGGCCTTTAAATTCAGGGAAGGCTCAGGGTTAAGAATCACCAGCCGGTGATCTTTAACAGGATAATTTTCCACATCCTCACATGCATCTGTTACCAGATAAATTGTAAAGCGCTCATGAGATTGCCTAAGCAGAGCAGCAACACCCGGCAAAGTGATTTCCAGGTTTTTGTAAGCGGTGATAATACACCCAAAGTCTGCTTCCTGATAGGAATCCGGAAGTGAGTTCGCTTCCTTTTTTCTAAAAAACAAAGACATCATTGTCGTTACACCAGGCAACAAAAGAAAAAACAACGAAATGATGCTAAGAAACAATAAGATTCCTACAAACATATTTTATCAACTATTGGCTGTTGTATTAATCCAGAATGAAATTCATCAGAAAGGAGCGTGTTTTCGGGGTTTTTCTTCGAAAAACCCCGAAAACACGCTCCTTTCTGATGAACTTTAATCTGCATCAATACAATAACTAATTACTATACAGATTCTTCCTGAATCATTGCAGGCAAGGTACGCAAAACGATCCAAAAATCCATTGCCAGCGAATGCTTCTGAGCATATTGGATATCCAGCTCTACACGTTCTTCAACCGACATATCAGCCTTGCCCCGCTTAATGATTTGCCATAATCCTGTCAAACCAGCAGGAGCCATAAACCTTTCTGCCGACTTTTCGCACGTTAATGTCGCTGCTTCATATAAAGGTAATGGGCGGTTTCCAACGATGGACATTTCACCTTTAACTATATTGAACAGCTGAGGAAGTTCATCCAAGCTGGTGCGGCGCAGAAACTTTCCAAAACGCGTTACTCTTGGATCGTTTTGTAACTTAACAAAGGACCCCGTATCATCCCCCTGATCATCGTATTGATTAAGATGAATCAACTGGTTGAGCTGCTTATCTGCCCCATCACACATGGAACGGAACTTATAAAATTCAAACACTTTATAAGCCGTACCTGCTCTTTTAGATTTATAAATAATCGGACCTCTGGACTCTAGTTTGATTATGCCTGCAATCAATAGCATGAGCGGACTCAATACCAAAAGCACTGTTGAAGCCACTAAAGTTCCAAAAATACGCTTTACCCAATGGCCTTTTGGTAACTTTTTATCATTCTTATCATTAAAGTCCGCATAGTTAAGTGAATTTTTATATTTCCGGACAAAAGACAATTGCGTATTGAAACTCTTTGCTTCGAAAGTGTAAGGTAAAACGATATCGATCTTTTTCAGCAAATGGGCAGGAACATTTGACAGGGAAGCCTGGTTGGATAAAAGAATCAAGGGAGCCTTATCCCAATCTGAAATGCTTAAGTGTTCCCAGAATTCACTTCCCACATTGTTGAGCCATGAATCAGTGATCACAACGGCTCCTTCGTCTTCCTGATATGGAAATTCAAGGAGGAAGGCTTTTGTTTTTTCTAAGCACCTAAACGTTTGGTAAGCTTGATTTCCTCCTTTAAGCTTTTTAACAATATCCTTTTCCCGGCAAGCTCCCTCTTCGTCAAACAGTAATAATTTAGGCACAGCATCCGTAACGGAGTCGCCATAAACCATTGATGATGCATCAAAGAAGTGCAGGGTGTTTTCAAGTTCGTTGTCGTAAATTTCTTCCATGGGCTATAAATCGTTTTGTTTTACAAGTTGTTGAATCCTTTGACGAACCTTTAAGGGGTCAAAAGGCTTATGAAAATAGCCGGCAATACCAAGCTGATTTACCTCATCTTTGTTGAAAAAGTCATCTCCTGAACCAATGGCTAGTATGGGAATTTGGTTAAATAAACCATTCATACTCAAAAACGCCAGAAATTCACGGCTATCCACATCTGAAATGTTGGTATCAACCACAATAACTTTTGGGATATTCCCATTTTTAATCCAGGCAAGGCCTTCAAGACCTTTTTCAAAATGAATGGTCTTAAATTCCTCTCCTAAAACGTTGTAAAGGATTTTGCCTAAATGAGCATTGTTCTCTACAAGCAATACTTCGCCCGGAGTCCTTTCAATCAAAGACTTTATTGTATTAAGCATATAGCTTATTTAAGGGTGTTACAGTTAATCAAATAGTTATTTGACAAATCAAATAGGGGGATACTAAATCACATCAGTTCTAAAAACCCTTAATTCAAGTATTTTTATGACACTTACAGGCTAGTAAAAGGTGTGGTGTTAAAAATTATCGCTCCTGAACAAGTCCAGCCCAAGAACTAAATTTATTGGAGGTGGCTAATGAAAATGATCATTCTGTTTGACTGAAAAAAGCAAACAAAGTAATCAGGGTTGTAGTGTTTTTTCTCATAGTAAAATCGGTTTTCAAAATTTGGGAATTCTCCCTGGAATAAAGTTTTTAATTACGTTGGAGCTAAGAAACGACACTTTACTCTTTTCGTGCAATTCTCAAGCCAGAATATTACTCTCTATTGAGCATGGTAAAGTTATTTACTCTGACGGATTAATAAAATTATGCTCAGTTAATTTTACATTAATTTAGCTCCATAATTTCCGAAAGAGCTTACAAATGTTGAATATTTTAAAAAATTCCACTTCCCAGAAAATAAAAGCTTATTTTGCGATCCAGGAGCCAAGAGGGTGTCTGAAAAATCTTCTTACCGGAAGCAAATAACTACTTTTTAAACACCCTCTTCACTCCTCGACAACAAACCTTATTACTACAAAGGCAAGGATATGGAATTTCTTTTTTGGTTAGCATTTTTATTGATTATTTATACTTACTTTGGCTATGCTTTGTTGCTTTTTATACTTAAAAATTTTTCTCCGCAAAAAAGAGCAAACATAACCGTTCCTGATAATAATACCTCCTTTCCAGAAGTCACCTTTGTAGTAGCCGCATACAACGAAGAGGATTTTATAGAACAAAAAATCCTCAATTCGCTTCAGTTCGATTACCCTCAGAATAAACTGCATTTACTGTTTGTAACCGATGGTTCAACGGATTCCACCCTGGATAAAATTAAAGGATATACTTATCCCCCCGGAACAAACGTCAGCTGGCATCATGAAGCAGCCAGAAGAGGTAAAATTGCCGCCGTTGAAAGAATTATGGCTTTCGTAAAAACACCTATCGTTATTTACTCAGATGCTAATACCGATGTAAATCCTACCGCAATAAAAAACATCGTTCGGCATTATCAGGATCCTAAAACAGGAGGAGTAGCAGGCGAAAAAAGGATCTTTATGAAAGAAAAAGAAGCCGCTACCGCCTCCGGAGAAGGCCTTTACTGGAAGTATGAATCGGCTCTAAAGAAATGGGATGCTGAACTCTATTCCGTCGTAGGCGCCGCAGGCGAGTTATTTTCTGTTCGAACGGCTCTTTACCATCCCATTCCTAAAGACAGCATCATCGAAGATTTTATTGTGAGCATCAATATTAACCAACAAGGCTACAGAGTCGCTTATGAATCGGAAGCTTATGCGGTTGAAACCTCTTCGGCTTCGGTAAAAGAAGAACTCAAGCGAAAGATCCGGATCGCTGCCGGTGGCTACCAAAGCATGTTTCGGCTCCCGCAGCTGCTCAATCCATTCAAATTTGGAATACTTACGTTTCAATATTTCTCCCATAGGGTTTGCAGGTGGCTGGTCGCTCCTATTTCTTTAATCACCGTATTTTTCACTAATCTCTTTCTCGTAATTAATGAAGAAGGGATGATTTATGATATCCTGTTTGTTTTACAACTGCTTTTTTACCTTGCCGCTTTGCTTGGCTATATCTTTGAAAAGAAAGCCATCAAAATAAAAGCCTTCTTCGCACCATATTATTTCTGTGTTATGAACTATGCCGTAATCAGAGGAGCCATTCGCTATTTTTTCGGCAAACAGTCGGTTGTCTGGGAAAAAGCCAAGCGTGCAAAATGAGCTCTATCGATAAATCCTTAGCGCCCATCTAAATAGAATGCATTGTTAAGCATTTCTTAACATCTTTGAACTATAAACAAAACACCATTTTATCCATGAAGTTAATGCCTAAATTGCTGACAGGCTTGTTTGCCCTTAGCTTAGTTGTTCTTTTTACCAGTTGCCAGCCAGAAGCAGCTGTTGAAAACCTTGCACTCACTAAAATCCCAACCAATGCCACCGCTGTTACTGTGGTAGATATTCCCTCCCTAATGGAAAAAGCCGACTTTGAAGCGGTTAAACAAATGCAATTCTATAAGGAAATGCTTCGCGAAGTCGATAATCCTGACATTGCTCAAGCAATGGAAGATCCTGAAAAAGCAGGTATTGATCTTTCTCAACCCGCTTATATTTATTACACTATTAATCCGGAAGATGTTAATGAGACTTTCTTTGCCGTAGTAATGGCAGTAAAAGACAAAGCCAGCTTAGAAAATATCCTTAGCAAATCAGATGTCGAAAAAAAGAAAGGCAATGGCTTCAGCTATTCCGCAGATAATGACCAAAGCATTTTGGCCTGGTCCGACAACCTTTGTCTTCTGGGAGGTTCTCCGGCATATATGGATCTAACTCAAGAAGCTGAAAACTTCTTCCAAAACGATGGATCGGAAAACATAAGCCAGAATAAAGACTTTCAAAAAGCAATGGCTAACAAGCACGATATCTCAAGCTGGGCCAACCTGGATGCCATAGCTGAAAATGGTGACGCACAACTTGCACTCGCATTTGCCTCCATTGACCCGGAAGCACTGAAAGGAAACTCTTTCCACAGTTATCTTGACTTTGAAAAAGGTGAAGTGAATAGTGAAACGAAGTGGTTCCTTCAATCAGGATTGATCAAAGATCTTCAAAAACTTTTTAAAGACAACCCATCTACGGATTTCTCCAAATACTTTTCCGGCGAAAATTTAGCATTCTTTCTCTCTACAGCTATTGACCTTAAAGGCTTGAATGAAGTGCTCAACGATCGCCCTCAAGCAAAAGGTTTCCTGGATTACAGCATTCAGGAATTTGGTTTTACGGTAGAAGATCTGGTTAAGAGTTTTGGAGGAGATATTGCTTTAGGGCTTTATCCGACAGAAAGCGAAAGCGAAGCAACAGGCTTGTTTGCGATGTCTGTTGAAAAAGAAGATGTCTTGCAACAATTTCTGGATCTTGGCGAAGAGCGAGGGTTGATTGTAAAGGTACGCGATAACTATTACAAGTTGAATAATACCGAAAATTTAGAGCTTCCTACCAACCCTACCGGTGCGCCGGTGAAGTTTGATGGAGAGGGTTATCTTTTACTTAAAGATGGACATGCCTTTATTTCCGGAAATGAATCTGTTCTTGCCGAAGTAGAAAGCGGAAAATTTAAAGGCGCTAAGAAGGTGAAGAACCTTACGAAAGACAATCTTTTTGCCATCTATTTCAATTATTTAACTTCCAAATCTTTATTTGGCCCGGAAGATGAGCAGCCTAAAGGGGTTGAAGAAATCGAATCTTCGATTAATCGCGATGGGGCTCGGTTTAATGTAGAGATGGATAAAAAGGACGTTAATAGTTTAAAATATATTTTCCAGATTGTGGAAGAGGAGTACCAGAAACATGGGGCGATGTAGGGGAAGCTAAATAAACATGAGTCATTCCGAAAATTCGGAATGACTTATGTTTAAACTCCACACAATTTGTCAAAGAACCAGATTTACACTAGTGTTTCAAGAATTAGTGCAAATGTCTGGTAAATTAATATTAATATGATCCAATTCTCACAAATAATTCCCCATCCATTAAAAGAAGCCTCCAGCTTCAATAGCTCCGAGATATGGAATACGGAATTGACCTTTGAGCAAGGCAAAAATTATCTGATAGAAGCCCCTTCCGGCAAAGGAAAGTCGACTTTTTTACATATCATTTATGGCATTCGCAAAGATTTTGACGGGAATGCTCGCATAAATAATGAAACAACCAATGCTTTTTCCAATGATCAATGGACGGATTTGCGACAGACGACCTTATCTATCGTTTTTCAGGACCTGAGGTTGTTTGAAGATTTAACGGCACTGGAAAATATTCAAATAAAAAACCAGTTAGCCCGCCATTATTCCGATGAAAAGATCCTTGAGATGGCCGAAAAGCTTGGGGTACATGAGTTATTACCCAAACCATTATACACCCTTTCTTATGGTCAGCGCCAACGCATCGCCATCATTCGGGCACTTTGCCAGCCGTTTAAGTACTTATTATTGGATGAGCCATTTAGCAATTTGGATGAAGCGAATATTCGTATAGCTTCTGAGCTGATCAAAGAGGCTTGTGAGCAGAATAGAGCCGGATTAATCCTCGTAAGTTTAGGCGAGCGATTCTTTTTCGAATACGATCAAATTTTTCAACTTTAAGCAAATTTTTTCCCTTTAAAAATTTGCACATATCACTTTCTCACTGTATATTTGCAATCGCTTTTAAAGCGGAGTACAAAAGTTGCAAACGCGAAAGTAGCTCAGCTGGTAGAGCACAACCTTGCCAAGGTTGGGGTCGCGGGTTCGAATCCCGTCTTTCGCTCAAATATGAATGGAGCTGAATAAAGATTTAGTGTATTTTTATTCAGCTCTGTTTTATTTATCTGCCCGGATGGTGGAATTGGTAGACACGCAGGACTTATGTCTAATGTTCTTTGAATCTTTAAGCTCTATTTTTCATTCCATGGAATTACACCATATCGATGGAAACAGGAATAATCACTACATCACTAATCTGAGTATATTATGTCCTAATTGCCATAGCCAAACAGATACTTTTAGAGCAAAGAACAAAAAAAATTTGAGTGCCTAGTCGGAAACGATTAGAGTAGAACTCCTCAAATTCGGGGAAGCCTTATCTTGAAAAAGAGTGGTAATCCCGAGCCAAGTTCCGAATCAGTTCGGAAAAGGTGTAGAGACTAGACGGGGAGCACCTACGTTCTTTATAGAATACGGTGAAGGGATAGTCCAGACCACAAACGCTGTTTTTTTTTTGCAGTCGGCAGCGAAAGCTGTAGATGGTAAGAAAATCCTGTGGCCGTTGAGGCCGTGCGGGTTCGATTCCCGCTCCGGGTACTATAAAAGCCTGTTAATCAAAAGATTAACAGGCTTTTTCTTTTTTTATAGGAAACGAAATTTAATCTCTCTCCATTTCAAATGACTGAGACTTCCCGTTAGCACATCTTCCATCCATTGACATTTTGGAGTAACTCGAAGAAAAATCAATATCATAATCATTCTCATCCCAACAATCGGCATCATTTGGGTTGAATTCAAGGGTTAGCTCATCATCATCCAATTCCCAGTCCCCATCAAACTCAATGTAATTCCCACCAATTGTATAAGAAAGTTCAAATTCACCATCGTCATCAAAAGATATTTCAGCCCCTTTTATGTATCCAAGCTGAATCAAATCATCTCCATCAGACACAAAATCATTAATTTCCCAAGTTCCTACAAGTTTATCGCTCAGATATTCGCAGCTGCCATCACTTTCAGTGGCGGAGGCATCGTAATTCAGCGATTCAGGATCTGTACAACCTCTGATTGAAACATCTTCGTCGTCGGAACAGCTTACAAAAATAGTTGAAGTAGCGAGTAATGCCAATAAAGCCAAAGTTTTAATTGATAATAGTTTCATTTTGATGTGTGTTTTAATTGTTGTTAAAGGAAAAATTTATCGGCGCCTTACCGGCTTTGGCACCGTTTTGCCAGCTTAATTGCCGCTGACACCTATTAGTTGGGGAGAGATAAAAAAGTGACCACTGGAAAATTATTTTTTTTCAAATCTTTAAACATGAACCATCCCGAATTTTAAGGAACTTCATGTTGCCATAATAGCTAATAACAGATGCTGTAAGTCAATTTTTTCGGGTCGGCCTTATTCAATTTAGCTTTTTGTCCCGAATCAAGTTCGGGACAAAAAGCGTTAAAAATTGAATCCAGCCTTGATTTTTTGCTACTTTTTCATCAAGGAAAAAGTAGATAAATACATAATTAACAGATACATGTAAATATTTTTCACAAACATGAGTCATCCCGAAAATTCGGGATGACTCATGTTTAAAGGTTTATTAACACTCTTCCTCATTAAACCTATCCCTCATCTTTCCGTCAAAGCAACAGACTCGACAAAATGAGTATTTGAAAAAACGAATGGTGCGCACACATTCTATTTCTCAACCATCACAAAATCATTTAACAGAAGATGAAAAAGCTATTTTTCGGTTTAGTAGTAGTATCCATGGCCTTAATGGCCTGCAATCAGGATGAAGATCTGGCGCAAACCATCGTGGAACAAACCGTTGCCAGCGAAGACATGACCAACGCGCAAAACCTCGCTATAGATGCTGAAGAGCAAGTAGATGAGCAACTTGAATTACTTGAAAATGAACTCCAAGGTTCGAACGCCAGCTCTCGCAACGCTTGTGTCGAAATTACCGTAGAACAACCTTGGGGTATCTTCCCAAATACCGTTACCCTGGATTTTGGAGACGGCTGCACCGGCCCGAAAGGCAGAACACGCACTGGAAAGATCATCGTTGTCATTTCGGACACTTTGAAAAACACAGGTGCTACCCGCACCTTAACGTTCGATGAATTTTTTATTGATGAAGTGAATATTGAAGGGCAAAAAATCCTTACTAATCAGGGGTTAAACAATGAAGAACAGCCTTACTTCACGCGCCAGACACAAATCCAGATCAATTATCCAAATGGTACGTCTGCTTCCTGGAACAGTAATTATACCGTTACTCAAACAGGAGGCCTGGATGCTCCGGTTTTCTATGATAATGTTTATGAAATCACGGGAAGCTCCTCAGGAGTAAACAGAAACGATGTTCCTTTTACAACGACCATCAATCAAGCTCTTGTAAAAGAAATTGGTTGCCCGTGGATCGTTAGCGGAGTGATTATCCTTACCGTAAATGATAAGGACAGATCCATTGATTATGGCGAAGGAGCTTGCGATAATAAAGCTACCATTACTTTCGCAAATGGTAATACCAAGCAGATAATACTCTTTAAAAAGTGGTGGATGTAATCCACCACAATGCATAAATATGAGTCATCCCGAATTTTCAGAACTTCATATTGTCACAATAATTAGTAACAGGTGCTGCCAATCAATTCCTTGGGACCGGCCTTATTCAATTTAGCTTTTTGAAAGGCTGGCAGCCGTTAAAAAATGA
>CAZHZT010000136.1:0-14926 GCA_964537285.1 uncultured Saprospiraceae bacterium | reverse complement strand
AAAGCTCGAAAACTCCAAAATTTATGTGTGGAAAAACTTACAACTTAATCCACTAAATGATTTCATTTGGTCGAAATTAATTTCGACCAAATGAAATCATTTAGAACCAATATCTTTTACTTCCTCAAAAAAATTAGCTCTCCAATTTCGTCAAAAGAAACGATAACAGAAGGTTTGTTTAATTCTTTTTCATCTTGTCTGTAAGGGACAATCTCGTCCACTCCTTGAATAATTGTTGAGCTAACTGCTCCGAAATGATTTGGGAATGGTTCATCCCCGACATTTGCCGAAGTAGCCACAATAGGTTTTCCAAGCTGATTGATCAACATTCTACAAAAAGGATCCTGGACAATCCTAATTGCTACTGACCCATTCTTTGAGATAGAAATGGAAGGCAAATTTTTTGCCTGAGGATAAACAATGGTAAGTGGTCGGAGATGATATACCAAAAGCGTTTCAATTCTGGGATGAATATAAGTTACGTATTGGCGGAGCATGTCCAGAGAGTCGACTAATAAGATAAACGGGCTATTTAGCTCTCTCTGTTTCAGGCGGTAGACTTTACGCACTGCCTCTTCATTACACGCATCACATGCTATGCCCCAAATAGTATCTGTAGGAAGCAATAAGGTTTTTCCATCTGCTAATGAAGTGGCAAAATTTTTTACTTGATCAGGAAGGAAATTGTATGAAAATGTATCTGTTTGCACCATTTGAATGATATTTATTGCATCTGCATCAAAATCTATTTCGGTTATCAATTGTTAATCAAAACGACTTAAAGATTTCAAAAATTATGGTAATCAACAGAGCAATTAAAATTTTGATAAAAATTGTCTTTTGGGGAGAATGATTTATTCCAGGTCATTCTCTTAAGTAGTTCACGGAATTGGGCTGTATAAACTATCGATGCCCTTGGCAGGAAGGTTTTTGGCTTGGAGATTGACACTTTTTTGGGATTTTTCGAAGAAAAATCCCAAAAAAGTGTCAATCTCCAAGCCAAAAATGCTTCTACAGAGGGCAAAGATTATTTATATAGTCTATTTCCGTGAACTACTTAATGTTGAGTGCTTAGTACGAATAACTAATCAAAAAAGTTGTGTAAGTTGTTGCTTTTAAAAGCAAAAAATCTAAAATCTGTCAATAATTTAACTTTTGCTTTTTGTTGGAAAAAAGAAGGCAATAATATGCCATTCCGGTAGGTTCTAACCAAAAGATAAATATATCAGTTACCAAAGAAAATCGATTTAAATGAATGTACACCCTTTACGAAATATAGTGTTTTGTCTAGTTGCTTGGGGGTTGATTTATTTGTCATTCATAGATGACTTGAAAGGGGCGCACATAGTTGGTGGGGAGATTACTTACGAATGTCTCGGAAGTGGGCAATATCGTTTTACCATGAAAGTTTATCGGGATTGTAATTCCGATGGAGCCAACTTTGATAATTTAGCTGCCATTACGATTTATAGAGTAGGAAGCTTCTCACAAGAGGTTACTACACTTGATGTACCTCACCAGCCTATCACTAGAATTGATCCTGATTTGGATCCCTGTTTTGTAGTTCCCCCAGATGTTTGTGTGGAGGAAGCCATCTATATCACAGATATAATAAACCTTCCCATACTGGGAAATGAAAGTTACGTAGTGACTTATCAGCGTTGCTGCAGGAATAATACCATATCTAATATTTTTGACCCTGAATCTTCGGGGGCATCTTATACAGTAGAAATTACTCCCAATGCTCAACAACTTTGCAACGATTCTCCGGTATTCAATGATTTTCCACCTATTGTTATTTGTTCAAATAATCCTCTGGTTTTTGATCACAGTGCCTCAGATGCGAACGGAGATGAACTCGTCTATGAGCTTTGTAGTCCTCTTTTGGGAGGGGGCTTGGCCGGTTCACAACAGATGCCTGGTGATCCTGAAGCGTTTAATGGGGTAATGCCTGATCCTGCGGCTCCTCCTCCTTACAATGAAGTCAATTTTATCACCCCTCCATACTCGCCAGCCAATCCTATGGGCGGGGACCCCCAAATAACGATTGATCCGGTTACGGGAATAATTACAGGCACCCCTTTGATCATTGGTCAATTTGTAGTTGGTGTTTGCGTAAAGGAGTTTAGAAATGGCGTGTTGTTAAGTACGATTCGCCGGGATTTTCAATTTAACGTTACTTCCTGCCAGCCTACTGTTCAGGCAGATATACAGGAAGATGCCATTATTGATGCCCAAGAGTTTGTGGTCAATTCATGTGGTAATTTCGAAATAGATTTTATTAATGAAAGTGTGCAGGAATCCAATATTTTTGAATACCAGTGGTCTTTTGGTATTAATGGAGGGCTGGAGACTTATAATACCCGTGATATAACAGTCGTTTTTCCGGATACGGGCACTTACATGGGTACATTAGTACTGAATCCAGGCTCTGTGTGTAGTGACACGGCAACTATTTTTGTAAATGTTTACCCTGAGGTCATTGCCAATTTTGATTTTGAATACGATACCTGTGAAGTGGGCGAGGTAATGTTTTATGATTCTTCCTTTTCCGGAAGTGGGACTATTCTGAATTGGAATTGGGATTTTGATGACGGAGGGACTTCTCTGGATGTTAACCCAATGCATCAATTTGCTTTTGCTGGTGTAAAAGATGTAAAGTTGCAGGTGGAGGATATAAATGGCTGTATACATGATACGGTCAAAACTATTCCATGGTATCCGGTACCAGATTTTCTGACTATTGAGCCGAGTGGCTTCGAAGGATGCGAGCCCTTGAGGGTTTTATTTAATAATTTGTCCTTCCCCGTAGATTCTACCTACGATATTGTCTGGGATTTTGGCGATGGAAATACTGGTGGGGACGTAAGTCCTACCCATATTTATGAAAATGATGGCTTATATGGCGTGTCTGTGGAAGTGACGTCTCCGGTGGGTTGTTTTGCTTCTGCTTCCTTTTCAGATTGGATTTTAGTGAAACCATCCCCAACGGCAGCATTTGACTATGCTCCTAAAGAGCTCAGCAATTTTAATTCTACCGTTAATTTTACAGATCAATCTTTGGAAGCATTTGCCTGGGACTGGACTTTTGGAGATTTTGAAACATCAAGGTTAATGGATCCTGTATTTACTTTTCCGGATACAGGCTTACAAGTAGTGCAGCTTGTCGTAGAGCATGTAAGTGGATGTCTGGATACTGCGGAAGCAATTTTGGATATCGTTCCGAAGGTCCGATATTTTTTGCCGAATGCCTTTTCTCCTAACTTAGATAACGTAAACGATTTATTTGGCGGAGTTGGTTTTTTTCAATATATGAAGGAGTTCGAAATGACGATATGGAATCGTTGGGGAGAACTCATTTTTGAAACCAATAATCCTTTTGAAAGCTGGAATGGCAAAAAACAAAATCAAGGGGATTATGTTCAGAACGGGGTTTATTTATATCTTGTGCGTTACAGAGGCCCCAGAGGAAGGCCCTATGAATTGCGCGGATACGCCACTGTAGTAAAATAGATCAGTTTAGGATAGCAGACTTTATTCTGAAATAAATTCAGAATAAAGTCTGCTATTTTTCAAATCATTTTCCCATTAATTTGTTCTAGCTTCAATAGTTTTGTGTTACCTTAAGCTTTCGAAATTAAAGCATCTACTTATGAGAATATTCCTTTCTTTACTTTTTGTTACATTTCTTTCCTCCCATCTTTTTGGAGCTCATATAATAGGAGGGGAAATGACCTATGAATGTTTCAGCGAAGACCCAGCGGCCCCGGGCAATAATATCTATGGTTTTACTTTGAAAGTGTATCGCGATTGTTTTGGGCAAGGTGCCGCTTTTGATTCTGACCCTAATTCATTTACTATTGGTACCGTTACTATATTTCAAGGTAATATTGAATTTATCACTATTAATTTAGATGCACCTGAAATAACGGATATCGATCCTGACACGGGTAATCCTTGCGTAGAAGTCCCCACCAATGTCTGTGTGGAAGAAGGCGTATATTATTTTGAATTATCCTTGCCCATTGTGCAGGAAAGCTACTTTATTACTTATCAGAGATGCTGCCGGAATGCAGGCATTGTAAACATTTTTAATCCTGAAGAATCGGGTGCAACATATACCATAGAACTTACGGGCTTTGCTCAGCAAGTATGCAATAATAGCCCTGTATTCAATAATTTTCCTCCTCCTGTTATTTGCGTTAATCAAGCTTTGAATTTTGACCATTCTGCAACGGATGCTGAAGGTGACTTGTTGGTGTATGAACTATGCGCTCCCCTGTTGGGCGGAAGTGTTATGAACGTTGCTCCAAATCCGGATGCACCCCCTCCCTATAATCCTGTTAATTTTATAACGCCAACTTTTACTGCACAAAACCCGGTACAAAGTGATCCCCAGGTTACAATTGATCAATTTACAGGTTTTATCACTGGAACTCCGAATGTACAAGATCGATACGTCGTAGGTGTATGTGTTTCTGAGTTTAGAAATGGCCAGTTGTTAAGTAGAGTTCAGCGTGACTTCCAGTTCAATGTAACCAACTGTGACCCAGTTGTAGAAGCTGCTACGGATGGGGCTCCGGAAGCTACTAAGAACTTTTTCTATCGCACGTGCAACGATACCATCATTACGATGATCAACGAAAGCGGCCCTCTTCAAAATATAACCGGTTATGAGTGGTGGATTTACCTGAAGGATACCACATTAATTTTTAATGATAAAGATATTACCGTAAACTTTCAGGAACCCGGCAACTATACCTGCTTAATGGTACTCAACCCGGGCTCCCAATGCTCTGATACCGCTAACATCTTTGTAGTGATTACTCCGGAAATACAAGTAGGCTTCGAGGCCGAATACGATACTTGTGTGGCGGGGCCTGTTGTATTCACCGATCTCGTAGATACCAACGAATATTTCATTGTAAATCGGTTCTGGGACATGGGCGATAATAATCAATTATTGGATACCGTACCCATTTATCAATATGAGGATCCTGGAGACTATATTGTTCAGTATACCGTTTCGGATTCTATCGGGTGTACTTATTCTGCAGTAAATAATGTACTTTGGTTTCCTGCACCTCCTATAATTGTCGTTGATCCAAGTACGTTTGCTGGATGCCCTCCACTGGAAATATTCATGGAAAACTTATCAGAACCTGTTGATGACACATATATCATCGATTGGGAGTTTGGAGACGGCGATAGTTCGAGTTTACTAAGTCCTACACATACCTATTTTGATACTGGTGTTTACACTATTAATCTGAGTATTACCTCTCCAATAGGTTGCTTCATTGATACTACCTATGAAGACTGGATTTCTGTATACGTTCCACCAGTTGCGGATTTCACTTTTGACTCGACGGGAATCACCAATTTCAATCCGGAGGTTCAGTTTATTGATCAGTCTTCTGAAGATGTCAAGTACTGGATATGGGATTTTGCCGGGGTAGGAGAGGCCTATGAGGAGAACCCGCTTTTTTCTTTCCCGGATACAGGTCTGCAGGAAGTGAAATTATTTATAATTGATAGTACTTTTTGTGTAGATTCCATTACAAAGGTTCTGGATGTTGTTCCAAAAGTGACTTTTTATTTACCGAACGCTTTTAGCCCCAATGGGGATGGTGAAAATGATGAGTTTTTAGGAGTAGGTTTCCTAAGAGGTTTGCAGGATTTCCATCTACAAATATGGGATCGATACGGAGGGCTTATTTTCGAGACCGACAACCCTTTTGAGGGATGGAATGGTAGGCATGATAATGTAGGCAAGCTGCTCCAGACGGGCGTTTACCCTGTACGCGTTACTTATACCGAGCCTAGAGGAAAGCCTATTGAAATAAGAGGTTACGCAACACTACTTCGATAAAAAAACGAAGATTTTCGGGTAGTGGGTAGAATCCGTTGATGGATTTATCTAACAAGCTTTACAACTTAAGGTTAACACTTCTCATCAACCGGTTTTACCCACTACCGATTTTCGAAAGCTTGAGGGGCATAGTAGCGCGACTGCGCTACTATGCCCCTCAAGCTTTCGAAAATCTTCGTTTTTTTTTGTTTTTTAGTGAAATAATTATATATTTGCGAGCCGATTCTGGAAATCGATAAAATAATAAAGATCATGGATGCTGTTAAATTTGTACACGAGCAAATGACGGAAAAATGGAACTTCCCAGATTTTCGCTCAGGAGATAATATCGTGGTAAGTTATAAGATTATTGAAGGAGACAAAGAACGTACGCAGTCCTTCCGCGGTGATGTAATTAAAATTACTGGTGAAGGCGCAACTAAAACGTTCACTATTAGAAAAATTTCTAATGGAGTTGGAGTTGAGCGGATTTTTCCTTTTGCGAGCCCGATCATCACCGATATTAAAATTGTAAAAAGAGGTAAAGTACGTCGCGCTAAGTTGTACTACTTAAGAAACCTTGTTGGTAAAAAAGCGAGAATTAAAGAGCGTAAGTTCATTAAGACGAACAACTAAAAAGAAATTAGTACACGGAATCATAATAAAAAAAGCATTTGCAATTTGCGAATGCTTTTTTTATTATGATTCCGTGTACTAATTTTATTGGGAAAGACAAAGTCCCTCCCGATAAGATAACTTTTTTAGTACCTTGATATTTGAATTTTCTTCGGAGCCGGGCCGTCCTGAGTCATGATATCGAAGATATACAAGCCCGTTTCAAAAGTAGACACATCTAAGCGTAAATGGCGTTGATTCACATCCATCATACGCATTACTTCCCTTCCATCCACAGTATATACAATTACATCTTCAATAGTGTTATCGCTTCCGTTCAGGTGAATATTCACAAAGTCATCAGCCGGGTTCGGATAGGTAACCACCATATCTTCACGGAAAGGCTGTGGTTTCTGTGTGAAATCAAATGGAATTTCAATGATCTCGTCATTTAACTTGGCATAATGACCAAAACCATTCATGCTTTGCCCACCAGTCACTTCTACTTGAATAACGCCTTGTTTGTTGTAGCGGAAACCAGCGAAGTCTTCTGTAATAATAAAACTTATTTGCCCGACTGCACCATATCCACTTGCTGAAATACCGTTGGTTCTTGTCAAACCAACATCCAAGCGACTTTCGAATGGTTGCTTCGCCATGCTGAGCATAGGAGAATAAAAGGACAGCCAGCTGTTTTCGTAAGCTTGAAAATCAACTGTTTGAGGATCGATGAAGTCCGTGTTGAAATTAAACAGGAACGAAAGACCGTAAGCATCAAAAGAAGGATATGCCTCAGAACCCAAGCTTACCTCAATGATCACTACATCCCCCGAGTCAATGGGGCCACTTGGTGAAACAATATCAAAAAACAGCAGAGGCAAAGCTACTGGAGTTTCCTCTGGCAATAAGTTATGCGTTTTTAAATAATGCTGGCTAATGGCAGCAGTATCGTCTGTTGTAACCAATCCGTCTCCATCCGTGTCATAATACTTTGGTTCCAGAACTGTAGGAGCCGGATCCCATTCTTCGCTGTACTGGCCATACCAATCGGTTGAAGCATTTACTCGCGGCACCCCATTTTCTCCCATTCCTAAACCAATGGGGAGCACATCTTTGATATCGACTATACCATCGTTATTGGTATCACCTGCCCATACACATTTCTTACCGATACAAAAAGTGTCTACTGGAGCGTTGGGCATTTCCTGGATCCAAATGTCTAATTTAGCTGTTGGACAGTTACCATCGATACAATATTCAATTTCGATCTCATCTATTTCAGATGAATCGGTGGTGTAAAAATCTTCTTCCGGATAATAGATGAGTAAGTTGTATCCGGAAACCGTTTGACCGTGAATTGTTAGAGTGGTATCCCCGGGATAGTACTCTACAACGCCATAGTCCGGATCGTCAACTATATTGAAATCATAACCCGAGATAGGAACTTCATAATTCAGCACTAGCGGTGTATTGACCGGTGTCGTAAGGTCAAAGGTGTAGAAAGCAGGATAGTGATTGGATACGATGCAATAAATCGGAGCGTACTCAGTTACCCCGAATACATTGGCAATTTTATAGTAAAAAATGTCTACTCCACTGAAACCATTATTAGGAATATAAACAATTTTATCCCCTGATTTATAAGCTGTCCCATTAACAGGTTGAGTACTTACGTTTAAAGAAGGGATAGAAAGGGATGCCATGCTCATATCATTGGCCAGAACATCAACTACGATGGAATCTTGATTGACAACCAGATAGGCGTAATCTTCCATAGCAAATTGGTTTGGAGCAGGAGCATTCAATACCGTAACGTAAACCTGAGCGGTAGAATAACCATTGTTGTGATTCAAATCAAACGAAAAGGAATCCACCCCTGTGAATGAGGCATCCGGATCGTACATATATACGAAATCACTCAGTTGAGTCAGCGTACCATTTGCGGGAGCGTTAAGCTCATCAAAGCCTATTGCAGGTAAAACAACCGGAATAGATGTATTTTCTGTTGTAATTAAAAAGGTAGTATCCGAATCCGGTGGCGTATAATCTGTCATCCGGATGGTAAGCATACCTTGGTCGCATTGATCATTTTCATCACAGGCAGTGTAAAGCAAGTAAGTAATACCCACATAGTTCAGATCTGGAGTAAAGTTGATTTTTGTACTATCTGGAGTAATCGTTGCTGAACCGTTATTTATCACTGATATGTTGCTAATAGTAAGGTTCCCGGTTGATGTAGAGTCATTAGCCAGAACGGGAATTTCAATGATAGATATTGGAGAGAGCTGCATTGCGTAGTCGTTATGCGCAATGACTACCGAAGGTATTACGTTTATTTCAAAGCCAAGATTATAAGCCTCAAAGCCTGCAGGAAAATTAAATACAACTATTGTTACACTAAAAGTATCTTTTCCTTCAAAGTTTGTATTTGGAGTGTAGATAATGAAATCAGTGCCATTTTGCGAAGGGGTAGTCACTGTTCCATTAGATGGATTGTCATTGACACTATAGCCCAAGACATTGCTATACGGGTCGTCATACTCAAAAGTGGTATTCGTAATAATAGAGTATGGCGTGTAATAACCGCTTCCCTGAGCCATGCCGAGCTGACAAAACGCTAGTACAGCGGCCCAAGAAACTAAATATTTGATAAAAGTACGTAGAGATATGTTCATTTTCAGCGGATTTTTAAACGGATCGTTTTCGCATAGTTAAAATTAACGCTATCAACAAATTTACTAAATTTTAGATCGATGTGCATCTAGTTTACGTTAAATTCGACAAAATAATTCCATCAAAGTCACGTATTCGATTATTCGTCCAAATAAACCCATAGTTTTGGAGGAATTTAACATCCGAATATATTAAAGGCAAAAAAGATGCCAATGTCTCTCACAGCATGGGTGAAATATTCACCCCTTTTTTTCCCATTTTTTTACACTAAAAAAGAATTGCCTTCGTTAGGCAATATTAACGGAAATTGGGATATTTCTGCTGTTGGAGTCGAGCAAATCGGCTCAAATTAAGTGGGGCGTTGGAAACACAAAAATTGACTGAATATCAATTTCGAAAAATGAAAGATCGAACCAATTACAAGCCCTTTTCTTTCGGTCGACAATATACGCAAATTTTCTGGAATGGAAAATACTAAATTGTACAACATCCTTGAGTATTTTGATAAATACGAACATAATCGATTGTATAAATACCTGAATAGCCCGTATTTCAATAAGCATGAGGCTATAATTAATTTATATGAATTGTTGAGGAAAAATTTATTTTCTAAACTTCCAAAACCCCTTGATAAGGAAAAGTTATGGAAGAAAATATACAAAGATCAACCTTATGATGATGTAAAGTTTAGAAAGCTGGTATCGGATTTACTGAAACTGGTAGAAGGGTTTCTAGCGCAGGAAGTCTATCAGGAAAATCCTCTTCACCAGGCGACGTATCTTTTAGAAGCAGTTAAAAGAAAGAAGATGGAAAAACTTTACAATACTGCTATTACTGCTGCCAATCGTCTTTCTACTAAACAAAACTTTCGAACTGCCAGCTATTATTTTTATCGCTATCAAATTGAAAAGTCCTTTTATGATCTAAAACAAGGTATTTCTTTTAAACGAGACGAAAGGGGAAACCTTGAAGAAATTATTAATAATTTAGATTGGTTTTACTTAGCAGAAAAGCTAAAGTACTATTGTGATATTCAAAGTCAAAAAACGGTGGTCTCTCATGAGTATAAATTACTTTTCATTGATGAGATAATAGAACACTTAAAGAAATTCCATAATGCTTATGAAGGTATACCGCTCATCTCATTGTACTATCATATTTATTTAACACAAGTTGAAACAGAAAACGAGGATCACTATTTTACGTTAAAATCCTTGATAGAACAGCACATTGAAGAATTACCTAAAGAAGACGCAAATTACATTTACAATTATGCTCTGAACTATAGTATTAGGAAGGTAAACCAAGGGAAAAGAAAATTCTTGAGAGAATACTATGATACTTTTCAGCAATCTTTGGATAATGAGTTAATTTTTGAAACAGGAGGTGTTTTATCCCCTTGGCATTTTCGAAATAGCATATTTTCTGCTCTTAGGTTAGAAGAATACGATTGGGTAGAAAATTTTATCAACCAATATGGGGAAAAGCTGCCTGAAGGGATGAGGGAAAATGCAATCTCTTTTAATCTTTCTATGCTATACTTTTACCAGAAGAAATACGACAAGGTAATTGAGCTTCTTAGAGAAGTAGAATACGACGATTATTCTTACAACTTGGTTTCTAAATCAATGCTGATTGCTACCTATTATGAAATTGATGAGTATGATCCACTAGATTCGTTATTAGAAAGTTTTAGAGCATACCTGAACAGACACAAAAACTTGCCTCAATCTCGTAGAGATCTTTACATGAATCTAATTAAATTTACAAAAAAGCTGTCCAGAATTAGGCCAGGAGATAAGGAAGAACTAAAAAAACTCAAAGCTGAAATCGATAATACCAAAGGCATCGCCAGTGAAAAATGGCTCCGCGAAAAAATCGCTGAGTTAGAGTAGTTTAGAGATTTTGGGAGTTTAGAAAAAGTTGAAGGTTGGGACAGCTAAAACTTTCCTTAAGCGGTTTCCAATATAGACGTATTCTCCAGCGACCTAAAGTCCACCGGACTTACATTCGATACTCCTTGTTCTTGCATATACACACCATATATTACGTCTACTGCTGACATTGTCTGCTTATTATGGGTAACGATAATGAATTGAGAGTCTTTGGAGAATTTTTTGATGATCCGGTTGAATTTTTCAATATTGGCATCATCAAGTGGAGCGTCTACCTCGTCAAAGATGCAAAAAGGAGCTGGTTTTAACAGGTAGAGTGCAAAGAGCAAGGCCGTAGCAGTCAGCGTTTTTTCTCCTCCCGATAATTGATTGATCGATTGGGGGCGCTTGCCTTTTGGTTTCGCAATAATATCAATCGTCGATTCCAGAGGATCTTCGGGATTGGTGAGGATGAGGTCGCAGAAGTCATCTTCGGTGAAGAGGCTTCTGAAAACATTAATAAAGTGGATGCGTGCCTGGTCGAAGGCTTCAAGGAATTGCTTGGTAGCTGTTTCTTCGATTTCTTTGATCGTTTGGTTCAGGGATTTCCGGGCTTCCAGGATGTCATCCCTTTGGTCTTTAATGGTCGCATAGCGTTGGTTCATTTCATTGTAGGCTTCTACAGCCATTGGGTTGATTTCGCCATAATTATCCAGCCTGGCCCTTAACCTTTCCGTTTTCTGTTTAGTGGAAGCCTCCTCAATATTTTCCGGAACACTTTCATTGATCAGGTCATTTATGGAGATGCTGAATTCTGCCCGGACGCGTTCGGCGATAGCCGTAATCTGCATCTTTATATCATTAAAGCGATCTTTTAATTGATTAATTAAAGATTGAGATTGGTTGCTTTTACGGGAGTTTTTCCGTAATTCATCCTCTAGTTCATTGATCTCTCCCCGAGCTTTGAAGTATGCCTGTTCAGCTTCGGATAAGAAAGCGGATTTTTCCTTTTTGAGTGCATATTTTTCCACAAGTTCTTTTTCCATTTCATCAAATCGCTGCCCGATATCGAGGGATTCCTGCTTGGATTGTTCGAGCGCCTGGCGGTCTTTGGAAAGTTGATATTGCGTTTCTGACAATTGTTTCTGGCGGAAGTTAAGCTCTCTCTGAAACGTATTTACCTTGTTTTGTTGCTTAATAAAGGTAATATTTTGTTTGTTGAAGGCATTGGATGCTTCACTAAGTTCTTCGGCAACCTTGCGGTAGGACTCGTTTACATCGCTTACTTTAAGTTTTGAATCTTTAACCTGTTGCATGAAGCCTTCCAACTGCTTGTCCAGTCTTTGAGATTCTACTGTTAAGCGTTCAATGTTTTCAATGATGGTCAGGCGCCGTTGGTTGCTGTCGCGGAGGAAGTTTTCAGCACTTTCGAGGCGTGTCATTATCGAAACCTTTTGTTGATCGAGTTGATTGAGGAGTTTCCGTTGTTCATCTATTTGAGGTTGATTGACCGCTGCTTTTAGTTGTTCAAGCCTTGTTTTTATGTTGTAGAACTCTGTAGAAAGTTGATTTTCTTCTCTTTCTGTTCGTTTAATTTGAGTTTCAAGCACTTCCAGGTTTTTCTTTCTACCAAGTTTTTTACCTTCGAATAAACCCACAGAACCGCCGGAGAGGCTAAAACGACGTTGAATAAAGCGCCCACTTTTGGAGAGAAGGACGATGTTTTGATCAAGCCCTGTTGTAGGCAATTCTTCTTTGTCGGTTATGAGTACGTTTTCCAGAAGAAAGCTGACCAGGTTTCTGTAAGGAGTGTCCGTTTCTACAAGATCAATAGCTTGCATTGTATTTGGAAGCAACATCATTGGTGGGATGTAATTTTTGAAGGCTTCGAGGACAAAAAAGTTGGCTTTCCCCTTTTGTGCATTGCTTAATAAGCGGATGCCTTTTTTGGCTTCTTCGTAGGTGTTGACGATATAATAATTGAGGTAAGGCTCCAGATAGTTCTCTATAGCGATACGATATTCTTCTTGAGTGTATATGAGGTCGGATAAAAGTGGAGGTTCGATGCCCCAGTCCTGGTTCTTATTGAGAAACTTAATGGATTCAGGAAAACCTTCCAGGTTATCGATCATGCTTTTGGTAAGTTGGAATTCATTGCGTCGGGCATCGAGTTTTCTGTTGACGTTTGTAATTTGCTTCCGAATTTTTTCGAGGTTTTTCTCGAAGGCTTCTGTTTGGTTTTGACGCTCTATTTCAGCTTTTTCCAACTCTGACACGGTATTAAGCACCTTTTCCCTTTGGGAATTTAATTCTGCCAATTCCTTTTCATAGTTGGCGGTAGAACGTTTATGTCGTTCAACGCTTTCATCAAGATGGGAGCGTTCGCTTTCGAAGCTTTCTATTTGATTACCGATAACTGCTTTTTGCTTTTCGAGCTCGAAAATCTGGTGGTCTAGTTTTTTTTGCGCATTCAGATATTCATCCAAATCACTTTTGAGGTTGCCGTGGTTTTTTCGAACATTTTCGAGCTGTTTTTCGGCTTGATCGAGCATGTTTTCGAGCTCTTGTTCCAGACGTTTCTCCTGTTGCAGTTTTTCTGAGTAATTATCGATCTCGGCTTGATATTGTTCAATACGTTCATCCCCGGTAAGTACTTGTTTTTTTAGTTTATCCTGGTTTTTGAGAACGTAGAGACGCTTTTCTTTGAGTATATTTTTCTCGTTTTCAAGTTTTCGGATGTTACCGACCAGTTGGTTTAGGTCTCTTTGCCGATCGCTCAGATGCCTTTCTTTATCGAGGTTTGCTTTGCGTACTTTTTCGATCTGAGCTTCTATCTGCCTGTTTTTGTTATGGATTTCTCTGAGTTGTTCCTGTTCTTTTTCCAGTTGGGTGTCCAGAGACTTATAGGTATCTTTGAAGCCTGCGAGTTGAAGAATGGCCAGTTGAATACTAAGTGTTTTATAAGCTTCTTTGAGTTCAAAATACTTTTGGGTGCGTTTGGCTTGTTTTTCAAGGGTTTTAAGGTTCCCTTCGATCTCAAAAAGCAAGTCTTCTATGCGGTTAAGGTCTGCCTCGGTGCTTTTTAGTTTATTAATTGTTTCTCTTTTCCGGGATTTGTACTTAGAGATACCGGCAGCTTGTTCAAACATTCGCCGCCGGGCATTTTCTTTATCTGCGAGAATGTCATCTACCATGCCAAGGGCAATAATAGCGTAGGAATTGGAACCGATGCCTGTGTCCAGGAAAAGAGAAGTGATGTCTTTGAGGCGGCAAGGAACATTATTGAGCCGGTATTCGCTTTCACCACTTTGGAACAGTGCTCTGGTGATCGTAACCGTGTGGTAGTCGGTAGGAAGTAGATTTTTGGTATTTTCGAACGTCAGAGAGACTTTGGCCATTCCCCCGGCTTTTCTTTTTTTGGTACCATTGAAAATGACGTTACTCATTTTTTCGAGCCTAAGCTCCCTGCTTTTTTGCTCTCCCAGCACCCACCGAATAGCATCAACAATATTGGATTTACCTGAGCCGTTTGGTCCTACAACTCCGATGACGTCCTCGTTAAAGTGTATAACGGTTTCATTTGCAAAGCTTTTGAAGCCCTTTATTTCAAGTTTGGTTAAGCGCATATTAACTATTACTGTAATGGGTGCAACTAATTTGCAGCAATTCTCGTTTGGGAAATCCACAACTAAATTTTCGCCGCTTCGCAGCGATATTTTCTTTCGGCCTCCCTCTCAAATAAATTTCGCGCTGTAGGCGCGTTTATTTTTCAAAGCGAGTATCGCTGACTAATTTGACATCCTCTTAAGTTGAGGTACTTTTTCTTCGTTCTTTCACAATTTGTCAAAGAACTTTTTTCTTTAGGGATCAGGAAAATAATACCCTACCCATTTTACTTGTCCTTTTTTCCTCA
>CAZHZT010000135.1:0-15007 GCA_964537285.1 uncultured Saprospiraceae bacterium | reverse complement strand
TGGCCAATTCAGTAATGCCTTTAGGGCCTGATCAACGGATTGGACCCATTACCAATATTTGATGCTTAAGCAATTTAATATCGGAATTACCTGGAGACTAGGGGCAATCGTCTTTTTCCTGCTCCCTCTTGTCCGAATACTAGGACAAACGGAATGGCTATTCACTCAACTGATATTGGGAGTACTCGTCCTTATTTTTATTGGAAACCTTTATTTTTATTTACAAAAGACCAACAGGGATCTGGAACGCTTCCTACTTGCTATCGAATATGAAGATATAAGCCTTAAATTTCCGGAAAAAGACATTGGCAGTGGTTTTGGTCCCTTGTATAAAACCTTTCAGAAAATTAGTACCAGCCTTAATGCTCGGTTACAACATAGAAATAGCGAGCAAACGCTCAATGAGATCCTTGTTGAAAAAGCCAATTTGGGTTTTTTGGTTGCTGCTCCGGATGGTAAAATCATTATTTGCAACAAAGCCCTGCAAAATGCCTTGGGCATTCCAAAAGTTTCTCATCTTACTTCTTTAAAAAATCTTATTCCGAAACTTTATCCTTTTCTTGACGCCTTAGAGGAAGGTGAAAGCGGAAAAGGTCTGGAACTGGCAAAGGGAAGGCAACTCCAGGTTAAACGCTTTGATTATGAATTACATCAAAGAAACTATCAGTTATTTGTTTTTCAAAACATTCGTGAAATCCGTGATGATGTCGAAATGGAAGCCTGGGCAAAGCTTATCCGTACCCTCACCCATGAGATCATGAACAGTGTCAACACAATCGAATCCCTGTCAGAAACTGCCCGGCAACTTTTGCTAAGTCAGGAATTAGAAGAATTACAATACGCTCTAGAAGTCTTACACTCCAGAGCACAGGGGCTTCTGAAGTTCGTAGATAAATACCGGAAAGTTACCCATGTCAAAGCACCTGTGAAGGAATATATTCCCGTAAATCTTTTGATTGATGAGGCTATTCGTTTACGAAAAACAGAATGGCAAAAACGCGGTATTGAAGTACATTTAAAAGTCGATTCCAAAATTACCATCAGCATCGACAAAGGTCAGATCATACAGGTATTGCTTAATATTTTCCTAAATAGTGAACATGCCGTAAAAGATACAGTTGAACCCCTTATCCAAATTGAAGCCTTTCGCGAAGATGGGTTTATTTATGTTCAAATTACAGATAATGGCAAAGGTATTTCGCCAAGGGATCTTCAATCCGTTTTTACTCCTTTTTTTACCACCCGCAATGATGGCAGCGGCATCGGCCTAAGCCTCGCCCGACAAATCATGAGGCAACATCAAGGGAGTATCTTTATCGGCTCAAAAGAGGGTGTATACACAAAGGTAAGCTTAAAGTTCCCATAAATCTACTCAAAGAAAATAGAAAACGGTCATTAATCCCCGTTCCCCGCATTTCGTTTCCCGTTTCCCGTTAACCGCATTTCGTTCCCCGTTCCCCGTTAACCGTTAACCGCATTATAAAATACCCCGTCAATACTTCCATAGCCGTATTGAAGTGTTTGTTATTGTTGATAACCAGATCGACATCTTCTTTGTAAGGGGCTACATATTCATCAAAAGCAGGCCGGACATGATGCTGATAGCGATAGAGTACATCTTCGATGGGATAATTCCGTTGGTTCTGATCTCTTTGGATTCTTCTAATAATTTTTAGGTCATCCTTAGCATGAATAAAAACCCTAAGGTCAAGCATCTCATTGATCTCTTTGAAGTGGAAAACAAACAATCCCTCAATTACTACGATGGGAGCAGGCTGAAAGACCAACATTTTGGGAGTTGCCAGTTCATTATTGAAGACATATTCTTGTCGGCTGATGCATTTTCCCGCAATCAACTCCTTCACATCTTTGGCAAAAGCTTCCCTGTCAATGGCCTCCGGAAGATCGAAATTGGTGACCCCCTTTTCGTCTATTTGCTGTTCTTCCCGCTTTTTGTAATAGTCATCTTGAGAGATGAAACACATCTCTCCATTGCAGAAAGTTTCTTTCAACTTTTTTATAAAAGTGGTTTTTCCGGAACCGCTCCCTCCGCTAATGCCTACGACTAAAGGTTTGTGCATGAAATTAAGGTTTGTTTGAGCGTTTAAAGGATTTAGAAAGTTAATTCTTTAACAGGAGTTGTCAATTGCAAAAATAAATACTATTTTTACGTAACAATGAAATTGGAAACATTTTTATCAACTTCTCTAAATAGGCTAAATATTCATTAACTTAGTTTACAGAGTACTAAAGATATTAAACCATCATCAATGAAAGACTTCTGGAATGAGCGCTACAAAAATGATGCCTTTGCTTATGGAGAAGCACCCAATAAGTATTTTGAGCAAGAACTTCTAAAGCTACCCACAGGGAAAATTCTACTAGCAGCAGAAGGGGAAGGGCGTAACGCAGTATTCGCTGCTCAACAAGGGTGGGATGCATATGCCTTTGACTGGAGTGAAGAAGCTCGTAATAAAGCATTGCTTCTCGCCGAAAAAAAACACGTGAATATTGAATATCAGGTAGGAGAGCTGACAAATCTGGATTATTCTCCCGAGCAATTCGATGCTCTTGCGCTGATCTTTGCGCATTTTTCACCTGAAATAAAATCAACCTATCACAAAGAATTGGCAAAACTGTTGCGTAGCGGAGGGTATATCATTTTTGAAGCTTTTAGTAAACGGCATTTGCTCTATAATGCTTCTAATGGAAACGTAGGTGGGCCCCGAAGCGAAGCAATGTTGTTTTCGATTGAAGAGCTACAACACGATTTTAGCAATTTTGACGTGATTGAGCTGGAAGAAAAGGAAATAGAGCTTAAAGAAGGCCTTTACCACAATGGCGTAGGAATGGTAATAAGGTTCATCGGTAGAAAGCGCTAATTCAATAGTCATGATCGAATGCCCTAATTACCTAACCTTCCCCGTTTCCCGTTTCCCGTTGGCCGTTGGCCGCAATTTAACGTTAAGTTAATATTGGATGTTTATTGGAGCCACAAAAACTTAGTATTTTTATGTCGACCATATTCTCATGAAAAAACAACGAATTATGAAAAAAGGTATTTTTACGAAAATAGCTATCGTTTTAGCTATTGTTTTCGCAGCGTCAACGGCTCAAGCTCAGTTCACGCTACAAGTTTGCCACTCTTCTGACTTGGAAGGTGGTGTTGATGCCATTCCAAATGCACCTAACTACGCAGCAATCGTAGACGCTCTGGAGGATGAGTATGCAAATACTGTAATCATCTCTGGAGGTGATAACTACATTCCGGGTGCTTTCTTCGGTGCAGCAGGTAATGGCGCACTTCGCCCAACTTTTCAAAGTATTTATCAAGACCTGTTCAACAACCCAGGTTTGACAAATATTCGCGAGGGTGAAGGTCGTGCGGATATCACAATCATGAACATCATTGGTTTTGATTGTTCTGCTGTAGGTAACCACGAATTCGACGCAGGTCCTAACACTTTTGAAGGATTAGTTGAATCTGATATCCGCGGCCCTCAATTGGGTGATATCCGTTGGTTGGGTACGCAATTCCCTTATTTGAGTGCAAACCTTGATTTTTCTAATGATGGTGACCTTGCTGGTCCTTTCACTAGTGACATTCTTCCTAACACGGCATTTCGTTCGAATCCTGCTGATTTGAATGCTAATGTTGCTAAGAAAATTGCTCCAGCTACAATCATTGAGCGTAGTGGCGAAAAAATCGGTGTAGTAGGGGCTACTACCCAGCTTTTAGAGAGCATTACTTCTAATGGTAATGTTGAAGTTGTAGGGCCAAATCAAGACGATATGATTGCTTTGGCGGGTATCCTTCAGCCTGTGATCAATGATTTGATCAATAATCATGGCATCAATAAAGTTATTGTTACTACTCACCTTCAGCAAATTGCTAATGAAAAATTATTGGCTACGCTTTTGAGTGGTGTAGATATCATTATCGCTGGTGGTTCTGATGTGCTTCAGGCTCAAGCTGATGATGTGCTTCGCGCTGGTGATGTTGCTGAAGAAGATTATCCATTTGCTACTACAAATGCTGATGGCGAGCCATGTGTAGTTGTTGGTACTGATGGTGAATATACTTATGTAGGTCGTTTGATCGTAGATTTCGACGCAAACGGTGTTCTTGTTGATGGTTCCTGGAATAATGCTGCTAACGGTGCTTATGCAACTATCCAATCAGTAGTAGATAATGTATGGGGAGGAGCTGATGCTTTCGCTCCAAAGTCTAAAGGTGAATTAGTTAAGCGCCTTACTGATGAGGTACAAAATATTGTAAATGCTCAGGATGCCGTTATCCTTGGTAAAACTTCTGTATTCTTGGAGGGTAACCGTGAATTTGTTCGTACTCAGGAAACAAACTTGGGTAACCTTACCGCTGATGCTAACCTTGTTGCTGCAAGAGCTTTTGATCCGGAAGTAAAAGTTTCTTTGAAAAATGGTGGCGGTATCCGTTCTGCTATCGGAGGTGTGGTTGATCTTGGTAATGGCGTAGTTGAACAAACTCCTCCTTTAGCTAACCCAGTGAGTGGTAAGCAAGCTGGTGAAATCTCTCAGTTGGATGTTACGAACTCTCTTCGTTTCAACAATGCTCTTTCTGTTCTTACATTGACTTATCAACAGTTCCTTGAAGTAGTTGAGCACTCTGTTGCGGCTTCTACTCCAGATGGTAACACACCTGGCCAATTCCCACAAATTGGTGGTTTCCGTTTCGAATTTATGATCGATGCGACTCCTGGTAATCGCGTAAGAACGATCCAGTTGATTAACGATAAAGGTTTCGCTACTGAAACGATTCTCGAAGATGGTAACTTCTTGGTTGATCCTAATGGTACAATCAAAATTGTTACTTTGAACTTCTTAGCTGGTGGTGGTGATTCTTATCCTTATCCTAGCTTCCCTAATACAAATCGCGTCGACCTTAATGATATACTTACTGATCCGGGAGCAATTGATTTTGCTGCACCAGGTACAGAACAGGATGCTTTAGCTGAGTACTTGCTGGCTAACTTCTCTAATACTCCTTATGATCAAGCAGACACTCCGGAAGGTGCTGATAACCGTATCAGAATCCTAAGACAAGCCGTTCCTACTATGGGTGAGTGGGCATTGTTCTTGTTCGGATTGACTGTACTTACGCTTGTAGTTGTTACTGTTTACAACAAAAGACGTGCAACAGCCTAATTTTACTACGCCGTTTTTTGATTAAGTTTTATCTTTACTTTTAAAGGTAAAATATAAAGAAAATACCCTTTAGGTGCGAAAGCTCCTAAAGGGTATTTTCTTTATACTTTTGCCTTTTTAGAATATCTACCTTATTTTTGCAGCTAAATAACAACTCACATGGTTAAGATTGGAGATGTAGAAATTGGAGAATTCCCTCTGTTGTTAGCGCCTATGGAGGATGTCAGCGATCCGCCTTTCAGGGCATTGTGCAAGGCACAAGGCTGCGATATGATGTATACGGAGTTCATTTCTGTGGAAGGACTTATCAGAGACGCTTACAAAAGTGTCCAGAAACTCGATATTTACGATTATGAAAGACCTATTGGCGTTCAAATTTTCGGCGCTGAGCTCGATTCAATGATGCGTGCTGCTGAAATCGTTGAAGAAGCCCAACCAGAGGTGCTGGATATCAACTTCGGCTGTCCCGTCAAAAAAGTAGTATGTAAAATGGCCGGAGCAGGTATCCTTCAGGATATCCCGCGAATGGTAAAGCTAACCGAGGCAGTTGTGAAATCAACGAATCTTCCCGTAACTGTAAAAACCCGCCTTGGCTGGGATGATAAAACGAAATATATCGTTGAAGTAGCTGAGAGACTCCAGGATGTGGGCATTAAAGCGCTAAGCATACACGGCCGTACCCGCAAACAAATGTATAAGGGAGAAGCAGATTGGACTCTGATCGGGAAAATAAAGGAAAACCCGCGGATCCATATTCCTATCTTTGGAAATGGAGATATCAACAGCCCTGAAAAAGCTAAGCTGTACAAAGAACGCTATGGTGTGGACGGAATTATGATCGGTAGAGCAAGCATCGGCTATCCCTGGATATTCCGCGACATTAAGCATTATTTTAAAACAGGAGAAATACTTGATCCTCCCAGTATTGACGAAAGAATTGAAGCCGTTTATCAACACCTGAAACATTCCATTGAGTGGAAAGGAGAGAAACTGGGCGTGCTGGAAATGCGAAGACATTATACCAACTATTTTCGGGGATATCACGGAATTAAAAAATATCGTTCAAAATTAGTATCTTTAGATGAACCAGAAGCACTATATGAAGTGTTAGAGGAAATTAGAGAGACATTTGGAGAAACCGTTACGGTATAGCTCTAGCGAATTTCTGGTACCCATTTTTTTAATTCGAAAAGTCAATAAGTTGGTTTTTGATATAAAACCTGAAGAGCGCGAAATATTTGAGTTGGTTTCTCAGGCCGGGAAAGACCTGGGGCTTCCTGTTTTTGTGATTGGTGGTTATGTGCGTGATCGACTGCTTGCACGAACGTCTAAGGATATGGATATCCTTTGTGTTGGCAATGGGATCAAACTCGCACAAACAATTGCTTCCAAACTGAAACCTAGCCCCAGAGTGGTGGTTTACAAAAGGTTCGGAACGGCTATGCTAAAACATAGCGGTATAGAATTGGAGTTCGTGGGTGCGCGAAAAGAATCGTACAGGCATGACAGCCGAAAGCCTAGTATCGAAGAAGGAACCTTGGAGGATGATCAGAATAGAAGAGACTTCACCATCAATGCCCTGGCGGTTAGTTTAAATGATGAAACTTACGGCCAGATCATCGACCCTTTTGATGGCCTCGGTGACATGGAAAGAAGAATTATCAGAACGCCGCTGGATCCTGGTAAAACATTTTCTGATGACCCTCTGCGAATGATGCGTGCCATTCGTTTTGCCACTCAATTGGATTTTGTCATTGAGCCTAAAACATTTGAGGGCATCAAAAGATTTAAAAACCGCATTAGCATTATTTCTAAAGAGCGTATCACTACTGAAATGGAAAAAATCCTACGCTCTGATAAGCCTTCTATCGGATTTAAATTGCTTTTTGACACAGGTTTGCTGCATCATATTTTTCCTGAATTAACAGCACTCCATGGAGTGGATGTAAAGAATGGTGTGGGGCATAAAGATAATTTTTACCACACCCTTGAAGTTGTAGATAATATCTGTAAAAATACTAATAATATATGGCTGCGCTGGGCGGCTTTACTGCATGATATTGCAAAGCCTCCTACTAAGCGTTTCCACCCACAACAAGGTTGGACTTTCTACGGCCACGAAGCTTTGGGTGCTGCTATGGTGCCTAGAATATTCAGGCGGATGCGCCTCCCGATGGATCATAAAATGAAATACGTTCAGAAGTTAGTGCGCCTTCACCTCAGACCTATTAGTTTGACGGAAGAAAATATTACCGATTCGGCTATCCGGAGGTTGCTTTTTGATGCAGGCGATGATATCGATGACCTTATGATCCTTTGCGAAGCGGATATTACTTCTAAAAATCCCAAAAAGGTTGATCGTTACCTCCGAAATTATGAGATGGTTCGTCAGAAGCTGCTTGAAGTGGAGGAAAAAGACCGCTTAAGAAATTGGCAGCCACCCATTACGGGTGAAATGATTATGGAAACCTTTAACCTACAACCTTCCCGGGAAGTTGGAATCATTAAAACGGCTATCAGGGAGGCTATTCTTGAAGGAGAAATCCCTAATGATAAAGAGGCGGCATTTGATTATATGATCTCTAAGGGGAAAGAACTCGGGTTAGCGGTGAACGGTTAACGGTTAACGAATTGTTTGATTGAGGCCTTTGGCCTCAATCAAACAATTCATTAGCCGGATTAGAGGTGTTTTATTCAAAGAAATTATCGTAGGAATTATTGCCGCTCTTTTTAGGTTGTTCCCTTAGTTGTTTTTGAGGGGATTCCTGGTTGAGGTCGAGATTGTCGGAAGAAGCAGTTTGATCTCCCAATAGAAGAAGGTTGCTTTCGTTTTCCCACTTCTCAAGCATTTTCAAGCCTTCCTCTTCAAAGACGCCATTCTGAAGGTCGACAGAATCCATGAAGTTAGCGGATAGTTCCATGTAGCGTTCCATTTCACCCACTTTGTTGGCAACATCATCGGCGATAGCTTCCATAGCGGCATCGAACATTGCGCGTTTATCAGGATCACCGGAAATGACACTCATAGCTGATTTCATTGCCGAGTGAGATGCCCGGATGGCTTTGCGTTCTTGTTCTTTCAGTTTGACCTGGTCTTTTGTATCCTCCAGAAGGATTTCGGAGTTTTGATACATTTTAGTAAGGATGCGGTACAGAACTTCCATTCGTTTGTGAAGGTTGCTGTATTTTTCGTTGCTTTCTTTTAAGCGTGCAGCCTTTCTGGTAGCCAGAATCATTTGCTGATCTTTATCTTGCTTTTTAGCTTGGCTGGCAATGGCTAGATTTTTTTTAATATCTACTTCATTTTCCTTCATAGTACCCTCAAGGCGGCGCATTTGCCCACGGATGTTTCCAATTTGTTTGCTTAGCTTGGCCAGGTTATCCTCAAGGTCGTCAACATAACTTTTTAGGATACCAATAGGATCTATTTTAACAAACATGCCTGTTATTGAGCGCATAACACTTTTGTACATATACCAAACAAGGTTGCGCATTTTAGGGTCGAGGATCATGTAAATGATTGCCGCCAAGGCAATAAGAATGATGCTCAGATAAAGGATGTTGGAAGTCAATTCAATAATTGCCGGCAAAAATATATACAAGGCATAGCCCAGGCCGGCAACGATAGCTATCATAAAAATAGCTCCAGTGACTCCTTCCGGGCGCTTCCAAAATGATTTTTTGGTGCCCGCAGTTGATGGAGCAGGAATAAGATCTGACATAGCTGGAGTTGTTGGTTAATAATTTTAGTTCTTTGACATAAATTGTGGAAAATGGAACTTCAAAATGATAAGCCTTTCAGCCACAAGGGCATTCAAGGCTTATCATTTTGAAGTTCCACACAATTTGTCAAAGAACGATAATTTTAAACGAAAATATAAATACTTACAAAAACTTCTCAATATTTTCGATATCCTTAGCGATTTGTTCGAGCAAGTTTTGGTAAGTATTCTCAAAGCTCTCTTGAGTAGCTTCAATTTTATTCTTGGATTCCTGGATTTTAGCGTCCGCCTGATCAATAGTTTGCTGGTCCTTTTTGATCTGTTTTTCAAGCTTTGCGATTTGTTCTTGCGCTTTTTTGACTTGTTGTTTCAGCTTCTCCACTTCCGCTTTTTGAGCTTCTACTCTCTGAGCAAGCTGCTTGTTGAGTGCTTTGTCGAATTGTTGCTTTTCAGTATTTAATACTTTCCGGTAGTGATCGGCGGTTTTTAGTAGTTTATCTTTAGTGAGGCCCATGGTAGCGGCCGTAGTAAAGGCGGATTTAAATGCTGTTACAAGATCCATGTTCATTTCTTGTAAAGCAGTAAGCGACTGTTTGAATTCCAGATAATCAAAACCTGCCAAATTAGCTTTTTGAATCGCTGAGGTCAAAAATTCCAGGCTTTTTTCATCCAGGCTTCCGTCGCCTGTAAAGGCTTTTTTAAGATCTAAGCTCATATGTATAAATTTATAGTCTTTTTTACAAATATACAAAACGTAAATTAAACGAAGGGTGTGTTCAATATAAGTTGGTTGCTCTTGGAAATTGATGTACTCGGATTACAAATCCTCGCAAGCGGTGCTTGTTCAAAGCACCGCTTGCGAGGATTTGAACAAGCACCGCTTGCGAGGATTTGTAATCCGAGCCAAACTAGCCTTCGATGGTTATTTCACTAAAGCCATTTCCCTTTTTTATGACTTTTATTTGAGTTCCTATGCGTTCTTTAAGGGCTTCTACGTGGGAAATGATACCTATGGTTTTGCCGCCGGCTTGCAGGTTTTCAAGGGTGGCAATAGCCAGATCCAGGGTAGCTTCGTCTAGGGAGCCGAAACCCTCATCAATGAATAAAGAAGAGATATTCGTTTCCCGGCCTGTAAGGTCTGAAAGGCCTAAAGCCAGCGCCAGGCTGACAAGGAAGGTTTCTCCGCCTGAGAGGGTGCGCATGGACCGCTCGTTGTTGGCCTGGTAAGTGTCCACAATTCGAAGCTCAAGATTATTTGAAGTCATTTTTTTAATAAGATATCGGCCATTGAGCCGGTTCAAATGCTGATTGGCTAGATAGGTGAGGTGTTGTAAGGTTAAGCCTTGGGCAAAGATCCTGAATTTTTTACCATCTGCTGATCCGATCAGGGTGTTGAGGATTTCCCATCTTTCCAACTCCTTTTTTTGGGTGTTTATGTCCTTTTCAATTGCTTTGCGTTTAGTTTTTTGATGATCGAAGTGATGAAGCTTTTCTTCCACCCGGCCTTTTTCATTAAGAGACTGGGCATATTCCTTTTGCACTTTTGTTCTTTCCGCGATTAATTCCTCATAAGGGAAGTCTGACAATGCTTTTTGTTTTTCATTTTCAAGGTCTAAGGTTAATTTTTGGAGGCGGGCATTGTTTTCCCATTGCGTTTTTTCCAGTTTCTTTTGCAACTTTTCTATACTATGGGCAAGTTTTTCGGGCAGGCGAGCACTGGTCATTTCAAGAACGGTTTTGAAGGGCGTGTTAATCAGTACAGCTTCCAGTTTATTATGAATGTTATTAACTTCCTGTTCAATAGTATTTAACTGAGCGACCTGCGTTTCATGTCGAGCCTCATCCGCAGCAAGAGTTTGTTGCACTTTTCCAAGCTTACGCGTACCTTCCTGGTGTTTTTGCTCCATTGTTTTAACAAGGTGCTCCAGTTCTCGCCGCACGATGGTGGGATCCTGGGTACCGAAGATTTCTTTTCTTTGATGATCTATGGTGGCTATCTCCTGCGAGTGTTCCTTGATTTCGCTATCTGCCTGGGCAATGTCAATTTTAAGTTCATTGATGAGAATGTCTAATTGGTCGGATTCTTTTTCCTTGAACATCTGGTCGTTCAGAAACTGATTTTTTTGTTTTTGATGGTTCTGAAAGGTTGCCCGGAGTTGTTTTAAGTGGTTAAGGGTTTTGTCGTAGTCTTCAAAATCATTGAAGGACTGTCCGCTTTTTTCAAGTTCGGGTTGAATATTTTTTTGTAGGTCTGTTAATCGCAGGGAGTGCTTATTTCTTAAGTCAAGCTGCCAGGTTTTATTTGATTTTATAGACTTCAATTCATTTTCAATAATGGAAAGTTTTTGTTGCCATTCGAATTGCTGCGCTTCGAGAGTGGAAATGGACTTATGCTGTTGTTTTAACTTATCGAGAAGAAGTTGGTTTTTATTAATCTGCAGTGCGAGGTCTTTTTTATATGCTCTCAATTCTTTTAAGGTTGAAGGAAGCTGCTGATTAGGGTTGTTATGACTGATACTTTCCTGAAGTTTAGCTATTTCCTGTTCAATTTCATAGATGGAACCGGGGAGTCCTTTCTTTGGATTGCCTGTTAATGCCTGGATTTGAGCGCTTAATATATGCATATCACTCAGAGCCTTGTCGTCATTAGACTTCAAGGTTTGATAAGTCTTATCCGCTTGAAGGAACTCTTTTTTAGCCTTATCGACAAATGGTTTAAAGTTTTTTTCCCGAAAGGGATGGCTGGTTGAAAGACAAAGCGGGCAGGGGTCTCCGGGCTTTAACTGATGCCGGTCCTTTTCGTAATTAGCCATCATCTGCTGCTGCTCGAAGATACTTCTTTTGAACTCCAATTCTTCTCCTGCAAGAGATAGCTCTTTCTGGAGTGCTTCATGTTTTTGCTTCAGTTGATTCTTTTGCTGATCAAGTTTTAAAAGTAAATCCTGCTTTTCTTTTAGCCTTAAAGATTCGTTTCCCAGCTGGGAAAGCAAGGTGTCCAGGATGGTTGAACTGCTTTGCTCATTGAGTGATTTCCGGAGGGCATCATTATGTTTTTCAATGATTTCTGTTCTGTCGGATAATTTTGGATATGGAGAAGAAGCCTTGAATTCGGCAAGGAGTACTTGGTATTTTTGGCCGGTTTTTTCAAGGTGTTCACTTACTTGTGTTTTTTCCCCTTCAAGCTTTGAAATTTCATTGGAAAGGGTTTCTACTTTTTTATCAATTCCTGAGACCTCATGACTCAATTCATTGAATCGGTTCATGCTGTTCTCAATGTAAGGGATGTTCATTTCAATCAGAAAACTATGTTGAGAAAGCCAGGATTCTGAAAAACGGATTTTTTCTTTTAATTCTTCAATGGATTCTCGCAGTTGTTTTCGGAGTAGTTCTTTTTCCTGAAAGGTTTTTTGTTTTTTTAAAAAGCTTGATACCAGCTTTTGTTTGTCTTTATTTAATTGACTGAGTTGATTATCTAAATGACTGACTTGTTCAAATATCGGGAGTTGAACTTCAAGCTGTTTTTTATGATCGCCTAACGTTTTGGAAGTATTGAGGAGTTGCTCCTCCAATTCTGTTTTTAGGGAAATGGATTGATCTATTTGCTCCTTGATCTGAGTAATGGCGTTTTGCAAGTTTTTAAATTGTTCTTTCTTAGTTTCAAGGTCTTCCAGTTGATGAAGGTAAGGAGCTATTTGTTTATGAAGGGAAAGCTTTTGAAAATTGATATTTTCAGCTTCGAGATGCTGTTGGATTTCAGAAAGTTTTTCCTGCGTTTCCTTATGTTGGGAAAGTAATTTTTCAATATCTGCTTTCCATTTGATAATTACGTCTAGTTCCTTACTTTGTTTTTCAAGTTGACCGACTCTTAATTCGGTCGTCTTGAGCTTATCCTTGAGCTCTTTCGCTTCCTGCTCACTCAGGATATCCAGTTGATCTAATTGATTGGAAAGGGTTTTATGTTTTTCTGCTTCGATTTTATGGCGTTCGTAAGCAGCGATAGAAAGGTTGGAATAGATTTCGGTGCCGGTGATGCGCTCCAATAAGTCACTGCGCTCTCTGTCAGATGCTTGCAGGAAGCTTGCGAAGTCACCTTGTGCGAGCAAAACCGAACGGCAGAACCGATCATAATCCAGGCCGGTGATGTCTTCGACGGCTTTGTTAACATCCCGGATTTTTTCAGCAATGATTTTGAAGGTTTGTTCCGCTTCATCCCACTGGGCAAGTTCCCTTTTGGGATCTTGTACAGCTCCCTCTACTTGTTTTCGAGCTCTCCAGATATACCATTTAGATCGATATCTGATATCTTTTACTTCGAATTCTACTTCTGCCATGGCTTCGACCGCACCGTAGGAGAGTACTTCTTTTTCATCTTTATTTCTGTGAATGCGCCCGTATAGCGCCAATGTCATGGCATCCAGGATGGTAGTTTTCCCCGCGCCGGTATCTCCGGTGATAGCGAAAAGCCCGACATTGACCAGGGGAGGAGCTTCCAGGTTGATGGTTTGCTCCAGTTTCAGGGAGTTAAGGTTTTGTATAAAAATTTTACAGATTCTCAAGCTTCGTTAGTTTTGTTCGTTCATCCAACTTTGGAGTTCGATAAATGTTTTTTGAATATCATCCATTTTTTCTTCAGAAAGCCCAAATGAAGTACATTTTTTTCGGAATACCTCTACAGGGCTGATTGCTTCCAGCTGAACATTTTCCGTCAGACTGTGAAGGGAGGGATCATTGAATAAGCTTTTTATTTTTAGAATTTCAAAGGGCATCTCAGCTGTGAAGGCTTTGAAATGTTGCTCTGCCTGGAAGAATGCCTGATCACTTTCAATCTGTATTTCTACCCATGCGCTAAGCGCTTGTCCTTCCTGAATCTCTTCATTTAGCTCTGTCAGGCCTTTCTCGATTTCTTCTACGGTTCCTTTGATGCTTCGAAGACTTCTGAAGGTGGGGACCGTGATTTCCTGTATAGGGTTGTTCATTTTTCCGCCTTCGAATTGAATCAATAAAACGGCCTTGTCGTCTTTTATCTCACTAAAACTCAATGGAATCAAAGAACCGGAATAGCGAATGGTATCTGCTCCTCCTACTTTTTGGCAACGATGCAGGTGCCCAAGAGCAATATAGTCGAAAAATGTTGGAAAGTCTTTTGCTCCAATATTTTCAACATCTCCGAGATAAATGTTATTTTGAATATCCGAAGCCTGAGCTCCTTTGGCGTAAAGGTGGCCTGTGGTGAGAACAGGGATGTCATATTGCTCATAGCCCCGGCAAAGGTCTTTCATTTGTTTGTAGTAATTTTTTAATCCTTCGCGAATGCGTTCTATCCGGGCATCATTGGCTTCTCCGGCAAAGCTCTGTTTGATGTCTCTATCGCGCAGAAAAGGAACGGCAGCAATGACGGCCTCCAGCTCATTGTGGGAATTCTTTAGTTCAATTATGGAATCTTTAGGATCTGGAGTGGCTTCACCAACAATATGGATATTTAAAAAACGGAGGATTTCCCGCGGAGCATTGAGCATATTGGGAGAATCGTGATTTCCCCCTACGATAACGACATGGCGACAAGGGGTGGATTGTAGTTGAAATAAAAATCGGTAATAGAGCTGCCTGGCTTGATTAGGAGGGTTATTGATATCAAAAATATCTCCGGCAACGATAAGAATATCTATTTTTTCCTGTCGAATAAGCTTAACCAGCCATTCCAGAGCAGGTTGGTGCTCTTCAAAACGATCTTTGTAAAGAAACTTCTGCCCGAGGTGCCAGTCAGAGGTGTGTAATATTTTTAATACATCCATTTTCATGTAATCGAGGAACATTTTTATGTAGAACCTGTCTCAAAATTACCTCTTGATGAAGAAGCTTTTTTGTAGGTAGGTTCGTTTTTATGGTTCTAGATGATTTCATTTGGTCGAAATTAATTTATGAAGTCCTTAAAGCAGGCCGTTAGGCCTGCCTGATCGTAGCCCTGGGTTCTCCCAGGGGTATAAGATATAGAGACCAACTTCCGCGTAGCGGAAGCACATCATAGGCCATGGCTCTTTTGTAGTGTGCTTCCGCTAATGTCGTCAACTTATGCTTTTTCTTTGCCTGGCGCTTTAGCGCCA
>CAZHZT010000134.1:0-15350 GCA_964537285.1 uncultured Saprospiraceae bacterium | reverse complement strand
CCTTAAAATTCGGGATGACTCATGTTTAAGGGCTTTCTAAATTAATTTCGACCAAATGAAATCATCTAGAACCATTCACAATAACCTTATGAAAAAGTTTTTAATCAAATCCTTTATCGCTCTGCTGTTTTTTTCTGCGCTATTTATCTCTGTAGCATTCATAAATAAGCCAAACGGAGATGATTGGGGTTTCTTTGGCCATCGGCGTATTAACCGGATGGCCGTTTTTACCTTGCCGAAAGAATTAATTGTTTTTTATAAAAAACATATAGAGTACATTACGGAACACGCCGTGGATCCTGACAAAAGGCGCTATGCAACCAGGCATGAGGCGGTCAGGCATTATATCGATATTGACCATTGGGGAACATATCCTTTCACAGAGGTGCCCCGAAATTGGACGGACGCATTGGTCAAGTATACGGATTTATTTGTGGTTACGAGTGATATGGACACGCTTCAGATTTTGGGTAATGAGGTTACCTTAAGGAAGGACAATGTCTTGAAGTTGGGAGGGCCTGATGTATACAAATTAACAGGAGTCAATGAAATTCAGCTGCCTTATATTTTTTATAAAAATTTCTTTGAGAAAAATTTAAGAGACCAATATTATGAGGATGATTGGTTGGTTAATTGTGACAGTCTGCAAGGACTTTTTGAGGAATACCCATTTGTAATTTCTTGTACAAATGCATTTGCTATTGATCGTTTCTCTGAATACGGCATCCTGCCTTATCATTTGGTTGTCATGCAGAATCGTCTTACCAAAGCTTTTCGAATAAAAGATATAGAGACTATTTTAAGACTTTCTTCCGAGTTTGGGCATTATATCGGTGATGCACATGTTCCATTGCACACTACCGAAAATTACAACGGGCAATTAACGAACCAAGTAGGCATACACGCTTTTTGGGAAAGTCGTATTCCAGAGCTATTTGCTGATAAAACCTACAATTTCTTTGTCGGTAAAGCCGATTATATTGAAAATATTTCCGACTACTACTGGGACGTAGTCCTCACCAGCCATTCCTATCTGGACAGTGTGCTGGCAATCGAAAAACGTTTGAGCTTAACTTATCCCGAAGATAAGCAATACTGTTACGAAGAACGATTGGGAAGAACGATACGTACGCAATGTCAGGATTATGCTGCCGCTTATCAGGAAGCTATGAAAGGCATGGTTGAAAGAAGAATGCGCGAGTCTATCCAGACCATTGGCTCTGCCTGGTACACCGCCTGGATTGATGCCGGGCAACCAGATCTGCAGGAATTAGGACTAAAGGAAACCTCTGAAACGTTTAAAAAACAGCAAGAAGAACTGGATAAACAATATAGTGAAGGTAAAATAAAAGGGAGAACTCATGAAAATTAGCTAAAATGAGTTTGAGCAGGCCGTAGCAATTCTCGTTTTGGAAATCCAAAACCAAATTTAGGCCGCTTCGCGGCGATATTTTCTTTAGAGAGAGGCCGAAAGGGCTATTTTGCGAAGCAAAGTAGCCCTTTCGGCCTCCCTCTAAAAGGAGTTTCGCGCCGTAGGCGCGTTTATTTTTCAAAGCGAGAACGGCCTCTTAAAATTCATTTTAGTTAGTTTTATATATTTACAGGAAAAAAACTGAATCCCTTGAAAAAACTTATCTTTATTTTCCTGTTATTTTTCTCCTTGCAACGAATTGGTATTGGGCAAAACTGCCCTTTTTCTGTAAATGCCGGAACAGATATTACTATTTGTGAACCTGGAGGAACGGTACCCTTAAATGGCAATATTAGTGGAAGTTACCTCTTTTCAGAATGGTCGCCGGGATCGCTTTTATCGGATTCTACCATCCTTAATCCATCGGCAGATGTTTTCCAAACAACTCTTTTTACCTTAACTGCCTACGCTCCCGGAAGCACCAATCTAATTGTGAACGGAGATTTTGAGCAAGGGAATACGGGGTTTTCCAGTGATTATTTATATGCTCCAAATGATTTAATTAATAGTGGTTCTTATTCTGTGACCACTTCCCCGGATATAGTGAGCACTATATTCCCACCTTGTGTGGATCATACCACTGGCATGGGGCAAATGATGATTGTAAATGGAGATGGGACCATAGGCGCAAATGTTTGGTGTCAAACGGTCAGTATAAGTCCTAATACCTATTACGATTTCAGTTTTTGGGTGGCAACGGCCCAGCCAATTTTTCCCGGAGAGTTAAGCGTTTCAATTAATGGTACTCCTGTGGGCAATTCCATTTCTTTGCCTTCCAGTTTTTGTTCATGGACGCCATATGATGTTCTTTGGTATTCAGGTTCAGCTACTACTGCTACCATTTGTATTGTCAACCAAAGTTCAAATGGTGGATTGTTGGGGAATGATTTTCTTCTGGATGATATTGCGCTCATTCCATATTGTGAAGAAAGTGATGATGTCTTGGTAGAAATTGTTCCTGCTTCTGTTTCTTTTGTTGATGCAGTTTTATGTGAGGGAGAATGCTTTTTTGTAGGCACAACTCCTTATTGTAACGATTTTACAGGTAGTACTGTCATAAGCTCGGTTAATGGCTGCGATAGCACGGTCAACCTAAACCTAGAAATCCTTCAACCAGTTGCAGCGGTTTTTCCGTATTCTGAACTTAATTGCATTATTAATTCAATAACGCTTTCAGCGGTTCCATCCGTTCTGGATCCTGTGGCCAATGTCAGCTACGAATGGAGTGGCCCCAATGGCTTTTTTGTTGCCGGCAAGGATGCTTTGGTTTTTGAAGAGGGAGATTATACCCTTACTGTCAGCCATGAGCAAAACGGAGTGATTTGCTCAGCAATGACAACCGTTACCGTAAGCCAGGATGATGAGTTGCCAATAGTTGACCCCGGCGGGAATTTGACTATTGACTGTTTTCAGGCTTTTGATACTTTGGACGGCGGCAATTCCTCAAGTGGGCCCGAATTTAGCATACTTTGGACCGGGCCTGACGGTTTTTCTTCCGGAATATTAACACCCGAAGTCAATGTTCCGGGGATTTATTCCCTGACCATTGTAAATACAAGTAATGGTTGTGTCAATACGGCTACAGCCGAAGTTTTCTCTTTAATTGACACCCCCTACATTCAAGTGCTTGACAATGTATTGAGTTGTGATTCCTCCTCTGTATCTTTGATTATTGATTCAACAGAAAGTAATGTAAATTACTTATGGGCTGGGCCGAATGGCTTTGAATCGACTTTAGCTAACCCAATGGTTTCAGATACGGGGCAGTATATCCTGACCATTACTGATGGTAATGGATGTTCTGGCCAGGATACGGCTTTTGTTAGTGAGGATATACAAACAGGTTTTTTACAAATAAGCGGAGATACATTGATCAATTGCGTTGATACTGTTGCCAACTTACTAGCCTCTTTTTCAATTCCTTTAGACACGTTCTGGTGGTCAGGTGCTGATGGGTTTATCACCTCCGATACTACTGTAGACGTGAATATGGAAGGAACTTATATTTTTTATGGCCAATCTCTAGATGGTTGCCTGGACTCAACGGAGTTTTTTGTTTTTCAGGATACTATTACTCCTTTCTTTCAATTGAGTGGGGAATCACTTAATTGTATCGACACGATAGCCAATATTGATTTATTTCCAATAGACAGTTCTTTTAATTATCAATGGAATGGACCCGATTCTTTTCAGGATTCCGGTTTTAACATCTCTGTTTCCCAGGCAGGTTGGTATATGGTAAGCGTTACGGGCGTTAACGGATGTGAGACTATTGACTCTATAGAAATTATTTCAAATGTTATTCAGCCTATTATCCTGTTAGATACTTTAGTCGATTGCTCTTCGAGTTATTCGGATACCTTAATACAATTAAGTCAAGGAGGCTGCGATAGCTTGATTCAAATTAGCTTTTTTGAGTATAGTCCTCCCGATTCCATATATCTGAGTGCAAGCAGTTGTCAACCTTCTGATACTGGTTGGGTAACACAAACCTATACAAATGCAAGTGGTTGCGATAGTTTGGTTTTCACTTACACAAGTTTAGTAGAAGCGGATACCAGTTTTTTTAGCAATTTAAGTTGTAATGTTCTGGATACAGGAATAACGATTTCTGTATTTCAAAGTACCCTGGGCTGCGATAGTGTAGTGATCACGCAGACGGATTTGTTATTAGGAGATACGACTTATGAGTTTTCCAGCAGTTGTAATGCTTTAGATACAGGGATTGTAGTAGAAATGTACACGAATGCAGTAGGCTGCGATAGTGTGGTGATCACGCAGACCGACTTGCTATTAGGAGATACGACCTATGAATTTTCCAGCAGTTGTAACGCCTTAGATACGGGAATTGTAGTAGAAATGTACACGAATGCAGTAGGCTGCGATAATATGGTGATCACGCAGACGGACTTGCTATTAGGAGATACGGCCTATGAATTTTCCAGCAGTTGTAATGCTTTAGATACGGGAATTGTAGTAGAAATGTATACGAATGCCGTTGGCTGTGATAGTGTGGTGCTCACGCAGACCGACTTGTTATTAGGAGATACCACCTATGAGTTTTCCAGCAGTTGCAATGCATTAGATACGGGAGTTTTAGTAGAAATGTATACAAATGCTGTAGGCTGCGATAGTGTAGTGATCACGCAGACGGATTTGTTATTAGGAGACACGACTTATGAGTTTTCCAGCAGTTGTAATGCTTTAGATACAGGAATTCTGGTAGAAATGTATACAAATGCCGTAGGCTGTGATAGTGTGGTAATCACGCAGACGGACTTGTTGTTGGGAGACACGACTTTTGATTTTTCCAGCAGTTGTAATGCTTTAGATACTGGAATTGTAGTAGAAATGTATACGAATGCCGTTGGCTGCGATAGTGTAGTGCTCACGCAGACGGACTTGCTACTAGGAGATACGACTTATGAATTTTCGAGTAGTTGCAATGCATTAGATACAGGGATTCTGGTGGAAATGTACACGAATGCCGTTGGCTGCGATAGTGTGGTAATCACGCAGACGGACTTGTTGTTGGGAGACACGACTTTTGATTTTTCCAGCAGTTGTAATGCTTTAGATACTGGAATTGTAGTAGAAATGTATACGAATGCCGTTGGCTGCGATAGTGTAGTGCTCACGCAGACGGACTTGCTACTAGGAGATACGACTTATGAATTTTCGAGTAGTTGCAATGCATTAGATACAGGGATTCTGGTGGAAATGTACACGAATGCCGTTGGCTGCGATAGTGTAGTGCTCACGCAGACAGACTTGCTATTAGGAGACACGACTTATGATTTTTCCAGCAGTTGTAATGCTTTAGATACAGGAATGGTGGTAGAAATGTATACAAATGCCGTTGGCTGTGATAGTGTGGTGATCACGCAAACAGACTTGCTATTAGGAGACACGACTTATGAGTTTTCCAGCAGTTGTAATCCCCTTGATACAGGGCTTCAGGTCATTGTTCTAACTAATCAGGCAGGCTGTGATAGTGTTGTTTTAACCAGTGTTTCACTTTTACTTCCCTCATACGATACCATTTTTTCAAGTCTCTGCCAGGGAGATTCCATATTTATTGTAAATAATTGGTTTTTTTCAGATACCATTTTCATTGATACACTTACAGGGGAGGCATTAAATGGTTGTGATAGCATAATTACTTACAATCTATCTGTAACTCCCTTAGAAGAAAGCTTTATAGAGGCAACTATTTGTGAAGGCGAATCTTATACCTTTGGTGGACTGGATCTCACGCTACCCGGCTTATATATAGATACTGTAAATGCTTCCGTCGGCTGTGATACGATCATTAGCTTAAACTTGAGTATTGAAAGTGTTTACGAAGAAGATTTGGGAACCTTCGAGCTATGCGAAGGAGAAGCCTATGTTTTCAATGGTACTCCAATTGCACAAACTGGAGTATTTACCGATACACTGGAAAGCCAGGGGGGCTGCGATTCTATCCTTACAGTAGCGTTGAACTTCTCGAAACCGGAGCTGAACGTTTCATTTGATGCTCCCGATTGTTATGGTGAAAATTCAGGTTCTATTCTGCTTGATTCTATCAATAGCGGCACGCTTCCTGTTAACATCTTGGTAAACGGATTCCAGTCTTTCGAAATGGTAAGTGAATTTCCCTTTATTATTGACTCTTTAGAAGGAGGCTTTTATCAAATAGAGGTTGAAGATGCTTCAGGTTGTGAAAATATCGTTGAACTTGAAATTCCATCTCCACCTTTCTTGTTTTTAGGCTTTCCTAATGATGTAGTCGAATTAGAAGCAGGAAACTCAATTGAACTAAATCCATTGGTTAATTTCAATCCGGCATCCATCCAATGGGTTCCGGATGTGGAATGTGGAGATTGTCTTGATCCCACTGTCAATCCTGAAGAAAATACCCGGTATTTCTTATTTCTGCAAGATAGTCTTGGATGTGAAGTAGAAAGTAGTGTTTTCATTCAAGTATTTGAAAAGCAGGGAATTTATCTACCGAATGTTTTTTCTCCGAATGAAGATGGTTTTAATGATATTTTCTACTTGAGTAGTGCCAATCCATCACAATTTATTATCGAAACTTTTCAAATTTATGATCGATGGGGACAACTTGTATTTAATATGGAAAACACCCTTGCAAATGACCCTTCTTCAGGTTGGGATGGTACCTTCAAGGGAAAAGAAATGAATCCGGGAGTGTTTGTGTACTTGATTAACATAAAATGGAAAAATGGACAACTGGAGCAATTTACAGGAAGTGTATCATTGATTAGGTAAAATATGGCTGTAAAAAATATTTACATATCTATGTAAATCAATGATGTATCTACTTTTTTCTTGATAAAAAAGTAGATAAGGCCTTGATTAAAAGAGGTTCTGGATGATTTCATTTGGTCGAAATTAATTTGGGAAGTCTTTAAAGCAGGCCGTTAGGCCTGTCTGATCGTAGCCCTGGGTTCTCCCAGGGTTATAAGATATAGAGACCAACTTCCGCGTAGCGGAAGCACATCATAAGCTATAGCTCTTGTGTTTTGGGCTACCGCTCAATGTCGTTAACTTAAGCTTTTTCTTTGCCTGGCGCTTTAGCGCCAGGTGATATATTAAGATTTACCAGGGCTTTAGCCCATTAATAGCAAAAGGGCTAAAGCCCAGCCTGAAAATTATTTTCCCGGCACTGAAGTGCCGGGCTATAACGAGCTTAAATTGACGATATTGAGGCTACTTGCTAAGCGGAAGAAATTATATAGAATACTCTTTTCCCCAGGAGGATTTGGAGAAAAGATCAGGCAGACCTAACGGCCTTCCTTGAGGACTTCCCAAATTAATTTCGACCAAATGAAATCATCCAGAACCTTAAAAGAACTATATAAAGATTTTTTTCAAACATAAGTCATCCCGAATTTTCGGGATAACTTATGTTAATCTAATTAACAATCAACTCCTTAATTCCGGAAATCCATTTCGGGTGATCATTCAGGCTTTCTACCAGAACAACTTCTTCACCTCCTTTTTCTTCAAAAAGCTCCTGATATTCGTCTGAAATTTCAATAGTTGTTTCCAGGCAATCGGAAACGAAAGCCGGGCAGAACACCAATAAGCGTTTATCCCCTTTTTCAGCTCTTTCTTCAATGATCTTACTGGTGTAAGGCTGGGCCCATTTTTCCGGGCCTAAGCGAGATTGAAAGCAAATCGAATACTGATCTTTAGATAAACCTAATTTATCTGCAATAGCGTAAGAAGTGGCATGGCATTGAGCGGAATAGCAAAACTGATTAACTTCTGACAGGCTCTGGCAGCAATTCTCTTTGCAAAGACAATAGTTAAAATCATCTGCTCGCTTCAACTGCCGCTGAGGCAAACCATGATAACTGAACAGAATATGATCGAACGAATTAAGATCGTGTTTTTGAGCATTTTCAACAAAAATATCGATCATAGGCTCAAAATCATGATAGGAATTTATGAATCGCACGTTCGGAATAATCTGCTTGGTACGAAGTACGCGCATTACCTCATCATGAACCGAACCAGTAGTAGCAGAAGCATACTGAGGAAACATCGGGAAAACAACAATCTCGGATACCTTGGACTCAAAAAGTTTATTGACTGCATATCCGATAGACGGGTTTTGATAGCGCATGGCCAACTCAACATGGTAATTTTCGCCGAGTATGTTTTGTAAACCCTCTGCAACGCGTTCGCCATAAACTTTTAATGGAGAGCCTTCTTCCAGCCAAAGCTTTTTATATAATTTGGCAGAACTGCCCGAGCGAATGGGTGCTATTATGCCTTGTACCAGAAGCTGCCTGGCAAGCCAAGGATAGTCAATTACCCTCGGATCTGTAAGAAATTGCCTCAAATATCTGTAAACTGCTCCGCGGCTCGGTGCATCAGGCGTTCCCAGATTGACAATCAGGACTCCTGTTTTATCTGATAAAGTATTTTTATTCATTTCGATCTTATCTGCAATTAGTTAATGCAAGTTGTGATTCATTAAAATGAGGCTAAATCGTCGGAAATTTGTTTCAAAACATTGCCTGCCGGCTCTGTTTTTCACAGATTCCTCCTTATTTACGCTTATTCATCGCAACTTGGGTTAGTTATAAAAAAAGCTTTTCTTTTATTTCACTCTTTTACAAACATCCTCAAAATAGACTGGTTGCCCTGGATTGTCACTAAATTGTAAATCATCTTCTTCCTTCATCTTTTGTCTTTACTCATTTTAAAGATGATCAAAAATTAACTATTTCTCATTTAAGAATATAACTTTGGGCATCAAAATAAAAAGAATGAAAAAGCCTTTAATTTTAGTTACAAATGACGACGGTATGTTTGCTCCTGGCTTAAAAGCTCTGGTAGATGCGGTTAAGGATATGGGCGAGGTGGTAGTCGTTGCGCCTGATTCTCCACAATCTGCAAAAGGACACGCAATCACGATATCTGATCCCCTTCGTTTACATTTAGTAGACGCTTTTGGGGAGATTGAAGCCTATGAATGCTCAGGAACTCCTGTAGATTGCGTTAAGCTGGCAAAACATGTTGTTTTCAAAGATCGTACGCCGGATTTGTGCGTTTCTGGCATCAATCACGGTTCAAATGCTTCCATCAATATCATTTATTCGGGAACAATGTCTGCCGCTATGGAGGCATCTATAGAGGGCATAAACTCCATTGGTTTCTCGCTCCTGGATTTTTCTTTTGAAGCAGATTTTTCTGCGGCTACCAATTATGCTCGCAAACTGGTATCTTTTGTCCTTGAAAAAGGCCTTGGAGACGGAAAACTCTTGAATGTGAATATTCCAAAGCTGCCTGAAGATCAGATTAAGGGTTTTAGAGTTTGCAGGCAGGCAGAAGCCCGCTGGGTTGAAGAGTTTATGGAAGGAACAGACCCTAGAGGGCAAAAATATTACTGGCTCACGGGTAAATTTGTTTCTGATGACAATGGAGAAGAAACGGATGTGTGGGCTTTGAAAAATGGCTATGTCTCGGTAGTTCCCTCCAAACACGATTTAACCGATCATCCATCTGTTTCTTTATTAAGACCAATTGATGCGCTTTAGAGCCTGTAAATTATATTATGCTTAATCAAAATTCTTTACTATTGGGTATCGCCCTCGGGCTAATCATCCCATTTGTGGGCTACGCCCTGTTGTTGGAACTTCTGGAATATCTGGGAGCCCTTGGGGTTATTAATGCAGATGGGACACCTATCTCTATGAAACCCCGGACCATAGCCTTACTTGCTCTTTGCCTTAACCTTATTCCTTTCCAGATTTACAATTCCAAGCGCTATGTTAATGTAATGCGAGGTATATCATTACCCACTATTATCTATGGAATTGCCTGGTTTGTTTTCTTTGGGGAAGAATTATTAAGAAATATATGAAATACTACATCATTGCAGGTGAAGCATCGGGGGATCTTCATGGATCCAATCTGATTTCGGCAATAAGTACACTAGATGAGCAGGCTGATTTCAGAGTTTGGGGAGGCGATAAAATGGAAGCAGCTGGTGGCCGCTTAGTGAAACATTATCGGGACCTGGCCTTTATGGGGTTTTGGGAGGTTGCTAAAAATATTCGGACGATTCTCGGGAATATCCGATTATGTAAAGACGATATTGAACGTTATCAGCCAGATGCTTTAATTCTCATTGATTACCCAGGTTTTAATCTGCGGATCGCAGAGTGGGCAAAGAAGAATTCCCACAGAGTATTTTATTATATCTCTCCGCAAGTGTGGGCCTGGAACAGAAGCCGGGTGCACAAAATCAAAGAATCCGTAGATGAAATGTTCGTGATTCTTCCTTTTGAAGATGCGTTTTATAAAAACTATCAGGTTGAAGTTACTTATGTTGGCCATCCTTTGTTAGATGTCATACCTAATCATCAGCCGGAAGCAAAGTTTTTAGAAAAATATGGACTTGCAGAAAAAAAAGTGATCGCTTTACTTCCTGGTAGCCGGCGGCAGGAAATCAGTCGAATGCTAAAAGAGATGGTGTCTGTCATTCCTCAGTTCTCCGGTTATCAATTTGCTGTTGCCTGTGCTCCTTCGATAGAACCGGAATATTATCAACAGATACTCGAAGAAAGCGGCCATAAGGACGCTTCAGTAGTATTTATACCCAATCAAACCTATAACTTACTGAGTGTGGCTCATGCAGCATTGGTCACATCCGGTACCGCAACGCTGGAAACAGCCTTGTTTAAAGTTCCTCAGGTAGTATGTTACAAAGGAAGCTGGTTATCTTATCAAATAGCCAGAAGGCTTGTTGATATTAAATATATTTCTTTAGTGAACCTGATAGCGGATGAGAAGGTAGTGGAAGAACTTATTCAGAATGATTGCAATGCAGAAAGAATAAATGAAGAGCTGAGTCAAATTTTGGAGGGCTCAAAACGGGAGCAGGTATTTGAAGGATATGAAAAAGTTCATAGCGCATTGAGGATAGAAGGAAGCGCCGCCGGGAAAGTAGCTTCCGGGATATTTAGAAAACTTCAATCCAAATAAGAAAAAGAAATAAAAAAGTTTGATTAGTTGCCAAAGACGCGCGGCCGCGCGTCTTTGGCAACTAATCAAACTTTTTTATTTCTTTTTCTTACTCCCACCTCTGGCTTTTTTCTTGAATGCATCAGGGATTTCAGCAATAATCAACTCCTTAACCTCCTCCAAAGTCATTTCTTTAGCTTCTTCAGAAGTTACGCGTTTGCCATCATCCTTTTTAGGAATTTTGATGCTCTTTTTCTTGAAGCGGATAAACGGCCCCCAACGTCCATTTTCAATGGAAATTTTTTCATCCTCCCAAACCTTCACATATCTATTGGCCTCTTTTTCGATTTTTTTCTCAATCAATTCGAACATTTCATCCGTGCTCAAATTGTCCGGATCGTATCTTTTCGGAATGCTAACGAACATATCGTTCCATTTGATGTATGGCCCGAAGCGACCTACACCCTTTTGGATGGGCAAGCCCTTATAAGTACCGATTGGGGCATCCGCTTTTTGCTTTTCAATGATCAATTCTTTGGCACGTTCCATATCCACTTCCAGTGGGTCTTCCCCCTTTTTTAAGGATATAAACACTTCTCCATGCTTAACATAAGGTCCGTAACGGCCAACACCAACCAAGACTTCTTTTCCCTGATATTCTCCGAGGTCTTTAGGGAGTTCAAAGAGTTTCAGCGCTTCCTCGAAGTTCAGGCTTTCCAGCGATTGGCCTGGCCTTAAATTGGCATATTTAGGCTTTTCGTTCTCTTCCAGTTCGTCCCTTTTTCCAATCTGTACAACCGGGCGACCTGATTTGGACATACGTACAAGAAGGGTTCTACCCGATTCCGGATCAATGCCGAGTATTCGTTCTCCGCTGGCTCTTTCCGCATGTTCTAGTGTATGTTCAACATTTTTATGGAAAGGCCAGTAGAACCCATCCAGCATTTTTCGCCAATCTTCCTGACCGGCAGCGATGTGGTCGAAGCGTTTTTCGATATTCGCAGTGAAGCCAAAATTCATGATATCTGTAAAGTGCTCCGAGAGGAAATCGCTAACGACCATGCCCATATCGGTTGGAACCAATCGGTTTTTAATGGCTCCCGTCATTTCCGTATTGGTTTTTTCAGATATTTTTTTCGGTTTCTTTTTGGCGTTGAGTTCTAATACTTTGAAGGAACGTTCCGTTCCATCGGTATTCCCTTTTATCACATAACCACGGCCTTCCTCCATAATTTTACTTATGGTCGGAGCATAAGTGGAGGGTCTTCCAATACCTAATTCTTCCAGTTTTTTTACCAGGCCGGCTTCCGTGTATCGAGCAGGGGGGCGGGTAAATCGCTCTGTGGCGGTCATGGAATTAAGATCCAGCTCTTGTCCAACCTTGAGAGGAGGAAGAATACCTTTGGCTTCATTTTCCTCTTCATCATCCGTTGACTCCAGGTATACTTTGAGAAAGCCATCAAATTTAAGGACTTCCCCTACAGCCTGAAGCTTAGCATCCGGAATGGTAGAGATCCCAATTTTCACAGTCGTTTTTTCCAGCTCAGCTTCACTCATTTGGGAAGCAATGGTGCGTTTCCAGATCAATTCATACAGGCGTTGCTGATCTCTGTCGCTGGTAACTTGTTGCCTTTCAATGTAACTAGGGCGGATTGCCTCGTGTGCTTCCTGAGCGGACTCCTTTTTAGTTTTGAAGCGACGAGGTTTTGAGTATTCTTTACCAAAGGACTGTTCAATTTCCTTAGCGATACTATCAATAGCCACTTCACTGAGGTTCGTGGAGTCCGTTCTCATATAGGTGATAAAGCCCTGTTCGTAGAGTCTCTGTGCATTCATCATGGTCCGACTAACAGAAAAGCCTAGTTTTCGACTTGCTTCCTGCTGAAGGGTAGAGGTGGTAAAAGGAGGAGCTGGTTTTCGCTTGAGGGGCTTAACAGAAATATCATCGATTTTAAAGACCGCATCGATGCATTTTTCGAGGAAAGACCGCGCATCCGCTTCTTTATCAAAACGAACCGGCGACTCTGCCTTGAGCAGCACTTTTTTACCCGCCTCATTGGTTACTTCAAAAAGGGCGTTTATTCTGAAGAAGGGGGTTATTTCAAACTGCTGGATTTCTCTTTCCCTGTCAACAATAAGTTTTACGGCAACTGATTGCACTCTACCGGCGGATAATTTGCCTTTCACTTTTTTCCAAAGCAATTCAGATAGTTCGAATCCAACCAAGCGATCCAAAACCCGGCGTGCTTGCTGGGCATTCACCAGATTGATATCTACTTTTCGGGGTTGTTCAATTGCTTTGAGTACAGCAGGACGGGTGATTTCACGGAAAACGATGCGTTTGGTTTGATACTCATCTAATCCGAGTACTTTGCATAAATGCCAGGAAATGGCTTCTCCTTCGCGGTCCTCATCCGTTGCGAGCCAAACTTCATCTACTTTTTTGACCCAGCTTTTCAGATCATTAACGACTCTCTTTTTGTCGGGAGAAACTTCGTATTTAGGTTCAAATCCTTTTTCAACATCTACTGCGTTGTTTCCTTTGGTTAAATCTCTAACATGCCCCATACTGGACTTTACGGTAAAGTTTTTGCCCAGGATTTTTTCTATAGTCTTCGCTTTAGCCGGAGACTCCACGATTAAGAGGTTTTTGGTCATACTACGTTCACGGTTTAATTTGTCAATAATGTTTTCGATATGGCTTTTTGAGAGAAAGGGTTTTAATTAGTTCACAGAAATAGGCTACATAAATAATCTTTGCTCTCTGTAGAAGCATTTTTTGCTTATAGATCGACACTTTTTTGGGCTTTTTCGAAGAAAAAGCCCAAAAAAGTGTCGATCTACAACTCAAAAACCTTCCTGCCAAGGGCACCGATAATTTATACAGCCCAATTCCGTGAACTATTTAAAAGAGGATTATTGCCTTTTATGAGGACCTTTGAAAGCCCCTCTTTTCAAATCTTTTGCGCAAAGATTATAAAGGTTATTGCAATTTTACAAATGATTAGGTGTAAAAATTATTAAAAAGGATATTCATCCCAATAGCTCCTCAATAAACTACCAACCATAAAAATTGTTAAGAAGTTCTAAAATAGTGCGGGTTTAATACTCTGTAGAACTTCTTAATCAATCAAATATTAAATGTCTGATCAACCTTTCAAGTTTAAACAATTTTCCATTGCTCAAGAAAAGTGCGCTATGAAAGTAGGAACTGATGGCGTTCTTCTGGGGGCATGGGTTGATGTATCTGGCGCTTCGATTGCACTTGATATTGGAGCCGGAACAGGAGTTATTGCGATTATGCTGGCGCAACGAAATCCAGATATGATTATTGAGGCGGTAGAGATAAACGATTTGGCTTATGAGCAGGCGAAAGAAAACATGTCCAATGTTCCCTGGTCAGGGAATTTATCTGTTTTCCATGATTCAGTACAGGATTTTGCTCAGAAGACTTCCAATTCCTATGAATTAATCGTGAGTAATCCTCCGTTTTTTAGTGGAGGAACGCTTTCCAGTCATCATAGCCGCAATGATGTCAGGCATACGGTCAAGTTGCCTAGTGGAGATTTGCTGCGTGTTGTTCGTAAATTGCTGGCACCTCATGGTCGGTTTGGTTTGATTCTGCCTCACTTAGAAGGCTTAAAATTCAAAGAGTTAGCAGAAAGCTATAGTTTGTTTTGTACGCGGATGACGGAAGTGCGTCCAAAAGTAGAAAAAGGAGTGGAAAGATTATTGATGGAGTTTGAGAAGGTTGAAAAGCCTATGAAGAAGGACGAGCTGGTTATTCAATATGAAGGGCGAAATAATTATACAGAAGAATATATCGCTTTAACGAAGGCGTTTTATCTATTTATGTAATGCTAAAAAAGCGAAACGGTTAAAGGTAAACGGTTAACGGAGGTTTTAAGTGAAGTTACCGTTTACCGTTTACCGTCGATCTTTTTACTTTCCTGCTTCCGAGATCATTTGTTTGGCCATGTTAAGAATAGTCATGTCTTCAATATGGACGATCCCGCCATCCGGGCCTGGTTCCTTATGTAAGCCAGCGACGCCACCTTCGTTAAAATCCTCGGCTCCGAAATAATTTCGAACGGTTTGTTCGTCGAGATTAAGCTGTACAGCAATTTTTCTGATACTTCCGGTAGGGAGCATATGCTTAATATCCCGGAGTTCCTTGAATGTCATATTCATATTTCAAAGATTTTGGTGAGAAAATAATATTCTTTCGAATACTGATTTGTGGTACATGTAAAATAGGGAGATTTTGTAAAAAAACCAAATTAATTTGAAACGTTTTGTCTGAAGCTTATTTCCGAATGTCATCGAAAATGAATCTTTTACGTTCTTTGACAAATTGTGTGGAACTTCAAAATGATAAGCCTTGAATGCTCTT
>CAZHZT010000133.1:0-15480 GCA_964537285.1 uncultured Saprospiraceae bacterium | reverse complement strand
TCCCGGCACTGAAGTGCCGGGCTATAATGAGCTTAAGTTGACGATATTGAGGCTATCGTTACGCGGAAAAAATCAGGTAGAATAATCTTTTCCCCGAGAGGACCTGGGGCTACGATCAGGCAGGCCTAACGGCCTGCTTTTTGTTCTTAAATCGCTTACCAAATGAAATCATCTAGAACCACTTTTTTTTTAAAATTTTAAAAAAAAGTACGCCTCTCAAAAGAAAACACTCTTCCCAAGCCAAACGAATTACTCATGAGGCAGCCTCCTGTTTTAATTATTGTTCAGTATCCTCTGAATTAGTATGCATTAGAAATCTTCGGCACTGTTTTCAGGTATTCCCAGATGGCTTCAACCTCACTATCCGTAAGTTGTGTTAACTTGAGCATAGGATAACGAATTGGTTTTTCTTCCGGATGCTGGCCATATTTAATAGCTTTAATAAACTCATCCACAGTCCATTTCCCCAATCCATTTTCTTCATCCATTGTAATATTTGGGGCGATAATGATGTTGCCTTCTAAATCCAGCAATTTATTACCGCCACCGAGGTAGCCAACTGATTTTTCAGGTTCCAGCTGATTATTGGTGGTAAAATCAGCGGAATGGCATTCGTAGCAAGTCACCATTCCATGAACAATATATTTTCCCAGAGCAACTTTACCGTCAGGACTTGGCTTTTCAACCACTTCACCGGAATAAGGAAGAGGAAGAAAGGCAAAGTTACTCAGCATCTTCGTAAGAAAAGATGGCTTGCAAGGAACAGAGGCTACAGCTTTTGCTTGTACCGGCTTTGCATCAGAACGCAAATAAGCAATCACATCCAGCATATCTTCATCAGACATGTGATTAAACTTGGGCATATAAGGAGGCATGTATTGGCCGTTTCTTTTTATTCCGGTTCTTAATGCATATACCAATTCTCCATTAGTATAATTACCTATACCGTACTCTTTGTCCTGGGTAATATTCGTTGCATAAATGTCCCCGAAAAATTCAGGAATATCCAATAGCTTTTTTCCAGTTAGTGAGTTTTCTGTATTACTGCGGTGGCATTCTGCACAAACCATGGTTACCAGACGCTCTCCATTGGCAATTGAGGCAGAATCCATCTCAACCTCAACATTTTCAGGTGCGGTAACTTCGTAGGAGGGAATTCCTCTGAAGTGAATAGTAGCTGCAGAAAGAGCAATTAGGAGTACAATTACACCGAGAATAATCCCGGCAATTTTTAAGAATCTTTTCATAATGCAAGTGTGTTTAAAGTTGATAGTTCTTTGACATAAATTGTGAAAAAATGGAACTTCAAAATGATAATCCTTTCAGCCACAAGAGCATTCAAGGCTTATCATTTTAAAGTTCCACACAATTTGTCAAAGAACGAAGTTGATCAAAAACCAAAGTCGTACATAAAACGAAAACCGTTTTAAATCTGTATACCAGAAACCAAAAACTTTATATTTGCAAAAAATATGATAACCTCCCCGTTTCCCGTTCCCCGTTTCCCGTTCCCCGTTAACCGTTTCCCGTTTCCCGCCATTAGTTATTCGTTGAAGTGACAAAAATCAGCGATTTCAATATTAAAAAACCCTAAATTTCTTTTTATAAAAATGGATAAAAATGATTGCCAAAATAGATCAACAGATTAACTTTTGTGCTTTACAAAAAGAAATGGAAGCACTTGAGCAGAATATCATGCAACATGAGGTTGATTTTAAAGAAGCTATCGAGAAAGTTCAACCTCACTACCACGAAAGCGCAAGGAATTTGGTGCACTATCTAAGCCTCCGGAGCCAGGATCGAAGAGAGCTTCAAAATCGCCTTTCCTATCTGGCTTTATCATCAATTGCGCATTCTGAAGGATATACCCTTTCTAATGTTCGGAATATCAAGATCTGGCTGCAAATGATCAACAATGAGATCAGCCCTGAGGACGCATTCCCCCTTTTCAACCGAAAACAGAATGTTAAACACAGCGGAGAAAAAATTGAACAGAGGAACAGAACCATTTTTGGTGACTGCAATCGCCAAAGCGGAATCCGTATTATGGTAACTATGCCTACGGAAGCCGCCGATGACCCCAATTTCATTAAATCGCTTATTGATGAAGGGATGAATATTGCACGCATCAATTGCAGCCACGATTCGCCGGAAATATGGGAAAAAATGATTGCCAATTTAAAAGCGGCTGAAAGGACAACCAACAAAAAGTGCTTGGTTTATATGGACCTTTCCGGCCCTAAACTGCGCAGTGAGAACATTAGCGAAGATGTTAAAAAGAAGGACCATTTCCTCTATAAAAAAGGAAAAGCCAAAAAGGGACCGTCCATCATCTTAAGGGTAGGTGACAATATGCGGGTGATGAAAGAAAGCATTGAGGGGAAACCTGCCCGCATCGATAAAGAAGGAAATATTTTAAAACCAGCAAGCATATCTACAACCCTTCCTGAAATCTTCGCAGACATAAAAGTGGGTGAGCGCATCTGTTTTGATGATGGAGCCATCACTGGTGTTATCGAAGATATCCATAGCGATCATTTCGATATTAAAATCATTCAAGCTGCTCCGGAAGGTTCGCGTTTAGGCTCCGATAAAGGTATTAACCTTCCTGATACCCACTTAAACCTGCCCTCTCTAACAGATGCAGACCTCGAGTGCCTTCCATTCATTACAGAACACGCGGATATCGTTGGTTACTCCTTTGTTCGAACACCTGATGATGTAAAGCTTCTTCAAAGGAAATTAGCAGAATATAAGCGGGAAGACATTGGAATGGTTTTGAAAATTGAAACCAAAGAAGCCTTCCAAAACTTGTCTCATCTGTTACTGACCGCCATGCAAAGCCCCAAAGTAGGCATTATGATCGCAAGAGGAGATCTGGCTGTAGAAGTAGGCTTTGAACGCATTGCAGAAGTTCAGGAGGAATTGCTTTGGTTGTGCGAAGCCGCTCATATTCCCGTAATCTGGGCAACTCAGGTTTTAGAAAAACTTGCGAAAACCGGCCTGGCTACAAGAGCCGAAATCACCGATGCAGCTATGGCGGAAAGGGCTGAATGTGTTATGTTAAACAAAGGGCCTTTCATCCTGCAAGCACTTACTACATTGGATAATATTATAGAAAGAATGGCCATGCACCAAAATAAGCGCCACGGGCGTTTAAGACCATTGAATGTGGCTAAGAGTTTTTTCATGAATTAAATTTTCTTACAATGGTAAAAACAAGTAGCTCCCTGGAAAATAAATACACTGAACTCGAAGATGTTTATGAATCTTTCGATTTGCCAGATTTTCCATACAGCTGCAAACTAAGTTTTGATCCTTTATTTCGCTTTTGGAAAAACCAACTCAAAAGCAGTGACCTCTCCAATTTGGTCATCGCACGGGAAATCCAGGAACGAATAAAAGGAAAACCAGCGCTCCAGGGAATCATCTCTAATGTAGAAACCCTCAACAAGAATAAGGAATTGGTTGATTTATTACTATCGGCCTTTTTTCCTGCTTCTCGCGAAAACAAAGAGTATATCCGAATTTCAGGACCATTCGGAAAATTTCCTTTTTTTCAAACCCCTTCCCTGGAGCAAATCGATATGGACCCCAACTCCACCATCCACTTCAAGCATTCTGAAGCTCAGGACTATACGCTAATGATATCTATTGCGGGCAATCTGATCCTGCACAGGTGTTACGATTATCCTATCTTACATACCCCCAAGCTGCCTTTTTCTTTATCCTATAAAGATTCGCCCATTGAACGTTTTTTCCAGGCGGAAATAGACTTAAGCTTTGTAGAAGTAAAAGTAAAAGGAGAATTACCTCCAATTACGCAGGAAAAAGTAGAACACCTCATGAAAAACTTTGGAGATACAGACCGATGGCTAAAGTTTTTCCCGCCGGAAAACTTTGCGTTTGAAGGCTTGGTAAGTACCTACATCAATGAAGTAACTGAATCTGAGACGCTTTCTGAGTTGAAGCATCTTTTACTCGATCAAAACACCTTCCTCGATCATGAAAAAACCGAAAAGCTTCGGGATAAGCTACGAACCCTTTTCAATCTTCCTGATCTCGATTTTGGTATTTCTGCTATTGATTATCCGATGCCCTCTCAACTTTTTCACAAACATTGGCTGAAAAAGGCGCTCCTGGATGGCAGATATAAAAAATGGCGAAAAAAGCTTTTCCCGGATTCTATCTACGAAGAAATCCTTAAGCACCAAAGTATCCGTATCATTGAGGATATTGAGTGTTATCCCGATCAATGCAAGTTTCTTAAAGCACTTATCAATGAGGGATGGAACAGTATTATGCTCATCCCACTTACCAATACCAAAAACAAAATCATTGGTTTACTGGAAATTGCATCCCCTCAGAAATACGGTCTGAATAGCTTCGCCTTTTTAAAAATTAATGACCTGGCTACGCTCTTCAGTATTGCCGTAGAGCGCAATCGCGATGAAATGAACAACCTAATTGATTCCATCATTCGCGAAGAATATACTTCCCTGCATCCATCCGTAGAATGGCGATTCAAGGAGAATGCGCTCACTCTTTTTAAAAACCGTGAAAAAAAGGACCTCAACTCAGAAATAGCTCCAATCATTTTTAAAGATGTTTATCCACTTTATGGCCAAGCTGATATAGCAGCTTCCTCCGGCGTGAGGAACGACTCAATCCAAAGCGACCTGATTGAAAATTTGCAAGAAGCATGTAAGGTTTTGAAAGTCATTAAGGAACAATTCTATGTCCCTCTGGTCGATCAGTACATTACAGAAATTAAAGAACACATTGAAGATGTATCTAAAGGAGTTACATCTAGTAATGAATACAAGGCGCTTCATTTGATAAAGAAAGAATTGCATGGACTCTTTCGCGATTTCATGTCGCGCGATCTGCTTATCAAAGATGCGGGCAAGGCTTATTTTGATAAACTTGATCCGGAACTACATATTTTTTACAAAAAACGAAAAGCCTATGAGCAAAGCGTAAGTCGCATCAATCGTGTTGTTTCTTCTTATTTAGATCAAGAGCAAGAACACCTCCAATCGGTTGTCCCACATTACTATGAAAAATACGAAACAGATGGTGTTGCCTATAACATTTATACCGGAGAATCTTTGTTAAAAAAGGGGGACTTTACAATCCATCAATTGCAAAACCTTCGGCTTTGGCAGTTGAAATCCATGTGTGAAATTACGCGTAAAATAGCCGAGTTGAGAAAAGAGCTTCCTATACCGCTCACCACTGCTCAGCTCGTTTTGGTTCATAGCAGCCCCTTATCGATTCGCTTCCGCATGGATGAAAAGCGCTTCGACGTGGACGGCACCTACAATGTGCGTTATGAAATTATCAAAAAACGTATTGATAAAGCGTATGTGGAAGGCAAGGAAGAGCGCCTTACACTGAGTGGAAAAATAGCCATCGCCTATCAGCATGAAGAAGACCGGATAGAGTACTTGCGTTATATTCATTATTTAGTCGAGGAAGGTTATATTACTGATGAAGTCGAAGAACTTAACCTCACCGAGCTTCAAGGTGTGCAGGGTTTAAAAGCGCTTCGCATAACGGTCAGGGAAGTTGGATAGGGAGGATTGATCAATAGACTTGTTCTGTAGCTGATGATGGAGCGTAATTGACCAAATTTTATTTTAGACAAGGCGAAAAACGCAGGCATAACTTGTCCCGAACGTCTTCGGGAGCCATAGCTACGGCGAGTATTTTCAACGCATTATAAAATAAAATTTGGCAATTTAAGCCCATTAATCAGCTACAGAACAAGTCTAATATGGATTTTATCGGGATGTTGTCTGGTATCAAAAATGTAGACTACAATTAATTTTTGACCATGAATCCGATAGTAAATATTCCTGTTTTTATCAATTTTATGAAACAGGACAGATTTCTTCTTCTTTGATTTTCTACCTATTTCCGGGTATTTACTTAAAATTTCAACCCGATCAAATAACTTCTCAACAAAATTTGAAGCTATTTTTTCGGAGTATTCTTCTTCCAAATAGTCAATAATTTCATCAAGCTTTTTCAAAGCTTTCTTGTTTCAGACTATCTTTTTAGCCATTTGGAATATTTTTCAACTACTAATTTATGTTCGATTAGATTTTCATCATTATTACTCTCTTGAATAGCTCGCTCAAGTTCATCTTTTTGATCTTTCGATAATTCATCCCAAAAATCTGTTTCTGATAAATTTTGAGTAATAAAATCCCCAATTAATTCATAAAGCTCCATTAGAACTTCTTTATCGTTGACCTTAGAAATCAACTCATACATTTCACCTTTTATCTCTAGAGTACTCATTTAAAATTTTTTAAATTCCTATTTTTCGAAAGGTTTAATACAAATTTATTCATTTTAACTGGGATTGTAAATAGTACAATAGCGAATTATTTTAGTTCCACTTTCCACAATTTGTCAAAGAACGATTATTTTTTGTTCCCACCCACGATTAAAATCTCTTTCAGAGATAATTTTTAATAAAAATTTAACTTCCTTTAATCATTTATTCATTTAAATTGTTTGCATTTGGCATTCAACAATTTGTCAAAGAACTAAAATTAATATAACTGTAAAACGCCCTGGCATAGATATTATGAATAAGATTTTTACTTGCTCCTTATTGTTTCTTTTCTTTTCCCTTCAAACCTACGCTCAAGCTGATCAACCCCCGGTTAACCTCCTTTCAGGCCAGCTGCTGGATACTGAAAGCAATCCACTCTCTTTTGCCACGATCACCGTTTATGACCAGCAGGATAGTACCATGGCCAATGGTGGATTAACGGATGAAGATGGCCGGTTTAAACTGGAACTGGAAAAGGGAACCTACTATGCCATTTTTCAATTTATCGGCTACGAGGAAAAAGCAATATCCAATATTCAGCTGCAAAAGAACATGGACCTGGGAACGATTCAAATGAGCGAAAGCTCTATTGCGCTTGACGAAGTGGAAGTCTCGGCAGAGCGCAGCCAAATGGAATTGAAATGGGATAAAAGGGTTTTTAATGTCGGAAAAGACTTAACCAATGCTGGAGGTAGCGCCGCAGATATCCTTGATAATGTGCCATCTGTAACCGTTGATGTGGAGGGTAATGTAAGCCTCAGAGGTAGTCAGGGCGTTCGTATCCTGGTAGATGGAAAGCCCTCGGGCCTTGTTGGTATGGGGGATCCGGATGCTCTAAGACGCTTACAGGGAGATATCATTGAAAAGATCGAAGTCATTACCAATCCTTCTGCCAGGTACGAAGCCGAAGGGGAAGCTGGCATTATTAATATTGTACTAAAAAAGAACAAATCCAAAGGACTTAATGGTTCCTTTGGTATTCAGGCCGGCCATCCATCCAATTATGGGGCTTCTTATGGCTTGAATCTGCGCCGAAAAAAATTCAACCTCTTTTCGAATTTTGGTATCAATTATCGCAAATATCCGGGTGGAGGAGATTCTTTCCAGCAGTTCTTTGACGAAAACGGAGAACAAACCGCTTATTACACTACTGATTATGATCAAAAACGCGGAGGCCTTGGAACGAACTTCCGCATCGGCTCCGATTGGATGATCGATGATAAAAACACCCTCACCGCATCGGCACTTTATCGCTATTCCTACAATGATAATCAATCAGATGTTGTTTTTGACGACTTCGACGGGGAAAATAACCTGATTCGAAGAACCATCAGAGATAATGACGAGATCGAAATAGAGCACAATGTAGAAGCCAACCTTAACTACCAAAGAACCTTTAGCAAACCAGAACACAAATGGACCGTAGACCTCAAATACATCAATGATGATGATACAGAGGATACTGACTATTTTGAATATGTAGCCAATTCTAATGAAGAGACGATCCAGCAATCCAGCAATACCGAGGATGAAGTCAATTTTATTTTCCAGACGGATTACATTCATCCTATCAATGAAAAAACACAGTTTGAGGCTGGATTGAGAGCCGGACTCCGTACCATTAACAATGATTTCATCGTAGAGGAACAGGATGAAAACGGCGTCTTTTTTCCTATAAGCGCCTTCGATGACAAGCTTAAGTTCGATGAAAGAGTCTACGCAGCTTATTTCATTGGTGAAACACAATTAGATAAATGGGGCGTTCAGGTAGGGCTTCGAACAGAATATTCCGATATCAGAGCAGAACTGGTCAAATCCGATTTAGCCAATATTCAGGAATACTTAAGTTGGTTTCCGAGTGCTTTCCTAACCTATGCATTCTCGGATGAAGATCAGCTTCAAATCAGCTATAGCCGGCGTATCAGCCGTCCCAGGTTCCGGTATTTATTGCCTTTTTCCAGCTTTAATAATCCAAGAAACAACTGGCAGGGAAATCCAAATTTGCAACCTGAGTTCACGGACTCTTATGAGTTAGGATTTCTAAAATATTTCTCCAAAGGCTCCATCTTAAGTAGTATCTACTATAGACATACGGACGGAGTCATTGAACGAATTACGGTAACGCTCGATGAAGCTACTACTACACGCTTCCCTATAAACCTAGCTACTCGGGATGCCTACGGTTTTGAGTTTAATTTATCCTACGATCTTACGGAAAAATGGAATGTCAACCTGGACATGAACTTCTTTAAACAAGTGATCATTGGAAATTATGAAGGCCTACGCTATGGGAGTGAAACCTATACCTGGAACGGCCGGATGAACTCAAGAATTCGCATTTTCAAAAAAGTAGACTTCCAGTTATCGGCTTTTTACAGAGCCCCTCAAATTACCACTCAAGGCAAAACGTTCTCTATTGCTTCCTTGAATTCGGGTTTTTCGATGGATGTGCTCAAAGGAAAAGGAACCGTCACACTTAGTGTACAAGACATTTTCAATTCCCGCAAGCGGCGTTCTGTTACCGATTTACCTGACTTTTATTCCGAATCCACTTTTCAATGGCGCAGGGCCCAGCAGGTTAACCTCAATTTTACTTATCGTTTAAACCAAGATAAAAAACGCGGTAGAGGTGAACGTAACTTTGGCGGAGACGGTGATTTTTAGACACTACCTCCAGAATAAACAACCCGGTTTAGCATTCCCGGAAAGATAAAAAAGTGAAAAGGGAGTACCCCAAACCAATACATCCGGCCCCATACGCCCCGGGGCCGGAAAGTAGCCGTTTGCTTTATTTCGAATTGCTCAGAACCAGAAATAGGTTTAATGTTAAATTCTAACCAAGCCTCCCCGGGGAGTTTCATCTCGGCGTACAGCAGCAACCTCCCTTGCTGCTGATCAGCTGCAATAACTCTCCAAAAGTCAAGTGCATCCCCCGGATGCAAACTATCCGGATTAGTGCGGCCTCTACGGAGGCCAACCCCTCCCATAAGTTTATCCAGAAACCCCCGGAATTTCCACAACCAGGTGCCATAGTACCAGCCGTTATCCCCTCCGATCCGCCAAATATTCCGTATGGCTCTCTTTCGTTCATCTTCATTGATATTTTGCTTGCGTATATCTTTAAAACAACCATGCACAGGTACTTGCATAAAAGGGGTCAAACTCGATAAGTCTGAACTAGTCACGAGCGCATCCTTCCAGCTGGAGATCACCATATTTTGCTCAATACGCTGGAAGGCTAAGTCTACTGCTTCTTCGTAAGATATTAATTCGATGCCAAGCCGTTGATGTAAATCATTTGGTTTAGCGACCACTTCCACCCCCATACTTTCTACCAAATTAACTGCCAGACTGTAAGATGTGGACGTAACAAAATATAACCAATAAGAAGAAAGCCTCGGCGTCATTACAGGTACGGTGATGATCCACCTTTTCAGCCCGCGTACTTTGCTAAATTTAAGCAACATATCTTTATAAGTTAGCACATCAGGTCCACCAATATCAAACTGCTTATCATAGCAATCCTCCCTTAGAGCTACACCATATAAAAAATCAATTACATTACGTATCGCAATAGGTTGGGTGCGGGTATTAAGCCATTTGGGCGCTACCATAATCGGTAGTTTTTCCACCAGATCCCGAATGATTTCAAAAGAAGCACTCCCGGACCCCACGATTATTCCGGCCCGAAGGACGGTAAGAGCGGCCTTGCTCCTGCCTAGTATTTTTTCTACATTAAAACGCGATTTCAAGTGTTCAGAAAGAGAACTTTCATTAACGATGCCACTCAAATAGATTATTTGTTGAGCATTAGAATGATCTACAAGATTTTTAAAGTTCTCCGCTGTCCGAGCCTCCATTTCCCTGAAATCTCCTATGGTGTCAGACATGGAATGGATGAGATAGTAGGCTATATCGAAGTCTAAAGGAGCCGTATTAAAATCGATTTCTTTTAAAAAATCAACCTGGAATACCTCCAGCTTTTCTTTTAGGTTATCAGAAAGATCCGGATCGAAGCGTTTGGAGTCACGTACGCAGGCGATTACCTGATGTCCTTTTTCCAGAAGCACGGGAAGTAAACGTTTACCTATGTAGCCATTGGCTCCGGTGAGTAAGATTTTCATACGGTTAATTTTTATCGTTTTATAACAATACAAACAACAACTGCACAAACAAGATCTTGGCAATCAACGAAACCGGCAAAACCAATGTAAAGCCAATTGTAGGAATCTTATTCTTTGCCTGATCCAGAGAATACTCTAAAACCGCCGGTTGTACAGCGATCATGCCCATTAATAAGCTAAAAGGAATTTTCAATAATTTATAGCCTACAATTAGAGAAAGTAAGGCCGATAAGATACTAATTATTCCTCCGGAAAGGAATAACCAGCCTCCCCCACCCTGTAAGATCGTATCTAAAAAGGTATGTCCCGAACGGATTCCTATACCTGCCAGCATCATGATCAACCCAAATTGCCGTAGGGTTAAATTAGCACTGTAGGGCAACGTCCAAACAATGGGTCCTGTGCGCCTCAGGGCGCCTAATACCAAAGCTACAATGATAGGCCCACCTGCAAAACCTAACTGAAATGAAAACCCTCCCGGCAATTCAAAGCTAACCATTCCTAATAGCAGCCCTAAAGCCATGCCCGAACCAAAAGAAAGTAAGTTGATATGACTCAAGCGTTCGTAGGAATTACCAAAAAACGAGGCCAATTGGTCCAGATCGCTGCGACGAGCAACGATGACCACCCTGTCTCCCAACTCCAAAACCGTCTCACCGGTAGCCAAAATTTCCATATCTCCCCGTTGCACCTTTGTAATCACTGTGGAGTATTTCTCCGATAGATTAAGAGAGGCGATTTTTTCTCCCGCAATTTTGGGATTAGAGACAAACAAGCGTTTTATATCAAAAACCGATCGATCATGGGTAAGCTCCATATTTAATTCTTCTCCCAACCATTCCACGGCTTTTTCCAGGTATTCTTTATTTCCTACGATAACCACTTTATCCCCTGCCAGGATAGGAGTATCCATATTGGGTAAAAATACATTCCCGTTGCGTTCCATCCGGCCAAAGACAATTCTGGAGTGAAACTGCTGAAATACATCCCGGATCAATATACCATCAACTTCTTTATTTGTAATACGTATGGAGACACGCCCCAAGTCGTCCTGAACCGGATAAGTCTCATTGAGTTCCTCTAATTCTTTTTTAAAATCAATTTTAAAAAAGCGCTTCATCAGGGAAATGGATATCATCACACCAAGCACTCCCATAGGATAAGATAAAGAATAACCGACTACCGCTCGATTACCCATTGCTTCCTTAATTTCAGCTGGTTGAGTCTGGTCAATAAGATCAAGCAGACCCGCTAATGAGGGGGTATTAGTTGAGCTACCAGCCAACAAACCCGCCGAAGTAGAGGCATCAAAACCAAAAAGAAAGTGCAAACCTACGGTAATGGCCGCTGATACTACCAGCATCGCCGTTACAAACCAAAGATCCCGGGCTCCTCTTCGTTGAAAGGTTGAAAAAAAACCAGGGCCGCTTCCCAGGCCAATGGTGTATACAAAAATGGAAAGCCCCAATACAATCAAGATGCTCGGCACTTCCAGATCTTTATCCAACGCGCCAAAGGCAAGGCCCACGAAAAGAACGGCAGCTACGCCAAGCTTTGCGCCACGGATCGGTACATTCCCCAGCCAGTAGCCAATGGCGGAAACCGTGAATAAGAGCAATAGAGGATTATGCTTAAATATTTCAATCATAGAAATGAGTTAGACAGGGCTTGTTTTAAAGGCATTTATTTGTTCTTAGCAATAAAAAACCATTCTGCCAGGAACAAATAAATGCCTTTGAAACAAGCCCTTTAAGTTTTACTTCAATCAAGCAATAAAACCCCAAAAGAGAGCAGGTCGTTTAAGGAAATCGCCATTTCTTTTACAGAGTTTGCTTGAAAGGTAACAGAATTGTTCTGTAATTGGACAGTGGGCTTGAATTACCAGTTTTTTATTTCTCACAATTTATAACAATTTCTTGGCCGCACACCCATAGGCCCATATAAATCATCTTTCAATAAAGGCCTTAACTACTGAACCTAAGTTAATGAATATTTTGAACGAAGAGATTTTTTCTGGTTCTGGATGATTTGATTTGGTAAACGTTTTAAGAACAAAAAGCAGGCCGTTAGGCCCGCCTGATCGTAGCCCCAGGTTTTCCTGGGGAAAAGCATTTATACCTAATTTCTTCCGCGTAGCGGAAGCACACTACAAAAGAGCAATGGCCTATGATGTGCTTCCGCTACGCGGAAGTTAGTCTCTATACTTATAACCCTGGGAGAACCCAGGGCTACGATCAGGCAGGCCTAACGGCCTGCTTTAAGGACTTCCCAAATTAATTTCGACCAAACAAAATCATCTAGAACTTTTTTTCTTCATCAAGGCAAAAAACTTAGGCATAACTTGTCCCGAATGCCTTCGGGAACCTTAGTTACGGCGAGGCCCAATGGCATCAACTTAAGCTTTTTCTTTGCCTGGCGCTTTAGCGCCAGGTGTAGTGTTAAGATTTGTCGGGGCTTTAGCCTATCAATAACAAAAGGGCTAAAGCCCAACCTGACAATTATTCTCCCGGCACTGAAGTGCCGGGCTATAAAGGTATAAAGAGTTAAAGTTGACGCCATTGAGGCTCCCGAAGGCATTCGGGGCAAGTTATGCATATGTTTTTTGCCATGTTGAGAAAAGAGCCCTTCAAAATGTTTATTAAGTTATGTTCCAGAGTATTTAATATAAAAGATTTTAACTCACATGCTACAAAGTGTTAAATCTGCGTTTTTAAAACACACTCATATAGCAAAATCTTAACAAAGAACTCGGATTCATAAATTTTATTTACCCAAACCAACATTCAGGGCTATGAAGCAATTGCGTTTGTGCCTAATGATCCTTTTATGTCTATTAACAAGGCTATCACTAAGTCAGGAAATCAGGGACTCTATCAAGCAGGAACAAACAGATACTACAGAAGAAAACCTTACCAACATTTACTTCGTTGGCAGTGGCGACCTTCAGAAAGATTTCGGTTCAGATGACGGCTTTGGCGCCGGCACTGGCCTGGGCATGGTCTTTGAACGCCAGTGGGCTAAAGACCATTTTTTCCAGGACCTTGAGCTGGATATTTACATCAATATCGCTTCTAATGCGGATACCCTCCGGATAGGCAATGCTCTACAAGGGCGTAATAATCGCACTTTAGGAGCTTATCTTCTGCTTCCTAACCAAACAAAGCAAGCAACGAGCTTCTCTATTTTCGCCCATTTCGGCCATCCTAAAAAGAAACATTGGACGCATTGGATTAATGGGGTGCAGTGCAGCTTCAATGCTTCCAATACTATTTTAAAAGAAAGTGAAACCAGTGTGCATTTAACGGGTTTAGCATTACGAACCGGTATTTTTCACGATTTTATGCCTGATGATCTTCGTAGAGAAAAAGGGTTTTCACTAATGCTGGGCGCCAATTATGCCTTCAGAGGTTTGCTAGGTGATTTGGCTTCTCCTGAATACGATCATTGGCGGAAAAAAACCTTCAAGACTACGCGAACACACTTCCACGGTCTGGAATTTAACCTCGAATTGCGTTTAAAAAATATACGTGCCGGAGTGCAACTACCTATTTTCCCTGGCAGGAAAGATAATATTCCAGGGCTGACGAATGCGCAGTTCATAACGACTCTTACGTTTGTAGGAGGGTTTCCGCTTAAATTAACGGATTGAGCAATTAGTCAGTAGCTGGTAGCCGGTGGCCTCCAACGTTTTCAGTTAGCTCGAAGCCCATTTGGCGAAGTTTGGAAGCCAATTTCAAAGAAGTTTCTTTTTCCTGATAAGATAGTTCAGGATGTTGATGCAAATCCAGATATAAGCTTTCCAGTACAGCATAATCATTTCCCAGATGATCCCTTACAGTTTGATCAGCCGGAGACTGAGCGAACAGGCTTGAAACAGAGAAGACAGAAAACACAAAGAATATGGTTGGTATGGATGTAATCTGCATTTTTTTCATTTCCCAGATTTAGAAAGAAACATATAAAAAAACTCCTATCAAAAAAGTTGGCAAGAGAATTGCTTATATATTTAAAAAGCAATAATAACAGGAATTTCGGTAAAAAGCGAAGATCAGCCGAGAAAAAACGAAAAAAATTCGTTATATTTGAAGTAGCCTGAGCAAAAAAACACGCTATATCCCTGCCGAAAAAAAGAAAAGATCGTTCTTAATCAAATGGTGTGATCCCAGTTGATCTCTGCTACGCTCCCATTTGTACAGAACCAATTAAAACTAAGTTACACGTTATAAACCATCAGGCATATGAGAAAACTATTTGCTATCCTAATTTTAACAATCGGTCTTTACCTCCCAGCTCATGCACAGTGGGACTGCAACTGCCCCGATTTTCAATTGACCAATGCAGAATTTGTCAACAAAGAAGGCATGCCCTTATCTGTCATGCTACTACTCAGTCCCAAAGTTTGCGATGAAGAGCAATTTATCTTTGATATGGGCATCATTACGGTAGACGGCAAGACCTATTCCGCAGAAATCGATATTCAGGAATCTTACGAAGAAGAACTCTTTGTAAACACCCTTGAGTTAATTACTCTTCATTATAAAAATGGCTCTACCGAAGCGAGTGCAGCCATAGCCGATATCGTGATTTCGAATAAGATTACGGCCTTTTTTGCCCATTACGTGGAAAGTGAAAAAAAGATGTACATCCTTTATAATATCCCCAAGAAAAACTGGCTCGGCGTTCAAATCATTACGGATGAGCTTTTGGAAAAAGGGTAATTTATTATACATGAGTCATCCTGAAAATTCAGGATGACTCATGCTGTGCAAAAACACTCACAAAACCTGTTAATCAGCACTCTACCTACTTTTTTTCTTGATAAAAAAGTAGAAAAATCAAGGCTGTATTCAATTCTTAACGCTTTTTGAAAGGCTGGTAGCCCAAAGTATTGATTTACCAGCAATTCTCGTTTTGGAAATCCAAAACCAAATAAACGCCGCTTCGCGGCGATATTTTCTTTTGAGGGAGGCCGCAAGGGCTATTTTGCTTCGCAAAATAGCCCTTGCG
>CAZHZT010000132.1:0-15749 GCA_964537285.1 uncultured Saprospiraceae bacterium | reverse complement strand
TTTGCTACTTTTTTATCAAGAAAAAAGTAGATAGATGATTGATTAACAGAACTATATAAAGATTTTTCACAAACAAGAGTCATCCCGAATTTTCGGGATGACTCTTGTTTCCCACTTTCTTCTTATCTTGCTAATATGAAAAAGCTACCCATAGGCATACAAGACTTTAGAAAGCTCCGGGAAGGAGACTATTTATACGCGGATAAAACCGAATTGATCTACAAACTCGTGGAATCGGGAAACTACTATTTCCTCTCCCGCCCAAGGCGCTTTGGAAAATCCCTTTTGACATCCACGCTGAAGGAGCTTTTCCTGGGCAGTAAAGCACTATTTGAGGGCCTATGGATTGAAAAACACTGGGATTGGGGGCAAAAAAATCCGGTTTTATACTTTGCTTTTAATGAAATCGCTTACAAGGAAATTGGTCTGAAAGAAGGCTTAATAAAAGCGATTGATGAAAATGCCAGGCGCTTTGATGTGGCTTTAAGCGAAGAAAGCCTATCCCTTCGATTGAGGGAACTGATCATGCGGGTAAGTGAAAAGGCTAAAGTAGTGCTGCTGATTGACGAATACGACAAACCCATTATCGACTATGTGGAAAGACCTCAGGAAGCTGCTGAGAATCTTTCGATTTTGAGAAACTTTTACTCGATCATCAAAAGCGCAGATCCTTATATAAGGTTTATGTTCTTAACGGGGGTTTCTAAGTTTAGCAAAGTCTCGGTTTTTTCGGATTTGAATAACCTAAGGGATATCACTCTTTCCAAAAATTACAACAATATAGCGGGTTACTCTCAAGCTGAATTAGTGTACTACTTTAACGACCGAATCGAACCAACAGCTAGAGAGCTAGAAATGGATGAGGAGCGCTTGCTGGAAATGATTAAAAACTGGTACAATGGATATAACTGGACGGGCAAAGACCGCCTGTACAATCCATTTTCTATCCTCAATTTTTTTGAGGAAAGGCAGTTTCAAAACTTTTGGTTTTCTACGGGAACACCCACTTTTCTGGTTGATTTGCTGAAGAAGCATTATTATTTTAAGCTGGATGATGAAATGGTTGGAGTGGCTTTACTGGATTTTTTCGATATCGAAAATCCGGATTACCGGAGTATTTTATTTCAAACCGGCTATCTAACCATAAAGGAGCAGGTTGAGTACAATGTTTTTGTACTCGGATATCCAAATAAAGAAGTCCAGGATTCCTTGATGCAATACTTGCTCGGAGCCTATATTTATAAAAGTAGAGGGGATGCAGCCCCGAATGTACTTAAATTAAGAGCAGCCCTTGAAAAAGGAGATACGGCATTGTTTATTTCAATTCTGAATAGCCTTTTTGCGGCCATTCCCGAAAAAATCTTTCGCCAGCGCAACGAAGCTGCTTATCATGCGATTGTGTACATCGCCTTAAGCCTAATGGGCTTCTACATCGACAGCGAAGTATCGGTAGGCGATGGCATCCTGGATGCAGTAGTCAAAACAAAGGAACGCATCTACGTCATTGAATTTAAATACGATAAAAAGCCGGAAGAAGCCATCCGGCAAATTCGGACGAAAAAATATGCCGAGCCTTATCGACATGATGGGAGAGAGGTCGTTTTGCTGGGAATAAGCTTTGGAAAGGATGAAAAAGGGGTAAGTGGTTGGATGGAAGAACCTTTGGTTTAATACTTAGGATGTTGTATTGACGATTACCTACGGTTAACGGTTAACGGGGAACGGGGAACGAGAAACGGTTAAACCGTTTATCCCTTAAAATGCAACTTTTTCTAATCCTTTCGAGGCATTCAAAAAAAAAATAACCATTCTTACATTTTCATGTAAAAAAAACTTAATTTTGCTCCAAACTAGAAGGAAGGTTAACTATTTTCAACAACTTCCTCACTAAAATTAATTTACCATACTTCCCAATTACCGGTTTGATATTACATTAAACCAATTGATAAACTGTTTTTTTAGTTTAGCAAAGCCACTCAATAGACAGTAAGACCAAAATAAGCTTTTGCAATTTGCAAACGAGCCATTCCTATGCATTTACTTTATCAAAGTAGGCTTTAGGAGGGGCACTTCTTTTGCAATTTGCAAACGAGCCATTCCTATGCATTTACTTTATCAAAGTAGGCTTTAGGAGGGGCACTTCTTTTGTATTGTGAAAACTATAGCTTGAATCAAAGAGCTTCAAAATTTTAAGCAGGCCTTTTATTGTTTTTTTTAAGTAAACAACGAACTTCTTTGAAATAGAAAATATCCTATGAAAATGAGAAAGACTTCTTTCCTTCTAAGACTATTGAACCGCTCAGCAGCAATTTGGCATAAAGCCTGGCTAGCATTGAGCCTGTTACTGGTTTTCTACAATTTTTCCAATGCTCAGGTATCCAATGAGCCGGTGATTGGTATTCCCTGCTACGTTGCCGGAGATGGTCGACATTCCGATATGAGTACAGGCGATCCGGCTTTGGGCTATGACGCCTTTGTCATCGTAATGTATGATCCCGGAATGGGCACATCTTCTCTGGGCGGACCGTCAGATGTGTACCACATGGCGTATGCTGAAGAAATCGGCTCTACCTGGGGTACGGCTTTTAATAATAATACCGGGAATTTCTATACGGCAGCTACCATCAAGCGGCACTCCGCTGTTGGGCCGGAAGGCACCGGAGCAATCTATAGAATAGGTTCAGAAGTTGATAATGCTGGAGTGAGAACCTCTGCACCTACTCTGCTAATCGACCTTGACGGGCTAAGTTTTATGTCTAGTACCATCAATACAGGTGCGGATCCGCATACCGGCCTTTCGCCTACAAATGGAATAAATACAGAGCCAAGCCCTAATGGCGATCAGGGGGCCTTCGATGCCGTAGGTAAAATCGGGATTGGCGATATTGACCTTACAGAAGATAATTCTACTTTATATGCCATCAACCTGAATGGTAATGGAACAACGACCTTTCCACAGTTAATTCGTATAGATGTCTCCAATGAATCTTCTCCAGCTGTAACCGGGGTATGGGACATTAGCCCGGCAACAACGGGAGTAACTCCGACCAACGGAGTGCTTAGGCCCTGGGGTATCGGCATCAGAGAATCGGACGGCGCTGTTTTTATTTCTGCGGTTACTTCCGGTGAAAATAGTGGTGCTCGCTCCGACCTTGATGGCTATGTATTTGAATTGAACACTGGTACGGGCATGTTCACTACGCGCCTGATGTTTGATCTGGATTTCTTGAGAGGACCTACCACACTCTCTGGTGCTACACCTACTCCTCCTGCCGGCCTGGGCGGAGATGTGACTACCTTCAACCCCTGGATTGACCTGGCTACGGGTAGTATGCTTAATTACATGGAAAATGATCCTTTCGACCATTACCCCCAACCGATTTTGAGTGATCTGGAATTTCTGGATAATGGCGATTTATTAGTTGGTGTAATGGATCGCTGGGGGATGCAAACGGGTACCTTTCAAACGCCTCCCGGTGGAACGGGTACCGATGAAAGTGGCCGCCCGGCAGGGGATGTATTGCAATTTAGCCCTTCCGGTATGGGCTGGAGCAATGCCAGTTTTACCGCTTATGGTGATGTAATGTCGCAACCGGAAGATAAAGCGGCTCTGGGCGCTATCGCCCATTTATCAGGCTCCAATGAATTTATCGGCCCCACAGTGGATCCCGAAGGCGCCAACAATAACGGCCTTGTGGTCGTGGATCTAACTACTTCGCCTCCAATTGAAATAACCTCTCAAATAGACGTGCAAATATTAGTAAACGATCCCTTCCCTCCTTCTCTAGGTCAAAAAGGCCTCGCACTAGGAGATATCGAGATCGGTTTGCTCCAAATTGACCTCTGCCCCAATATGGTGATCGATGATTTTGATACAGGAATGGATGATTGTTTGGTTGAATCAAATGCTGGGTCGACCCCAAATTCTGATTTTTGTACGTTTGGAAACCCAATAGGAGATGAAAGAGAAATATTCGTTGAATATACATCAGGGCCTGGGGGTTCTGCTGATGCAAGAGCATCTATAGGAGCTGGCACACTTTCTATCTCTGAAGAAGGAGATGTAAATGGTGATTTCATCATCACCTACGACGGCACAGATGATGTCAATGCTTCAACCGTCGACGAAAACCCCGGCTTCGGTGCTATGGATTTCACGGGCAAGACCTTTGTGATCGAAGTGGTCAGTGCCGATGTGAATCCGTCGGTCGACCTGGAACTGACGCTGTACGATGATACCGGAGCAACACAAACAGCCGGAACCACTATCTCGGCAAATGTAAATGCGCCTACACAGTTTGTATTCAATAGTCCGGCGCTCTCTGGTGCAGCCGATATCGCAGCCATTACGGCGATTAGCCTGCGCGTAAACACCACAGGCAATGAGGCGGATATTATTCTGGATAATTTTGCAGCTATTGATCCGGCTTCTACGCCAAATGTATACGATGTAACTACCAGCGATGTGACAGCTTGTGAAAGCGACTCTCCAACCCCAAGCATTACCATAAGTTTAAATAATTCTGACGCCGGAGTAAATTATGAATTGTACAGGGACGGTACGGCAACCGGCGTAGTGGTAGCAGGAACAGGAGCTGGAATCAGCTTCCCGGCACAAACCGATGAGGGCACTTATCGAGTGGTAGCGACCAATACCACCACCACTTGTTCGCAAAATATGGACGGGCAAGCAACGCTTACCGTTAATCCAAACCCTACCATAAGTGCGCAACCGGGCAATGCGGCCAGTTGCCCCGATGGCTCCACCGTTCAACTCTCCGTTAGCGCTACTCCGGGAAATGGAGGCGTCTTAAGCTACGACTGGCAGTACGATAACGGCGGCTTCGCCTCTGTATCCAATAACGTGCCTCCGGATATTACCTACGCTAATGCCGATCAGCCTACCCTGAATATCACCGTGGGAAACAGCGCAAGCCCCAATACCTATAATTATCGGGTGGTGATTACCGAGACAGCCGGAATGGATGTCTGCTCCGTCACCAGCAGTTTGGCCACCTTAAGCGTACAAGATTGCGGCGCCGCCGATTGGGGCGACCTGCCCGACTTCGACGACGGAACGACGGATTCTTACCCCACCAATAATACAAATGGCGGCGAAGGCATTGGCCCCAGCCACACCATAATAAGCGGCTTACTCATCGGCTCCGATGTCGATGCAGAAGCCGACGGCCAACCCGATGGTACCGCCACTGGCGATGGCGGCGATGAGGATGGCGTCTCTTTCCCCGCCAACTTAAATGCAGGGCAAGCAGCAACCATTGTGGTCGAAGTCGTTAATTCCACCGGGAACAACGCCACCCTTTATTACTTTATCGACTGGAATAATGACGGCGACTTTAGCGATGCCAACGAAACAGGCTCCGAACCGGCCAACGCTTCCGGCAGCATAAACATCAACCTCACGGTGCCGGCTAATGCCGTGGCCGGCACTGACCTCGGTGCGCGCTTTCGCCTTAGCTCCGATCCCGCTGCGGCCAACCCTGGCGGGCTGGCAGTAGATGGTGAAGTGCAGGATTACCTGATCCAGGTCATGCGTTGCCCAATGCCGAGTTGCGCGGGCGTGTCGGTTACGGAGAATTAATGGGGTTTGCACAAAAATAAATTGAGAAAAAAAATTAAAAATATCGTCCGTTATGCAATCTTTTTACATTATAAATAAACATGTATCGTTGGTTTCATGCCAGCTAGGACTTGTGTTTTTTCTACTGTTAAGCACTTTTATAAGTCTGCAGGCACAGTCAGCGACAGAAACCGCTGGAACCGTTGCCTCGAATGGTAGTGGCAATCCTTGGTCTCCGCTTACAGCTTCTAATCTAAGCAGTTCAGATGGTAACCGCATTTCGGCTATTGCTCCTACCTCTATGACCCCCCCCGGCGACCCCACCCAATTTTTGGATCTAACCGGTTTTAATTTTAACCTCCCAGCCGGTGCAACTATAAATGGTATCGTCGTTGAAATTGAAAGGCAAAAGACTGCCAACAATAGAGATATTAGGGATAATACTATCCAGCTGTTAAAAGCTGGAAACCCGGTAGGTCAAAACAAAGCTTCTACTACAGGTTGGATTAACTCCGATGTGACTGCTTCTTACGGTGGAAGTACAGACCTATGGATGACCACGTGGACAGAGGCAGAGATTGAAGCCTCCGGTTTTGGCCTCCGAATTGCAATAGAGGATTTTGGCGGTACCGGCGGTGCTCAACAGGGGCAGATCAATCAGGTGCAGATTACGGTACATTACTCAGTTGGAGGAGTAAGTTTCAGCTGCATCAGCGTCGATGCAACCTCTACCACCACAGCTTCGGGAGCTGTTTCTTCTATAACACTTAACCACACTACCGGTACGGGAAACAACCGCCTGATGCTGGTCGGCATATCTATCGAACAAGATGATGGTGGAACAGCAAATATTACGGGAGTAACTTATGGGACGCCTGCTCAGACATTGACCTTGGTGAATCCTGCAGGCACTACCAGCGGAGAAGCGCAGGCTCAAATTTGGCAACTGGTAAATCCGGCGAGTGGAACAGGAACCGTTACAATAAACGTATCTGGAGCAGATGCCGAGGATGCCTTTGTCGTAGGGGTGACCACATTGGAAGGAGTAAATCAATCCACTCCCCTGGTAACTCCTGCCACTGCGAACACCGATGGAACTTCTCCTTCCGAGATAACCGTAAATAGTGTTCCTTCAGATGATGTCGTCTTTGGGGTAATCGCACATGACGATGCCAGGCCCATTACAAGCTTTACTACAGGTTCTCAGACTGAATTATGGGATGAGTTTGAAGGAACATTCGAAGATGACGGTATCACTGGAGGTGGGGTGATAAAGCCTGGCACAGGAGGAAATGTCACTTTGTCCTGGAATTTAGATGATGAAAATGATGGATCTTCTTTGGTCGCTGTGCGTGTGCAATGTGCAGGCTTCGACCTTGCCCTTTCCAAAACCCTTCTCGAACAAACTCCCGCTGAAGACTTTAACGCCGACGGCCTCACCACCTACTCGCCCGGTGAAACGGTTACTTTCGAAATCCAGATCAACAATGTGGGCGTTATAGATGCTACTAATATTGCTCTTATCGATTATTTTAACGATTCGGAACTGACCCTGGCTTCCGGCAACTGGACCCAGGTGGCAACGGGCGCGGCCAGTACGGCTACCCTGAATACGCCTATTGCTTCCATCATGGCTGGCAATTCAGAAACCGTGCTGATTTCCTTTCTGATCAATGCGGATTATACGGGTACGTTAATTGAAAATAGGGCGGAAATTACGGCGGCTACCGGTGGAACTGATAGCGATTCCACCCCCGATTCCACCAATGGTGAAAATTGCAGCGGGGCAGGGGATGAAGATGATCACGATTGCGTGGACGTACCGGTTACCCAAACCTTCGACCTGGCCCTGCGCAAGGAATTTGTCGGCTTTACGGATAATGATTTGGATGGCTTGCGTACCGACGGAGATGTCGTTCAGTTTGTTATTACCATCTTTAATCAGGGGACTGTTGATGCTACCTCAATCACTGTGATTGATTATATCCCCACTCAATTGGATCAGACTACGGCTGCCTTGACCAGTGGAAGCTATACTTCTTTGTTGGGCAATACCATCAACATAACGGATAACCTTTCCAGCACCGGTGAATTTATCCTGACAAATGGCCTTCCGGCCGGCGATGAAGTAGCTATACTGATGAACATCGAAATAGATAACTCAGGTGCACAAGCCTCCGTTACCAATGCCGCAGAAATTTCCACGGCTGCGAACGCCTCCGGTACCATTACCATGGATGTTGACTCGGACTTTGATACCACGAATGGCAATACAGCTGGTGAAAATACAGACCTGGTCGATGATGAAATCGATGGTAACGGCAAAAGCACGACGCCACCTAATGCCAGTGAAGATGAAGACGATCACGATATCGCCCTGATCACGATCAATCCTCTCTTCGACCTGGCGCTGACCAATGAAGTGCAGAACTTCTCAGATGCCGGCACCATTGGATCCATCGATAATGGCGACCAGATTACCCTGCGCATGACGATCTATAATCAGGGAACAGAGGATGCCACCAATATCCAAGTTGTACATTATTTTGATAATACGGTGCTAAGCCTTAACGATGTCAATTGGGGGGCTTTAGCTGCCGGGCAAGTTACCCTGAATCCGCTTATTCCATCGCTTACTGCCGGAAGCAACACTACCATTGACGTCACCTTTAACGTGGTCAGTAGTGCAGCTTCCATCCTTACCTTTGCAGAAATCTTTTCTTTCAATAATATTGGTGGAGGTAATAACGATGTGGATTCACAAGTAGCGACTTTGGATTCTGGTGGTGCAGACGAAACCAACGATGCCGGTGGTCTTGCCGGCAGTGCCAACGATAACTTCATTGGTGGTGATGGAACTGGTACTGCGGGTGACGGAGTGGCCGCCACCGATGAAGATGATCATGACCCGGCCCTCTATGCTTTTGCCTGTGATCTTAATATCGACGACATTACGGTAAATCGTACGTTTGATGCCAATACCGGAGAAACCAGCTTTGATGTTATCGTTAACTTTAGCTGGGATAATTCCGGTACGGATGTGATAACAGTAGAAGTAGGCAGCATGAGTACCACCTTCAATACGACGACCCTAGCGGGCAGCGGTAATGCAACAGTAGGCTCTTTTGCAACGCCTGCCTTTGATGTGCCGGTGCGCATAGCTTTCCAGTCCAATCCGGTTTGCGCCTCAGCGCGGGAAATTCACTTAATCGCCGATACAGATGCTTGTAGCTCCGGCTTGGGCGGGGTTGTTTTTCAGGATTTTGATCTGGATGGTGTGCGCGATACGCCAAATGAAGCAGGCTTACCGAATATCAGAGTATATGTATATGATGATAATGATGCAGAGGTTTATTCAACCTATACTAATACTTTAGGGCAGTGGAGTACATCGGGCTTGGGCGCTGGTCCTTACCGCATAGAGTTTGACCCGAGTTTGAATGATCGCTATGCCTCGGCTTTTGCTACCTCCGGGACAACAGTGCAGTTCTGGTCATCGGGTGATTGCAACATAGATGCCGGTTTCCTCGCTCCGGACGACTATTGCGATATGAGTGCCGACCGCACTATGATTACCCCATGTTATGTATCTGGAGATCCTTTGGTGGGAGATGTGGCTAATGAAAACTGGGTAGTGCAGTTCCCCTATCCACCCTCTAATACTCAGGGCGATAATGTTTACCTTGCTCAAGGTAACCCTACCGGTACGACCTGGGGAACTGCTGTACGCAATGTAGATCCTACCTTTACCCTTTACCTTTCCGCCTTTATGCGCCGACATTCTGGCTTTGGACTAGGTGGCCCGGGAGCGATTTACGCCCTGGATCTTACCGATCTTTCGAATCCGCCTTCAACGGTAACTACAACTACATTCGTTGATTTAGACGACCCCACTTTTAACTTCGACTTTGGTACGGACCCAAGGGGTACGGATCTCAATAACCCGGCACTTCCTGGTAATCCTACTGATCCTAGCTATGACCCCTTAGCCTTTGACCTGGTGGGTAAAATGGCTATGGGCGATTTGGACTTTGATGAAGAACAGAATGTACTTTGGACCGTCAATCTCCATACCCGTGAAGTTTATGAAATACAACTAGGCCCCAATGGCGCTGCGCCTACTATGGCGAGTGATATTACCGTACATTCTTTGCCAGACCCTGGTTGTTCTAATGGTGTCTTCCGTGCCTGGGCCGTTGAGTTTTTTGATGGAAAGCTATACATCGGCGGGGTGTGTACCGCGGAGTTGGCTGGCGGTACGCGCGACGATCTGGTGGCCTATATTTATTCTCATGACCCTAATGGGGCTGTGGGCAATTGGTCGGAAGTGTTTAGTTTCCCGCTGGATTATGACAGAGGGTATCTCTCTAAACAAGGTAGCCGGATATTCGAAGGTGAATGGAACCCCTGGCTCTCCGATTGGAATGATATCGGAGCTGCCAATACGCCTTATGCACACCTTCCAACACCCGATAACGGGCCATATGGACAAACGGCGGCCCCTCAACCTGTATTTTCCGATATTGAATTTGATGCCGATGGTTCCATCGTTGTGGGTATTGCTGACCGCTTTGGCTGGCAGATCGGTAACAATAATTACAGCACTAATTTTGCTACAAATGATACCGACGTTTACGAAGGTGTTGCAGGTGGCGATATCTTGCGTATCTCTCGCATAAACGGTGTACTCACGCTGGAAAATAATGCCAACGCCAATACGGTGGATGGCAATCAGACCACCAGCGGGCAAAACTCCAATCCGGCTCAAGGCCCCGGCGGCGGGGAATTCTACTGGCAGGATATGTATCGCCTAAGCGGGAACAAAAACTCCGGTACGCACCAGGAAATCACGGGTGGTTCACTCATGTTGGTACCCTGCGAAGCGGAAATCGCCACCGTCGTTTTTGACCCGGCAAGTGAATACCGCGCAGGTGGCGCCATCGGGTTAAGCAATATTGATGGAAGCCGGACCTGGTCCTACCAGATCTTCGGGCGTGATGCCGGAGGGCGTGGCGCTACCTTCGGTAAGGCCATTTCTTTTGGAGATATTCAACTTTTCTATGATGCCAGTCCACCGCTTCAAATCGGTAACCGCGTTTTTGTGGATACGGACAAGGATGGGGTACAGGACCCTAGTGAAGGCGGAGTAGCTAACGTACAAGTAGCGCTCTTTGATGATTCCGGCACCTTACTCGCAACTACTACCACAGACGCAAATGGAAATTATACCTTTACCGGCGATGGAACCACCGGCGAAACCTGGGAAAACACAGGGGATGCCATCATGGCCAACACCCAATACTACGTAGTATTTGGTACTGATGGAGATACTGGTGGTGGTGCTGCCGATCAATTTGATACCGGAACTAGTTTCCTCTCAGCGAACGGAGTCGATTACCAGCTGACTACAGCCAATTCCGGTAATGGGGCTATCCCCGAAAACAACGATTCGGATGCTGAATTTGAAAACAATAATGCTTTCAGTTGGCTTGGTTACCCGGCTATCTCCGTAAATACCGGCGCGACCGGCTTCTCCAATCATACCTTCGATATGGGCTTGCAGCAGTCTTATGACCTGGCCCTGGTGAAAATGCCGGCAAGCAGTACGCCAAACATACTGGCCCCCGGTGATAATGTAGTCTTTACCATCACGGTATACAATCAGGGAACCATCCCCGCAGCCGGTATCCAAATCACGGATTACATTCCGGCCGGCGATGCCACCTATTCGGGCACAAATAGCACACCAAATAATGCCAACCTAACCTCCACACTGGGCAATACCGTGATGCTGACCAATAATGGAGACGGTACCTTCGCCCTCGATGCCCTGGCGCCCGGCGATGACGTCAGCTTTGATATTGAATTGACCATCGATGGAGGCTTTAGCGGCCCCATACTTACCAATACTGCCGAGATCAGTGTAGATGACGGCGATGATGAAGACAGTACTCCTTCAGCCACCAATGGCGACCAACCCGGTGAAACCGATCCACTCCTGATCGATGATGAATTCAACCAGGATGGCGCCGTAGGCGATGAAGATGATCATGATGTTGCCTTTGTAGTGGTTTGCCCGCTTCAGACGCCCTCCCTGGTCTGTGCACATGGCTCCGGTTCTGTTACCCTGGAAGCTGATCCCGGCCTCACTAACATCCGGTGGTTCGCCACCAATGGCACCGATGATACCGCTGATGATACTGAGATACTGGCCTTTGCAGGTATGCAGAGCGTCAATATCGACGCCAATACCGAAGGTATGGCAGATGGCTCCGACGCTTATTACTACACGGCTGAAGATGCCAGTGGCTGCGATGTTAGCCTCTGCTGTCCCGTACCTGTACAGACGGAACTTTGCTACGACTGGGGCGACCTGCCCGATGCAGGCTCCGTCAACCCGGGCCCTTATCCAACCGATATGACGGACGATGGCGGGGAAGGCGTTGGCCCCAGCCACGGTATCATCAACGGCCTGCTCATCGGCGCTACCGTAGATGATGAAGACGACGGCAATCCTTCCGCCAATGCTAATGGCGACGATAATACCGATTTGCCGGATGACGAAGACGGTATCGCTACCTTCCCGACTTTTGAGGCGGGCCAGACCGTCATCGTAAATGTTACCGCCACCAACAGCGGTACCGTTTCCATGGATGATGCAACACTTTACGCCTTCTTCGATTGGAACGGCGACGGCGACTTTGACGATCCCGATGAGATCGTCACAGCGCCGGTTCCGAATAATTCTGTCAATGCGAATATCCCGCTAATGGTCATGGTGCCTATTGGCGCCACTACCGGGCAAGACTTGGGCGTTCGCCTGCGCTTAACCACCGATGACCTGAACGATGCAGGGCGTTTGATGACTTACGAACCATGGCAGGGCCCTGCCGCTGACGGTGAAGTCGAAGATTATCTCATACAGGTAGAAGCTCCTTCTACCGTAGCCTTGGGTAACCTCGTCTTCCTCGATGCCAACAACAATGGCTTGTTTGATACCGGAGTAGATTCAGGCATAGATGGTGTGGAAGTCCAACTGCTCGATGACAATAACATGCCCGTAGATAATCCCAATATTATCGGTATGCAGGATTACATCGTCACCACGTCCGGCGGTGGTTTCTATGAATTTGATAACCTGCCGCCCGGAAATTACAAGGTATTGATTACCGCCAACAACTTTACAAGCGGCCAGCCACTGGAAGGACTGACGGGATCCAGCCCCGAAGGTACGGACAACGATCAGGACGATAATGCAGATGAAAATGGCCAGAATACCCTGTTCAGTGGCGGGGTTATATCTACCGTCATCGAACTGACCGTGGGCGGCGAGCCCGAAAATGAAGCCGGCCAGGGCGCTTATTCCGGAATCCTGGATGATAATTCCGCCAACATGACCGTTGACTTTGGCTTCGTTGGTCCGGTAAGCGTCGGGGACTTTGTCTGGATCGATCTCGACAACGACGGCCTGCAGGATGTCGGCGAACCCGGCCTCGACGACGTGGACGTCACCATCTACGATGCCGCTACCAATATGCCCGTGACTCAGGACTTGCAGGGGAATGCCTACACTGCCACCCAGACAACGGCTGGCGGCGGTATGTACCAATTTGATGACCTGCCCCCCGGCAGCTATTATGTGATCTTTGACCTGACAGATATACCGGACATATATGCCGTCACCACCCAGGATGTGGATGGCAATGTATCGAATGATGCGGACTCCGATGCCAGTACAACCTCTGGCCAAACCGTCGCTACGCCTGCCCTGACCTCCGGCCAGGCCGACCTTAGCCTCGATATGGGCGTCTTCTGTATACTCGACGCCGAAGCCGGTACTCCGGCTACAGTATGTGGTACGGGAGAACTGCTGCTATCCAGCATCAGCCCCTCGGTAACGCCCGCTTCGCAGGAAGCTACCGCTGTATGGAATACCTCCGGCGACGGGACGTTCTTCAGCGCAGCCGCGGCGGACCTCGGCAATATGGATGTGCCCTTCAATAATGCTTTTAGTTATCAGCCCGGCACCCAGGATGCCCTCAACGGCAGTGTGACGCTCACACTCACGGTAGGCCCTGCCGGCGAATGTGATGAAGTGAGCGATCAGGTGACTATTACCGTACTGAAAGTAGACTGCGGGAACTTCCCCTGGGATGGTAATTAAACAGGACAGAGACAATAGTTTATAAAGAGGCAAATGCAATTTGCCTCTTTATAAACTATTGTCTCTACAAAACTACATGCTCATGTGAAATTTATGCTAATTAAGTGATATAATCCCTTGGTATTGAGTTTACATAAAATTTTCAGCTAAATTTGAGCAGAGGTTTAAGAAAAAAAAAGCTTGAACCAATAAGTTAATTTTTTATATTTGCTATTGAAATCATCCCAAACCGTATAAAAATGCAGGTATTTTCTATGCTTAGAAAGTATTTGTTGTATCAACTAGCAATTATAAGCCACTCAAATTCAATTTGTTATTCCCAAAACCGTACAGATTCGAGCGATCGAATGACTGAAGAGTAGTTTCTTTTTTGCTTAGCGAAAAGAACTGTTCCAAGGTAGGCGATCCTTTTATTCTTCTCCTTGGATCACTGATTTTTATCATTCACTTTAAAGATAATTAAAGATGAAGGGTAAAAAATTGGTGCATTTAAGGATGCGCTATATTGACATGTTGGATGCAGGTTTTGGTGGGTATGATTGAACAAGACAGTTGCCTTCCCGTACTAGCATCTTCCATATAATAGATCCGAATAAAATTATTTCAGTTAACGAAAATACATTCGTCCCGTGAAAAAAAATTACGCGAACCTCCAGGCTTTCTATTCAATTCTATCATTTACCACTCTTGGTATGGTGGAATCCATGAAGCTTTTTTTCCTTAAGCAAACAAGTAACATGAATCTGATGAAACAAAGATCTACCTCTTTGCTCCAGGCTTCCTTTTGGGGTAACCTTTTTATCCTTCTCGGCCTGTTGGCTGCCCATACTGTTGTTATGGGCCAAACAGCAACGGTTACCATCTCCGACGAGGCATTCGGAAATAACACCACAGGTATAACGGCAGCAGCTGCTTTAGATGATTCCTGGGCGGCTTCCCTTTCAGGCGGAGTAATCTCGGAGATGACTTCAGATATTTTTTCCGGGGCAACAAACAATGATATGTCGGGAACTTCGATGTTTTCATTTTCTGGTAGTAGTTATCAAGTGGATTGGCAGATCGTATGTGCAAGCTCGGCAATGGGCCCCGGCGATCCATTAAGCGCTCCTGCACTGACTGACTTTACCGATGTCGCATCAGGAACTTCAACGATTGGAACTGCCAATTCTATTCAGGCCGGTGCGCCAAACCCATTTCCTTCTGTTGCGCGCCTATCTACAGGTTTAAATTCTGTTTCTTGTGGAGGGCTTAATGGAATCGAATTAGATTTTACAAATAGCGTAACGGATATTACTGAGTTCGGGATATTTATCGGCGATTTAGAATCTCGTCCCAATAATGGGACGGTCGCTCATATTTTGGTCTATGATGTAGCGGGAAATCTGATGATCAATGGCGAGCAGGAAATCGTGTATAATGGAAATGTTCAAAACGGTACCAACTATACCGTAACAGAACCTTCAGGATCACCTTCAGGTCCGTCAGATAATAATAACAGCACAGGATATTGGGGCAGTGAGACTACAGCATTTGTAACGGTTTCTGCGGATCAGCCTATTGGGCATGTGATTTTCATTGTGGGTGATGACGATCATACTACATCAAATGATGGCACGACTGAACAATTGGGTTTGGTTGGTTTTCAATTACCTGTTCCCCCGATCACAGCTACAGCCCAGGCCTCTTGCTCGGATGAAACCCCTACTCAGGTAGCGCCCTATACCTATTATATAGAAATCACTACGATCGATAACGCTTCCGGGACGGTAGATATCGTAGCGGGCCCTTATACCGAAGATGATATAGATCCCACTTCAGATCTACCCCTCAAACTCGGCCCCTTTAATCACTCGGGTATCGGCGGAGGCGTACAGGTGGTGACCATTACGGAAGATGGCGGCACCATGCGATCGATCGAGGTCGAAGTCCCCGAAGCCCTTTGCGGCGTTCGCCCCGACGGCGGGCAGGCATCCGGCGCCTTCTGCTCCTGCGAATACAGCGATC